>DASXDT010000005.1:0-300000 GCA_036490475.1 Candidatus Tumulicola sp.
CGCCAGGAGCATAGCCGGGTAGCTACGTTCGGATCAGATAAACGCTGAAAGCATATAAGCGTGAAACTGACTCCAAGATGAGATCTCAATCCCGTAAGGGTGAAGAGTCGTGGTAGACCACCACGTTGATAGGCCGGGGGTAGAAGCATCGCAAGGTGTGGAGCTGACCGGTACTAATCGCTCGGAAATTTTGACTTAACTCAAAATTATACGCAACGCACTGTGAAGTGGCACTGGAAGTTCTTCTCTATACAGCTTTTGAGGAAGCAAAATTTCCCGACGCGATCGGCTGGAGCTCCGGCTCGCCATCGCTTCGGGGATCAAGTTTCTGGCGTCCATAGCGGCGGGGTCCCACCCGTTCCCATCCCGAACACGGCAGTTAAGCCCGCCAGCGCCAATGATAGTCGGACCGCAGGGTCCCTCGAAAGTAGGTCGACGCCGGATTATCAGTAGAAGAGCCCGCCGAACACACGGCGGGCTCTTTCTGTATGCGGCGAAAGGATGGGCCGTGCGAATGCGATTGCTTCAGTCGATCACGGCGCGAGCTTTACTCGTCGCCGCTTTCAGTCTTGCGTGCGGGTTGAGTGCGACGGCCGGCGCCCGTGCGCAGAGTGCACAAGATGGCGGGCAGGGGACGTCCGACGTCGTGAGCATGGATCTGCTGCAGGCCGAGAAGCTCACCCAGGCCGGCAACAATAAAGAAGCGCTCGAGCTGCTCGATCGCTACATCAGCGCTCATCCGAACGTGGCCCGAGCGCTCGTCGATCGCGGCGATGTCTACCAGAACAGCGGTGACCAGGCTAAAGCCATCGCCGACTATACCGCCGCCATTGGGGTGAACCCGGACTATGCCTATGCCTACGCTTCTCGATGCGAGTCCCGCTGGGATATCGACCAGTCGAAGGAGGCGTTAGCTGATTGTAGCCGCGCGATCGAACTCAATCCGAATTACGGCTACGCATTGCGCCAACGCGCCTTAGTCGAGCTCGACCTCGACGATTCCGCCTCCGCCGCTCGCGATATCGATCGCGCGATCGATATCGATCCCAACTCCGCCTCGAATTTGTCGGCACGCTGCCGGGTCCGGCTGGCACAATTGCAGCCGGCGATGGCGCTTACCGATTGCAGCGCGGCCATCACGCTGGACGGCGACTGGCCGACGCCGCGCTTCTACCGCGGACGCGCCGAGATCCAACTCGAACAGTGGACGGCGGCCGAAGCCGACTTCACGAAATATCTCGAGCTCGAGCCGAGTGGCGACAACGCGCGGTATTGGCGCGCGACCGCACGCTTTCGCCTGCAGCAGTATGCCGGGGCGCTCATCGACGTCAACGGTTACTTGAAGGCGCATCCTGACGATGGCGACGGCTATTTGCTCTTAGCGAACATTCAACTCGGTCAGGGTCAGCGCGACGCCGCTCGCGAGGCGGCTAATAACGCTCTGCGACACTACCGCATCGAAAACGACGATAGCGGCGCGGCGCGCGCCCAAACGTTTCTCGACTCGCTACAATAAATGGGCACGTCGCAAAATGCGCCGCACGTGCGGCTCGTGCCGGTAACGGAAGCCGCATTCCGTTGGATGCTCGGACGGGGCGATCCGGTCGACGAACTGCAATTGCCCCAAGGCGGTGTCGACGAACCGGAAATTATCGAGCACGTCCGGCGTCTATCCGAACGTCAAGGCTACGCTGGTTCCTGGATGATCGTCGCCGGCAGCGAAGTCGTCGGCTTATGCGGCTATCACGGGCCGCCGGTCGCTGGAATCGTCGAGATCGGCTACAACGTCGCGCCCGCTCGGCGCAACCGTGGATTCGCGACGCACGGGGTTGCTGCGATCGTCCGTTCCGCAGAAGAAGACGATGCGATCCATACGATCGTTGCCGAAACGCTCGCCGGTAACATCGCCTCGCAGCGCGCGCTCGAGCGAAATGCATTCGTTCGCGTCAGCGAACGCCCGACCGCCGGCGAAGCGGTTATCCGGTGGTCTCGAAACGTACTACGTAAAACGGCTTAAATTCGAGCTGTTCGACCGAATCCTCGTCGAGCGGGATAATATCGAGATGTTGACCGCCGCCGCCGAACATCGTCCGAAAGGCCAAACCGGTTTCCGAGATTACTTGCTCGTCGACGTCGGGACCGACGAAGCGCAGGCCTAAGGCGACCGATTCGTCACCTTGTCCGGAATACCGCACGCGCATAAGGTACGCTTCGGCTACCGTAGGATGCAGCCTAAAAATTCCCGATATAGAGCGCTTAAACTCGCGTTCGGTTTCGCCGTTAGGCTGTTCGCCTAACACCTCGATTGCCGTAACTTCCATCGCTTCGATCGGCACGCCGTCCATACCACAGTACTTCGACCGTCATCGAAGAATCGTTCTATTATGGAGAAAGAATTGATATGACGGATCGTGCTCCGACCAGCCACGAACGCATGTCCGGAGTGTCCTGGGACAGCTCGTATATCGGCGACCTAGCGCCGTGGGACATCGCGGGGGCACAACCGGCGATCGCTCGCCTCGTAGCCCGGCACGCCTTTGCCGGTCCTGTGCTCGACGCGGGCTGCGGCGTCGGCGACAATTCGCTGGCAATCGCCGAAACCGGTGCCGCGGTTGTGGGCTTCGACGTAGCAGAAACCGCGCTGCAGATGGCGCGCGCGAAGGCGGCGCAACGCGGGCTCGACGTCGAATTTATTGCCGCCGACGCGCTAGCGCTCGAGCGGCTCGGCAGAACCTTCGAAACCGTCGTGGATTCAGGACTCTTTCACACGTTCGACGCCGACGAACGGCGACGATACGTACGCAGTCTTGCCGTCGTCACGCAGGCGGGCGCGATGCTCTTCGTGTTAGCCTTCGCCGACGAAGGCGACGAACGTGGTCCAAACCCGATCTCGCGCGAGGATATTGCGTCCGCGTTCGATCGCGAATCCGGCTGGAACGTGATCGCGATCGAACCCGAGCGCGTGATGACCCGGTTTCACGGCGACGCCGGCGTAGCGGGTTGGCTGATTACTGCCGAGCGGCGCTAAGCAACGCCCGCGCCTGCGGCGCTTCGAACGGATCGAACTGCGGATTGAGCGCCAACGCTTCGCGAATGCGACGCGTACCCTCCGCTACCGCGCCCGTGTGCAGCGCAATAACGCCGGCATGGAATTCAACGTCGGAATCTTGCGTGTTCATCCGCGTCGCCCGTTGCGCGAAACGGCGCGCTTCGTGCCAACGGCCCATTCGTGCTAGGGTCCAGGCCATCGTGTCGTCGGCGTAGATCTCGTCGCCGCGCTTGCGGTAATCGCTCGTCGCCGCCTGCAATGCGGTATCGAGATGTACGCCGCGTTGGGCGTAATAGTTGGCCAGCAGCCGATCGTTGATGCCTTGCGAATCGAACAAACGCTTCTCGGCGTCGATCAATTCGTCGGTCGACCGTGCCTGCGCGCCGAGACCTAACGCGCGCTGTGCATCGGCTTCGTAGCCCAACGCCTGCGGCAGCGGATAGAGATCGGCACTGTGGGTCGCCGCCGTTAGCGCTTCTTGCCAACGGCCTTGCGCGCGAAACATCTTGGCCTCAAACATCAGCGCCATCGAATTGTCGGGAAATAATTGCAGCGCCGTGGCGAATTCGGTTTCCGCGTTGCGCGCATCGCCGTCTTCGAACGCGAGCTGTGCCGCACGCATGTGAAACCACGAACGGTCGTACGCCGGATTCTCTGAGATCGAATCGGTGGTCGCGATCGCGCGCGAGATATACCCGCGAGCTTCCTCCAGCCGGCCGGTCAGTTCGTCAAAGCGTGCACGAACCGCATCGACCGTCGGATCCTCCTGATGGGCATCGTCGACGATCGGTGCCAACTCCGACCGCGCCTCGCCGTACCGCCCGAGTTCCATCAACACCGACGCCACTTGCGCGCGCGAGTTTCGATTGAAGGGCTCACCGGCTAACGCCGCGCGTTCGTTCACCAGGGCATTCGGAAAATCGTGGTTCGCCAGCTGCGTCGAGCCGAGCGCCATGTGCGCCGCGGTATTACCCTGCGGTTGCAGTACCAGCGAGCGGCGTGCCGCGGCGGCCGCGCGCGCGATGTCGGTAAGATCGTAGCGTTCGCGGAAGCGCTGCATGTATTGCGCCGACAGCATTCGCAGCGTAATCTGATCGGCCGGATCGACCTTCGACTGTTGTTCGAGAAACGCGACCATCGCATCGCGCTGGAGATAATCGCGTTTCACCGGCGCGACGTAGGGTCCCGGCGTTTGCACGCTGTGGTCGAGTATCATCGGTGCGAAGCCGATGCCGACCGCCGCTACGGTCGCAATTATGAACGACGGGACCAAGCGGCGAATATCGGGACGCTTGAGAACGTCCACGTTATGAGGTCGCCGAAGGAGTGGTCGCGTTCATCGGGGCGTCGAATTCGTCGTATCGTTGCAAGCGGTATACGGCGATCGAAATAATCCAGCTAGCGATGAACACGCCGATGATGATAAAGCCTAACTCGCCCCAGTTGTCGTTGACGCGTCCGACGGCGTTCCAGAAGCCGCCGGTAAGATTGAAGCGGTCGGCCACGATGCCGGCGAGCTCTACGCAGCCGACGGCGACCGCGACCAGCACCGAGACCATCGTGATGACCATGTTGTAGTACAGCTTGCGCATCGGTTTGACGAACGCCCAACCGTACGCGCCCAGCATCAAAATGCCGTCGGTGGTATCGAGCAGCGACATTCCGGCGGTGAATAGGAGCGGAAAGATCAAAATATCGTAGACCGGCAAACCTTTGGATGCTTCGACGGCGGCGATTCCCAACAGCGCAACTTCGGTTGCGGTATCGAATCCCAGCCCGAAGAGCACTCCGACCGGGTACATCTTCCAGCTGCGATCGACCAGCTTCACGAAGGAGCCGAAGAAGCGGCCCATCAGGCCGCGCTTGGCAAGCGCATCGTCGACGCCGTCGTTCCAGTCATCCGCACCGCGTGTGAGGCGGCGGAAGGCACGCACGATATCGATCAACACGACGGTGTTGATGGCCGCCACGATCAGCAGAAAGGCCGCGGATACGCATGCCCCGACCACGGCGCCGGTACTCTCGAGCGCGGGCATCGCGTGACGCACGAAGGCCGCACCGCATGCGACCGCGATCGACAGCGCGACGACGATCGTCGAGTGGCCGAGGGAAAAATATAGACCCACGCCGACCGGGCGCTGGCCGTCCTGCATCATCTTGCGCGTGACGTTATCGATGGCCGAAATGTGATCGGCGTCGACCGCGTGGCGCAGGCCGAAGGTGTACGCTAACAAAGCGGTTCCGAGCAGCAGTGGATGTTTGCCGAAGGCCACAAAAGCCAGCACCCAAGCGCCGATGTTGAGCGCTATGAGAAAAGCATAGACCGCATAGATCTTCGGCAACGGGAAAACGGAGGCCGCAGCAGCGGCCTCCGCACCGATCGCGAGCCCGTTAGAGCGGCGATTGAACATACGGGAACGTCGAGGTGTTGTTCTTATCGTATGCTACGTTGTCCGTGGTGAGACACGGCGCTTCTTTGTGATCGTCGGGGATCAGGCCGAGCGCCGAGAGGGTGTTGCCGAACAGCGCGCCGAGCGAGATGTCGACGACATCGTCGTCGAGCGCACGGCCGCCGAACTTACTGCCGGTCGCGCCACCGGTCTCGTATCCCAGATACGATGCCGTCGTCACGTTTTGCGACAGGTCGACTTTCAGGACGTTCGGATAGAGAACCGCTTGCAGCGTCTGCGAGGTTTTCTTGCTGCGGAATGCCTCGCTGAACGACAAGATCATGCCTTGCAGCGTCGGATCTGCGTACGGTTCGACGCGATTGGTCGTGTCGTGGTCGGCGAAGGCTTCGAAGACTTCCTTCACCGCGGGACGCGACAGCAGTTCGATCTGTTGATACGAGTTGGTTCCGGGAGGCGGGCTGTTTCCGCCGCTGTTGCCATTGCCGGGCGTGAACCCGACCGAGTTCGAGGTGCAGCCGCCGATAACGGCTCCGGCGAGCGCCACGGCGGCGAGCCCAAATGCGTAACGTTTAGTCATGTTCGTCCTTCCTATTGGGCTTTGCCGTCGGGAGTCGCCGTGGTCGCCCACAGACCGATCACGCCGGGTTGGCTTCCGCTCGCAAGCATCGTTTTCGGGACTTCGATGACGATCGAAAGCAGGTCGTAAGGTTTGAGCAAGTCCTTCGGTTGCGCGATAACGCAGCCGTTGGATCCGGCGGTGCCGAAGCTAACGCCGTTGAGGATGATCGGTTGCGATTTTTTTGCGAACCGGAACGACGTCGCGGTGGGCGGCGGCGGGCTGGGTTGGTTCGCGTAATCGCGATCGGGGATGATCTTGAAGAACTGCGCTAAGTCAAAGAAGAACGGGTCGCGACGCGGGCCTGCGAACACTTTGATCTGGCCGCCGTCGATGTTCGAGACTTTGTTGAACGCAAACTGACCGGTCTTCGCGACGAGCGTGTTGGTCGTTCCGACTTCGTTGGGGACGGCCGGACCGTACACGGTAATCTTTTGACCGGTGCCGCTCGAGTTGGCGCGGAACTGAATCACCAAGTTCTCGTTGAACTTGTTGCTGGAAACGCCGGCGTTGGCAATCTTGAACTGATAGAGAACGTTCGGATCGAGTGCGATGTTGCCGTACATACCGCCCGGGATGAGCGGACGGATGTCCATTGCCAATGCAACTTTGCTTGCGTCTTTCGGATCCGGAAACGCGAACACGTCGGTGATGTCGGCCAACGGATTGCTGACGACGGTCGGCGAGTCCTGATGGTCCGACGCGCGTACCGCGCGTCCCGCATAGAGCGAGATCGCGAACGCGAGCAGCAACATTGCTGCTAGTGGGACGAGCTGACGTATCAGCTTCATAGTAAGCTCCTTGTTGGAACCGGCATCGCCGCATGTACTTTTGCGTGCCGGAAGCGGGGAACGAGGGCGTATGCGGCGATTGCCGCGAGAGTGAGCGCCACGATGACGCCCGTTGAGACCGACGCGCCGCGATCGGCGAGCCCTTGCGCGAGCATCGTCGCGCCGATGACCGAGATAACCGTGGCCGTGACGAGCGGTGCGAACCGCGCGACGGTCGCGAATCCCGAACGACGTTGTAGCCAGGCAGCGCCGTTCACGACGGCGATACCGAGGCCGGTCAACACGGCGGCCAATCCTAAGCTGAAGATGACGATCAACAGCAAGCCGTAGCCGACGCGATGCAAATGCAACGCGGTCAGCAGCACGACGATGGCGGCCGGACAGGGCGCGATCCCGCCGCTCATTGCAGCGACCACCGCGCTCGGAAAATGTAAGGGCGCTTTGCCTGGAATCGCATGCGAATGGCCGTGCTCGTGGTCGTGCGAATGCTCGTGATCGTGCGGGTGATCGTGACCGTGCTCGTGAGCGTGATGATCGTGCGAGTGATGCGCGCGATCGTGTTGGCTCTGGTCCTGCACCCGTTTCAAGGCGTTGCCTAGCGCACGCGCGCCGATCAGTGCAACGGCGAGACCCGAGATCAGCGTGATCCACGTAAACAGGCTTTCGCTGGCGAAGCCGGCAGCGAAAAACAACACGAAGCCGAGGAGCAGTACTGCGACGGTGTGCGCGAACGTCAGCGCCGCCGCCAGGATCGCCGCCTGCTTAAAGGTCGCTCGAGCACCGACGAGTGTGAACGCGAGCAACGCTTTGCCGTGTCCCGGCTCGAGCGCGTGCAACGCACCCAAACCGAACGCGGCTAAAATGGTAATCAGCACGAGCAACGGCGTCTGGCGATCGCGGGCGAACAGATCCGAAAGCGCGGTCGGTGCCACGAAGGATGCGACGCTCCAGGTCTGTTGCGCGTCGCCCTGAACCGACAGATGCGCGATCGCGCCCGAAGCCGACAGGTCGAAGCTCGCGCGGTCGTTGTGGCGCGGCGAGCCGATCAGCGCGCTCGGATAATGCCGTAACTCATCGGTTGGTTCCGGAGCGCCCGCGAGAACGATGTCTTTCCAGCCGATTCGCCGATCGCCGTACACCGAGTCCGCGATCGTGATGTGCGCCGGCACTTGCGCGAGCGTCGCGACATAATCGCCGCTCCAGTACAGCGTCGGCAATCGGCCGGCACCCGGACGTGTGCTATCCTGCGAGCGCTCTAGACGTAAAACAACGGGCGAAGCGCCGTCCGAAACCGCGAGCGACGTCGCGACGCGCAGCGCTTCTGAGGTGGACCACGCTGCTCGAGCGGAGCGGGTCCAGTCGCCGGCGCCGTGCATGATCTGAAAGCTCGGAATTTCGGCGATGTCGAGCACGTAGTGAACTCGCAGTTGCGTACCATCGACCCGAACCACCGCAAGATGGTTGATCGTAAAATTGCCGAGCGGATGCGCGATTGCGCCTCCGGCGCTCGCCATCCACAACACCGCGGCTAACGCCGTCATCCAACCTGCTCGAATCATTCGCCAAGCCTTCCCATCGTGGTGGTCTGGCTATTAAGACGTACGTCGAGGCCGCTTGGATTGACCCTAGTTAGAAAAGATTGTGGGTGTCCGAGAGATCACCCACAACCAAGTAGCCTAATGGAACTTATTTGTTGGGTCGCACCCGATAGATGACGCCTGCGTCGTCATCCGCGACGAACAGGCTGCCTTCTTTGCCGATCGCCAGTCCGGTCGGACGGCCGATGCGCTGCGTTCCGTTCTGGAATCCACCGACGAACGTGCGCCACTGCGCGCTCGAGTTTTCCCAATCGACCGGGATGGCCGGCTGGTCGCCGTGCATCGCAAAGAAGGCGACTTGCGGTGCCGCGGCATACCCTCCGCCGGTTGTATGCCACGAGCCGTGGGCCGCAGCGAACAACGCGCCGCGAAATTTCGCTGGGAACGAATATCGTCCGGCCGAGCTAGTTGGGTAAAAGATCGCGCCTATAATGGTGGAGTATGCCGGAAGCTCCGCCAGCGGCGCGACGGTCGAGTTGCAGCTTATTGCCGAACTCGAATATCGGACGTGATCCTCTTCGCAAACCGGCCATCCGTAGTCGGCGACCGGCGGATGCGACGTGACGTCGTCGAGAAATTCGAACGGATGGCCGAACGGCAAACTGTCCTGTCCAGCGTCGCCGACCCAAAGCGCGTTGCCGGGTGAAATCGTCATCGCAATGGCATTCCTGATGCGGGTAGCGATCTTGTGGAGTGCGCCCCTGCCGCCGGGAAGCGTTAAGATGGATGCTCGCGTCGGGTCGACCTCGACGCACGCGTTACACGACGAACCGACGCCGATATAGAGCATGTTCGAGGCGTCCGAAAACGCGACCGACGTCGTTTTGTGAACGTCGCCGTCGCTGTGCGGCGCGACCGGTCCCGTGCGAACCTTGGCGATGCTGTTCAACGCACCGGCGCGGCGCCGCCCCGGAACGTAGCGTGTCGCCCAAACGTGCTCGTTCGTGGCGATATAGATCTCTTTATGCCGCGCCGAGAAGGCAACGCCCGACGCTAGCTCGTCGTTGGCCGTCGCGAATACGCGGGGCGTTCCCGGCGTCGTGCCTTCCGCGTTCGGCAGCACGTACACATCGCTCGAGCTCGTGCCGACGATCAAATCTCCGTCGGGAAGTGCGACGAGTTCGCGCGGACCCGAGATCTGCGCGACGACATCGATTCGAAAACCGGATGGAACGGTCGGCAGAGCGGCGTCTGCCCGTACGGGCACGACGGTGGCGATGCACGCACATGCCGCAACGGCGGCAACGTATTTAAGAAGCAGCATACCGCTACGTTACCCAAAAGCAAACTGCGCCCCGCATACAGCGAGACGCAGCTTCTGAGGATTGCCTAGAAAAGGGAGTTGGTTAGAGCGGGGGTTGCTGTTGCGGAGGCGGGCCTTGCTGGTATTGACCCTGCGGGTTTTGCATCTGCGGGTTCTGGCCTTGCGCGGCTTCCCGCTGTTGGTGCATGGCTTTCTTTTCAGCGCGCAGCTGATTCATCTGATCGGGCGTTAGGATCGAATAGATCTGATCGCGCAGCGCGTGATTCGCCTGCGGGTCTTTCGGGCTGCCGGCCGGATGCTGCGACGCAAACTGATTCAGATAGTTTTGGGCTTGCTGCATCTGTTGCTGCGATAGATTCAGGCCGGAAAGGCGCTTCATCCAATGTTTGTATTGCTTGGAACCGGCCGACTGCTGTTGGCCTTGCACCGGGGCTGGTTGCTGTTGCGGGTAGACTTGCGCCGATGCCCCAATCGGCAGGGCAAGGGCCGCAAGGAGGGCGGCCAAACTAGCGATCTTCATGGGCTTATGATACGGTCGGTCGCCGGGAGGTGCCTGAACGCCGGATTAAGAGTTGCAGGAGCCTACGGGCGAATGGCGACAGCCTTGACCGCCTCCGAAGCGTGCGCCTCGAAGCGCTTGAAATTGTCGAAGAAGAGCGTCGCTAGCTTCATTGCCTGAGCATCATAGGCGGCCGGATCGCTCCACGCGCCGCGCGGGTCGAGCACCTCGTCCGGCACGCCCGGGACGTGCTTCGGAATACGCAGACCAAAGAACGGTTCGGTAACGAAATCGCGCTCGATTCGGCCCTCGATCGCGGCATTCACCATCGCGCGGGTATGGGCGATGGCCATGCGCTTTCCGACGCCGTACGGTCCGCCCGTCCAGCCGGTATTCACCAGCCAGCATTCGACCGCGTGCTCGTCTATTTTTTTACCGAGTAAACGCGCGTACGTCGTCGGATGGTGCACCATGAACGGCGCGCCGAAACACGTCGAGAACGTCGCTTGCGGTTCGGTGACGCCGCGTTCGGTGCCGGCCACTTTGGCGGTGTAGCCGGATAAGAAGTGATACATCGCTTGTTCGCGCGACAGCTTGGCGATCGGCGGCAACACGCCGAACGCGTCGGCGGTCAACATAATAATCGTCTTAGGATGGCCGCCGCGGCTGCCGGGCACGATGTTCGGAATGAAGCTGAGCGGATATGCCGCGCGTGTATTTTCGGTCTTAGCATCCGAATCGACGTCGAGTTTGCGCGTCTCGTCGTCGTACGCAACGTTTTCGAGCACCGTCGAAAAGCGATTGGTGGCGGCCCAAATCTCGGGCTCGGCGGTCGGCGAAAGTTTGATCACCTTCGCATAGCAGCCGCCTTCAAAGTTGAACACGCCGTCGTTCGACCAGCCGTGCTCGTCGTCGCCGATGAGCGGGCGGTGCGAATCCGACGACAGCGTCGTCTTACCGGTGCCCGACAAGCCGAAGAAGATCGCGACGTCGCCGTCCTTGCCCACATTGGCCGAGCAATGCATCGGCAGCGTCTCGCGCAACGGCAACAGGTAGTTCATGACGGTGAAGATCGACTTCTTGATCTCGCCGGCATAGCGCGTGCCGCCGATCAACACGATACGCATGGCGAAGTTGACCATCACGAAGGTCGAAGACCGCGTGCTGTCGCGTTGCGGATCGGCCGAAAACAGCGCCGCGTCGACCACCGTGAACTCGGGCGCGAAGTTCGGATCGCGCTCTTCGGGTGTGATAAACAGATGGTGCGCAAACAGGCTCTGCCACGCGAACTCGCTGTACACGCGGATCGGCAGGCGGTAGGCCGGATCGGCACCGACGTAACAGTCCAAGGCATACGCTTCGCGTTCGCTCAGGTAGGCCGAAACGCGGTCGAAGAGTGCGTCGAACACGCCCTCCTCGATTTCCTGATTGGTCTCACCCCAGTCGATGTGCTCTTGGCTGGACGGCTCGCGAACGAAGAATTTATCCTTGGGCGAACGTCCGGTGTGCGGTCGCGTATCGACGATCAACTGCCCGTCGCGCCCGACCACGCCCTCGCCTCGACGGACGGCGTGCTCGACGAGTTCGGGGACCGAAAGGTTCTCCCACAGCTCGGCGGCCTTGATCGGTTTTGCAACGGTTACGGACATCGTAACCCGACATTTTCCCGCGTTCGTTCGCGCGAGCCTGCAGGCGCCGAATGGGTGGAATTGAAACGTCGGCGCATGTCGAAAGCCCGTTATGTGCTTGGTGTACTTCTCATGGTGACGGCAATTCTACCGTCGCCTGCAGTCGCCGCGCTGCCGTTCCATTTCGGTTTGTATCCGCCCGGGCCGTTGGACGGCATCACCGACGTTTCCGGAGTGCGCGTTGGCCATCTGACCAAAATCGAAGGTACGGCAATCCGCACGGGGGCGACGGCCGTGCTGCCCAACGACGACCCCTGGGATCGCAAGGTCGCAGCGGCGTTCTTCGCCTTCAACGGCAACGGCGAGATGACGGGCACTCACTGGATCGAGGAGGCCGGCTATCTCGAGGAGCCGGTCGTCCTGACCGACACGCTCGACGTCGGGCGGGCGGCCGACGGCGTGGTCAGTTGGATGATCGAGCACCATCCGGCCGTGGGCAGAGGCGACGACGTCCCCCTCCCGGTGGTGGCCGAATGCGACGACGGGCTGCTCAACGATATCCAGGCTCGCGCGGTCACGCCGGACGACGTGGTGACCCTCCTCGATGGCGCCAAGCCTGGCCAGTTTGCCCGCGGCACGATTGGGGCCGGCACCGGGATGAACGCCTTCGGGTTCAAAGCCGGCATCGGGTCGTCGTCGCGCGTGTTGCCGCAAACGCTCGGCGGCTACACCGTCGGCGTCTTGGTCAACGACAACACCGGCAGCGACCGCCGCCTCCTCAACGTCCTGGGAGTTCCGGTTGGCGCACGTCTGCGCGACGAACTCAAGCCGCTCATCCCACACAACGTGTCGCTACGCGGCCGGATGGGCAGCGGCAGCATCATCATCGTGATCGCGACGGACGCACCGCTCGACAGCCGCCAACTGCGCGCGCTGACGTTGCGCGCCGCCATGGGCATGGGTCGCGTCGGGCTAACGTCCTATCTCGGCAGCGGCGATCTGATCGTGGCGTTCTCGACGTCGCACGTATTTAATCGCACGGCAGACTTCACGGTCTCTTCGCCAACTACCGCGATTCTAGAAGATGAAGACACCCTCAATGGTATTTACGGTGCGACCGTCGAGGCAACCCAGGGTGCGATTTACGATGCGCTCTTCGAAGCGCACACGTTGACCGGCCGCAATGGGGCGACCGTCTATGCGATGCCGGTCGACCGGGTGATGCAAATGCTCCGCTTAGCCGGCGCGATCTAGGAACCGGGAGGCCCGTGCGTTTGGTTTTTCGCCGTTTGGCACGCTGGATGCCGGTCCTTGCGATCGCGGTCATCGCAGCTTGCAGCAGCACCTCCATAACGCCGGCACCCGCTCCCGGCTCGTCGTTCCCGCCCGGCACCGTCGCGCGGATAAACGCTGCGGTGCAGACGTGGTTTGCTACGTATAACGCGCCCGGTGCGATCGTAGGGATCTATCTGCCCAAGCAAGGCACCTACGAGTCGGCGCAGGGTGTGGCGGACCCGAAGACCGGTAAGCCGATGCAACTGAACGACCACGTGCGCATCGGTAGCGTGACGAAAACGTTTACGATTACCGTCTTACTACAACTGGTTCAAAAGAGAATCGTGGCGCTGGACGATCCCGTCAGCAAATACGTCTCGTTCGTGCCGAACGGCAATTCGATAACGCTCCGTATGCTGGCCAACATGACCGCCGGGCTCTACAACTATGCCGCCGAAGAAGAGTTCGCGCGCGAGCTGTTCGACCATCCGTTTCGGACGTATACTCCGCGGCAAACCCTCAACGTGGCGTTTTCACACCCGCCGGATTTTGCGCCCGGTACGGCTTGGAACTACAGCAATAGCAACACCGTGCTCCTCGGCGTTATCCTCCAAAAAGTCACCGGAAAAACGATGGGTCAGTTATATGCGGAGTATTCGTTCGCGCCGCTCGGGTTAACGAATACCGCATGGCCCTCGACATCTTCGAAATTGCCCGAGCCCTACGCACGCGGCACGACCGTCAATCCGTTCACGGAAAAGAAATCCGACGCGACCAACTGGAATCCAAGTTGGGCCTTTACCGCCGGCGAGATGATATCGACACTGCAAGACCTCAAGATTTGGGCCAAGGCATGTGCGACCGGGGCGCAACTATCGCCCGCATTGCAACGGCAACGCCTCACCTGGGTGACGTTTCCGCCGCTGAAGCCGGGCAATACGTACGGCCTCGGTATCATCGACAAGACTGGATGGATCGGCCACGAGGGTTCGATTCCGGGATACACGACGATGTCGTACTATCTACCGGGTGAGGATGCGACGATGATCGTGTTAGTTAACACCGATATAAAGACGGATGGCAAGAGCCCGGCGTTTGCGCTGTTCCGCGCGCTCGCTGAAATCGTTACCCCTCATAACGTACCGCTCTGGCGCGACGGGGTGTGAGGTTCGATTACGGCCCGAAAGGCGGAGCTGGTGATGGCGGCGCGCTCGGACTCGGAGATTGAATCATCTGTTGCAATTGACCGGGATCGATATAGATCGTATCGTTACCGCTGGTCGGTTGCGTGTCGCCGCTGGTATTGAAATAGAAATCGCGCTTCGCGTTTCCGTCGCTGCATGAAGCGCTGACGATCGTGTACGCCAGTGGATTTTGGGAGTCGGCTTGGAACCGCGATGCCGTCTGGATCCAGTGGCCGTTCGTGCCGCACGTCGTTTTCGCTAAAAAGACTCCGATCCACGTAGAAGTAAAAAATACGTGCGAAGGGCGTATCCAGATCGCCTGCTCGAGCGACGTTCCATCGCCGCCGGTGGCTGCCGGACCCGCCGAAAACGTCGCGAGAAATGTGGGTGAGGCAACCAACTGTATAAAGCTCAGCGCATTGGCGCGAAACTCGTAGACCCAGGCATACGGTAGCGAGGTATACCAAAGGTCGAGGGAACCGTCGTCGGAATTCGTCGCCTCGCGCGCTGTGCTCCCAAGTTTTGCCCGAACTTGATCGGGTCTTTCGCCGAAGGCGATTCCATTCGGATCGACGTATTTCAAGCTGTTGAATCGGTTCAACAGCGTCAACGATTGGACCACATTGTTCTTGACGATGATATCGAGATACGTCCCGCCGCCATGCGTTAGATACCGCCAAATAACGGTCTCGCCGGTTCTTTCAATTTTGATCGGATCGCCGAGAGACGCACGTAGCGAGGCTATCGGCGCGCCTATAGCGACCCCTTCGAACGTGCCGGTCAAAGACAGGCGCTGCGTAGGCAGCGACGTCTGGGCCTGCAAAGAGGCCGGCCACGCAAGCCAGAGTGTTGCAAAGATCAGAATGAGACTCGCCGGTCGCAACAACGGCATTACTGTCCCATAATTTCCATCGTAAGGGCCGTCGCGGCTTTGTTTAACGCGTGCCAGTTATCTTTGGCAGCGATTACAGCCGGCACTTTTGACGAGATTCGTCCGGGCAGTACGGCAGAATTACCTCGAAGCACGCCGAGTTGCTCCTCTTCGGCCGGCTTTTCTCGAAGCACGGCAGCGTTATACGCGGCTTGCGCGGCCATCATGCCAAAGATGCAAGCACTCACGGACTTCTTGGGAAGGGATCGAAGTTTCGAACCCTCGAGCGTTTGAAGATCGCCGATAGCAGCCTTCCATTCGTCAGGATTCGACGCAGAGACGAACCGGCTACCCAGTTGACGGTCGCCGAGGCGAGTCGTGAGAGCGTTCAAAAATGCGCGGCTCGTCGGTGCGAGGAAGACGACGGGAGAATCGAACATTTCTCGAGCCGTAGCATAATAAACGCCAAGACGGGCGTCACCGATGATTCCCGGAGGGACGTCGATCGCCGGTTCGGGCATCGGCGCAAAAACTGTTCCTAAGGCGGGAACGAAATATTTCGCGATCCGCGCCGGATCCTGAACGCTCACGCCCGTGGGCCCAGCGTTGCGATCTGCAACCGAAAGCAGCGTATCGTATGGCGCGGCGTCGCTCGCGTATCGCACGAGCAGCCGGTACACGGGAATCTGCATGATGGAATACGTCTCCCAACCCGGTGTGTAGTAGGCGGCGTATTCGATACCGGCCGCGCGGAGCCACGTTTGGCGCGGTTGCTGCTTCCAAAGCGTGTCGGCAACTCCAATGCCTGTGTCGTTTGCATCCGCCCATTTCTTATCGTAGGCATCGGTATTTCCGGTTTCGATGAAGTTTTCGAGGCCCGGGATGCGCGAGCTGTTGCCGGCGAGGGCCATGACGGCGTCCCGGCAATATCGACGCAGAAGTACGATGCCGCAGCTCCCGGGATCGGAGAAGATATTGATCGCCCGTTGTTGACGTACGCCCGTTTCGAATATCTGCCGGTCGGCAGCCGTCGGCGCAATCGTATTGGCGAACGCACCGGGAGGGGTTGAGCCCGCAAGAAACGCTAACGCAGTTAACGTTCCTATGAGGCGTTTACAACGCGGCGACATATAGGCGACTCCAATCCGACGATAACACCGAATAGACAGCTACCAATGGGGACATTCGGCTTCGATAACCTCACTCCCGGGCGGAGCTAAAGGTTTGGTATGAGCCACCTGTAAGAATCTACCCATGTTAAAAGCCGGCGATAAAGTCTACATCGATGGTACGAACGAGGAGGGCACCGTTAAAGAAGTGCACCCCCACGAAGTCGTCGTTCGCGTCAAAACGCTGCAAGGGCATGAAGAACGAAAGTACGCCAACGAAGCCTTACGCCTCGACCCCACGATGGACGAGGCTTCCGGCTACATCGATCACTAAAGGCGCTCCCCAAGGAGCGCCGTCGCGACGTTACGCGATCAGTTCGCGTTCGACCAGAATGCTACGCGGATCGATCAGGTGCTTGTTCAAGCCGAGTTTGGCGGGTGAAACGCCGAGCGCGAGCGCGACGAGTTGCGGAAGATGGAACGTCGGCAAATCGGTGCGGCCCCAGCGCGCGGCCGAGTCGGCTTGATAGCCGTCGAGCGCAAGGTGGCAGAGCGGGCACGGCGTGATCACCGCTTCAGCTCCGTGATCTGCGGCCATGCGCATGTTTTGTCCGACCATGTCGGCGGCCACGTTTTTCTTCTCGAGCTGAATGTGGAAGCCGCAGCAACGCGTCTTGCCGGCGTAATCAACCGGCTCGCCGCCGATCGCCGTAACCACGTCTTCGAGTGAGTGCGGATTGCGTGCCGATTCCCAACCGTTGACGCTCTCCGGACGGATGATGTGGCAACCGTAAAATGGGGCCACTTTCAAACCGTTGAGCGGACGCACGACCATCGAGCTGAGTTTATCGAGGCCGATGTCGTCGATCAGCAGCCAGAGCAAATGCCGCACGGTGACGTTGCCCTGATACTTCGCGCCAAACTTGCTCAAAATACCGTTGGCTTGATCCATGCGCTCTTCGCTCTCGAGCAGTTCTTTGTTGGCCGCGCGCATGTGGCCGGTGCACGTCGAGCAGATCGTGATCACGTCGTCGAGGCCGAGGGCTTCGGCTTGCGCGTACGTGCGTGCGTTGAGCACGCGAGCGATGTCGCGATTCACATCGTTCACGACCGAGGCTCCGCAGCACGATGCCGCGGTGAGCTCGATCAGCTCGATGCCCAGCTTGTCGGCTAGGAGCATCGTTGAGTTGAACAGCTCTTTACACGATTCTTTGGCGACGCAGCCCGGGAAGAAGCCGTAGCGGCGCGTGCGCGCCGATTTGGTGCGGGTGTGAGCGTCGAGGGGAAGATTGTCGATCGTTGCGGTGGACATTAGCTGACGGGAACCTCCAGAGCATCAAAAATCGTGCGGACTTCGTCGACCTTCGGAATCGGCTTGACGAACGGCGGGGGCAGCTTGCCCTTTAACGCCATACGCAACCCCAACGGTGCGACGCTCAGCAGACCGCGCACGTTGAAGCGCCCGATCGTGCCTTGAATGACTTCGGTTTCGGCCAGCATGCCGGTCTGTTTGATCGTTCTAGCAACGACCAATGCGTGCTGCGGCCCGCGATGATTCATCATAACGCCGTCCTGCACGGCCGCGCGTTTCACATCCACGATCCGGTCTTGCGGATCGACGTGCTTTGGACAATACGAACACGCGTAGCAGTGCGCGCAGAGCCACAAGTAATCTTCGCTGATTTGCGCGATGCGCTCTTTGCGCTGGCCGTCGCGCACGTCTTCGATGAAGCGATAGGCATACGCGATGGCGGCCGGGCCGGCGAACGACGGATCGACGCTGACCACCGGACAGAGTGCGTAGCAGGTGCCGCACATCACGCAGTTGGCGACGTCCACCAGCTTTTTCATGTCGTCGGGCGACACGCGGCGCTCGGTTGGGTGCTCCGAATCATCGTCTTTCGGTTGCAGGTACGGCTTCAGTCGCGAGTACTTATCCCAGAACGGATCCATGTGCACGACCAAATCTTTCATCGGCTGAAAGTTTGGCATCGGGTCGATCTTCACGACGTTCTCGTCGTTCATGACCGTGTTGCACGGGGTCTTGCACGCCAGACTGGTCACGCCGTTGATGTTCATCGAACACGAACCGCAGATCGCCGAGCGGCACGACCGCCGGAAGCTGATCGACCCATCCACGTCGGCCTTGGCCGTTTCCAGCGCGTCGAGCACGGTCATCGTTTCCGGCACGTCGATCGTCACCGCATCGCGGTGCGGAACGACGTCGACGGCTTCGTCGAAGCGGAAGATATCGAGCGTAATATTTGCCATCTGTTAGTACGATCTCACTTGTGGGTCGAACTTGGTAATCGTCACGGCGCGCGAGTAATCCAGGCGCGGCGGGCCGTCGGGCGTGCGCCACGCCAGCGTGTGTTTGAGCCAGTCTTTGTCGTCCCGCTCGGGGAAATCGGTCCGCGCCTGCGCGCCGCGCGATTCGGTCCGAGCTTGTGCGCTGGTCGCCAGCGCGAGGGCTGCGTCGATTAAGAAGTCGGTTTCGAGCGCGCCTACCAAATCCGTGTTGAACGTCGCCGATTTATCCATCACGTATGCGTTCTGGTCGAACTCGCGGCGAACGCGCGTCATCTCTTCGACCGCGGTGCCGAGGCCGGTCGCGTCGCGGAAGATGAAGGTATTTTCGCTCATCGTTTCGTTCATCGCGCGGCGCAGTTGCGGTGCGCGCGTGCCGCCGCTTCGCGACATCAGCCCGCGAATGCGGTCGCGTTCGGCGTTCAGCGTTTTTTCTGAGGGTTTGCCGCCGCCGTGGTTCTTGATGTATTCCAGCGCGTGCGTCGCCGAGCGAGCGCCGAAGACGATCGTCTCGAGCAGCGAGTTACCGCCCAGCCGGTTGGCGCCGTGCACGCTCACGCAGGCACACTCGCCGGCGGCGTACACACCCGGGACGCGGGTGGCCCCCCATTTATCGGTTTCGATGCCGCCCATCGTGTAGTGGGCGCCCGGCAGGATCGGAATCGGTTCGTCGATCGCATCCTTGCCGGTAGCGTCGAGCGCCAGCTCGCGGATCTGCGGCAGGCGTTCGAGAATTTTTTCGCGGCCCAGATGGCGCATGTCGAGCAACACGCAGCCGTCGACGCCGCGGCCTTCCAGAATTTCGGTCCACTCGGCCCGCGACACGACGTCGCGCGATGCTAGCTCGCCCTTGTTCGGAGCGTACTTAAACATGAAGCGCTCGCCCGAACTGTTTAGCAAGTAGGCGCCCTCACCACGCGCGCCCTCGGTCATCAGCACGCCGTTCTCTTTGAGCGTCGTGGGGTGGAACTGCATGAACTCCATGTCCATCAGCGGGATGCCCGCTTTATACGCGATGCCAAACCCGTCGGCGGTCGAGGCGTAGCCGTTGGTGGTTTTGGCGTACATGCGCCCCGCGCCGCCGGTCGCGAAGATCGTCGCCTTGGCGGAGACGAACTCCAGCTCGCCGTTGCGGATGTTATAGGCTACGACGCCCGACCCGACGCCGTCTTCGATGCCGAGCGCGGTGCAGAAATACTCTTCATATACCTTGACGCCGAAACGCTCGAGTTGCTCCCATAGCGTGTGCAGGATCACCAGGCCGGTGACGTCGGCCGAATAGCAGGTGCGAGGCGTGCCGGCTCCGCCGAACGGGCGTTGCGCGATGCGGCCGTCGGGCATGCGAGAAAAGATGCAGCCGCGATGCTCCAGCCAGATGATCTGTTTAGGCGCGTCTTCGCACATGGCGGCGGCGGCGTCCTGATCGCCCAAGTAATCCGAGCCCTTGACCGTATCGAAGGTGTGTGCCTCGGGCGAGTCTTCCTCGCGGTTGCCGAGTGCGGCGTTGATTCCGCCCTGCGCGGCACCGGAGTGACTGCGCACCGGATGCATCTTAGAGATAATGGCGACGTCGGCGCCGCCCTCGGCGGCTTGCACCGCGGCACGCATCCCCGCTAAACCGCCACCGATGACGACGACGTCGTGTTGAATCAAGGCCGGCCTTTCCCAAAAACTCGCATACGTTTGCTTTCTTATCCTATGTCCGGCGCGATACACTCCCCATGACTTTTGTGCGGCGGAGGGCGCATGCCGGGGCCGCGCGCGTCCTATCGCGAACAATACGGCAACGGTCGGGCGTCCTTCGCCACGGCATGGTTAGGAAACTTTCGGTGCTCTTTCGGTGCTAAGGAAACCGGTTTGAATCAGTTCGTCCACCTGCACGTACATTCGGAATATTCGCTGCTCGACGGCGCGTGTCGCGTCGAAAGTCTCTGCCGTCGCACGGCCGAACTCGGCGGACAGGGCGTCGCGCTCACCGATCATGGTGTGATGTACGGCGCGATGGAGTTCTACTATGCGGCTCGTAAGGAGCGCCTAACTCCGATCATCGGTTGCGAGGCCTACATCGCTCCGCGTGGGCGGTTCGATCGCACGGTGCGTGAGGAAGCGCACGTGACGCTCTTGGCTGCCGATTTAGTCGGATACCGCAATCTCACCGCCCTCGTTTCCAAAGGCTTTCTCGAAGGCTATTATTACAAACCGCGCATCGATTTGGATCTGCTGGCGCAGCACAATGACGGCTTAATCGTATTATCCGGATGCATGTCGGGTCTGGTCGCGGCACCGCTGCTCAAAAACGACTACGACACCGCGCTCAAAAACGCCAAGATCTATCAGGAGATCTTCGGCGACCGGTTTTACGTCGAAGTCATGCGTCACGGCATGCCCGAGGAAGACATCATCAATACGGGCCTGGTGCGCGTCGCTCGCGAGCTGAACGTGCCGCTGGTTGCCACCAACGACTCGCACTATCTGGATCGCAAGGATGCGCCCGCCCATGACGTGCTGCTGTGTATCGGCACCGGCAAGACCGTGTCCGACACCAGCCGCATGAAGTTCTACTCCGACGCATTCTACGTGAAGACGGCCGACGAGATGTACGAGCTGTGGCACGATCTTCCCGAAGCTTGCGAAAATACGGTCAAGATCGCCGATCGCATCGACATCCGCATCCCCGAAAAGATCTTCCATCTGCCCGAATATCCGGTGCCGCAAGAGCCGGTCGCGCGCAGCGACGACGAGTATCTGCGCGAAATTTGCGAGCAAGGTTTGCACGAGCGCTACGGCGACGAGCGCGCTGCCAGCGACGCTGCGCTGCGCGCGCGGCTCGAGTACGAGCTCGACGTCATCACCAAGATGGGCTTCTCGTCGTACTTCTTGATCGTGTGGGATTTCATTAAATACGCACGCGATTGTGAGATTCCGGTCGGTCCGGGCCGAGGCTCCGCTGTCGGTTCGGTCGTGTCGTACTGCCTGCGGATCACCGATCTCGACCCGCTGAAGTTCAACTTGTTTTTCGAGCGGTTCCTCAACCCGGATCGCATCTCGATGCCGGATATCGACACCGACTTCTGCGTCGAGCGGCGCGACGAAGTCATCGCGTACGTCACCGAAAAGTACGGCAAAGACCGCGTCGCGCAGATCGTCACGTTCGGCACGATGGCTGCGCGTGCGGCGGTACGCGACGCCGGCCGCGCGCTCGGCGTGCCGCTGCCCGACGTCGATCGGGTCGCCAAACTGATTCCGTCCGGACCGACCGGCATGTCGATCGCCGACGCCGTCGAGCAGCTGCCCGAGCTCAAAGCGATGTATGCGATGCGTCCCGACATACGCAAGCTGCTCGATACCGCCAAAGAGATCGAAGGCTTGGCGCGCAACGCCGGCACGCACGCCGCCGGCGTGGTGATCTCGGCCGGTCCGCTGATCGACTACACGCCCCTGGTACGCTTCAACGACGGCGGCGTCAACACCCAATACGACATGGAGTGGGTCGAGAAGATCGGCCTGCTCAAGATGGATTTTCTCGGCCTGCGCAACCTGACCGTGATGGATAAAGCCGTGCGCGAAATCCGCCGCACGGTCGACGAAACGTTCGATTTGTCGAAGATCCCGCTCGACGATTCGCGCACGTATGCGATGCTATCGCGCGGCGAAACGATGGGCGTCTTCCAACTCGAGTCTGACGGCATGAAACGCGTGTGCGCCGATCTGCAACCGACGCGCTTCGACGATATCATCGCACTCGTCGCGCTCTATCGCCCCGGTCCGATGGAGTGGATTCCGCAATATATTGCCAATAAAAATGGCCGGCGCAAGGCGACCTATCTGCACGAAAAACTCGAGCCGATTTTGTCCGAAACCTACGGCATCGCGTGCTATCAAGAGCAGGTGATGCAGATCGCGCGCGATATCGCCGGCTTCAGCATGGGCGAAGCCGACGAGCTGCGCAAAGTCATGGGAAAAAAGCAGAAAGACAAAGTGCCGATCTATCGCGAGAAATTCGTGCGCGGTTCGATCGAGCACTCCGGCATCAGCGAGTCGCTGGCCGAAGATATCTTCAAGTTCATCGAGCCGTTCGCCGGCTACGGTTTCAACAAGTCGCACGCCGCCGCATACGGCTGGATCGCGTATCAAACGGCGTATCTCAAGGCCAATCACGCGCTGCACTATCTCACGGCACTCATGTCGTCGGTGCGCGACAAGACCGATAAGCTGGTCGAATATTTAGACGAAGCCAAGAAAGTTGGAATCGAAGTCTTGCCGCCCGACGTCAACGAGTCGTTGGTCGATTTTGCCGTAGTCGAAGGACGCATTCGCTTCGGATTAGCCGCGGTCAAGGGCGTCGGCGAGGGAGCGGTGCGCAGCATCATCGAGGCGCGCGAACGCGAGGGACGCTTCGTCGACCTATTCGATTTCGCCAAACGCGTCGATCCGAAACAGGCCAACCGTCGCGTCTTCGAAGCACTCATCAAATGCGGTGCGCTCGACACGCTGCCCGGCAATCGCGCGCAAAAACTCGCCGCGCTCGATGCCGCGCTCGACCTTGCCGCCCGTTCGGCGCGCGACGATCAGCTGGGCCAAGCATCGCTGTTCGGCGACGGAGGCGGAGCCGCGCCGGCATTGGCGC
This sequence comes from Candidatus Tumulicola sp., assembly GCA_036490475.1. Taxonomy (NCBI): domain Bacteria; kingdom Bacillati; phylum Vulcanimicrobiota; class Vulcanimicrobiia; order Vulcanimicrobiales; family Vulcanimicrobiaceae; genus Candidatus Tumulicola; species Candidatus Tumulicola sp. Next base: position 23,230 of record DASXDT010000005.1, read on the forward strand.
CGCGCCTGCCGTCGGTGCCGGCACCATCGAACCGCGAGCAGTTAGCATGGGAGCGCGAAACGCTCGGAATCTTTCTTTCGGGCCATCCGCTGGCCGACGTCATGCCGTGGCTCGCGCGCATGGGCGCGATGCCGATGAAAGACATCCGAACGGTCTCCGACGACTCGCCCGTCACGATCGCCGGGCTGGTCGCGGGCGTGCGCCGCACGATGACTAAAACCGGCCAGCAAATTCTGATCGCGCAAATCGAGGATCCGACCGGCGGCTGCGAAGTGATCGTCTTCGCGAAGTTGTATCCACAAGTGCACGAGCTGTTCCGCACCGACGCGGTGCTGACGATCAAAGGCCGCCTGCGCATTCGCGAGCGACGCGGCGCGCAACCGGGTGAAGAAGCGCCGCTCGAAGTCTCGATCAGCGTCAACGAGGTCGAGCCGTTCGTCGCGCCTGCCGGACTGCCGCCGGCGCCCCCCGCGCCGCGAGCCTGGCATGTGGAGTTCGAAGACCGCCGCCAAATCGATCGCCTGGCTGCGTTGATCGACGAGTGGCCCGGCGACGTGCCGGTAATGCTGCACGCCCGCGGCCGCAGCCAGCGCGTTTCGCGGACGATTTCGGCCGATCCGCGGGTCCGTAAGGAGCTCGAGGGGATCTTCGGCAGCGATTCGGTCAGCGAGGGCGCGCTGGAAGATCGTAGCGCGTGAGCGACATCCGGTTAGTCGCCTTCGACCTCGATGGAACGCTGGTCGGGCGCGACCACGTCGTCACGCCGCGCGTGCGCGAAGCCATCGCGAAGATGCACGACGCCGGCATACTCGGTTGCATGGTAACCGGGCGCATGTACCGGTCGTGCATTACGTACGTTCGAGAACTCCGCTTCGGCGCGCCGGTCATCTGCTATCAAGGCGCGGCGATCATCGATTCGTCGACCGACGACGTACTGTCGCACCGCGCGTTGGCCAACGACGTGGTGCGCGAGCTGATCTCGGCGACGCAAAGCGATCGCATGTATCTGCAGCTCTATCGCAACGACGAGTACTATTGCGAGGCACGCAACAAATTTTCGGATTTGTACGCGTCGGTCGCGCAGGTCGAACCGGTCGTCGTCCCGTCGTTACGCGAAACCTTCGCCTTTAGCGACGCGACGAAGGCCGTGATTATCGCGGATGCTCCGGATGCCGAACGCTACGAGAAGAAGATTGCGGAAATGCTCGGTTCGCGCGCGTATGTAACGCGCAGCATGCCGGAGTTCGTGGAAATTCTCAATCCGGCCGTCGATAAGGGCGATGCCTTGAACTTCGTTACGGCGCGTTTGCAGATTCCGCGCGAGTCGGTGATGGCAATCGGCGATTCGTGGAACGACGCGCCGCTGCTCGAGGCCGCCGGACTGGGCATCGCGATGGGCTCGGCACCGGCCGAGCTCAAGGACGTCGCGGGCGCGGTGGTGGCCGATGTTGCGCATGACGGCGTCGCCGAAGCCCTCGAGCGGTACGTACTGGCGTGAAAACCAAGGGTGTAGCATCGCGGCGGCGCAAGCGCTCGACCGCGCGCCGGCTGCGTCCCTTTTGGATTCCGCTGTCGCTGGTCGGCATACTGGCCGTGGCGGCCGTCACCTTCGCGGTGTTATATCCCGGATTCGATCCGAAGAGCGTGGTCGCCAGCGGCAATCGCGTGGTGCCGTCTTCCGAGATCGTACGCGCCGCCGGCGTGAATATGGGCGCGAATATGTGGCTGCAGAACGGCCGCGCCATCGGCAAGCGCGTCGAGGCGATTCCCTACATCGACGTCGCACGCGTACACCGCTTTCCGCCGGCCACCGTCGTCATATCGGTCACCGAGCGCGTGCCCTACGCGGTGGTCACCAGCGATGCGCGGTCGGTGTTGGTCGACCGGCACTTGCGGGTGCTGGCGCCCCAATACGACGCCACGACGCTACCGCAGTTCGTACTATCGCCCGGAGTCGCGCTCGGCCCGGGCTCATTCGTGACGCGGCACGACCTCAATGCGATGGCGAGTGACTACGACGCGATGATCGCCGCCCACGTCGTGCCGCTCCAACTGGAATACGACAAGCTCGGAGGGTTAGTCGCGACCATGCGTGGGGGCGTGAAGATTCTGCTCGGCGACGACGAGGATCTCACCAAGAAACTGTCGCTCGTCGATCCGATTCTCGCGCAGGTCGTGCGCAAGGAGCGTCGGGTGAGCGAAGTCGATTTACGCGCGCCGAGCACACCCGTACTGGTGTACCGCTAGGCCACGATTAGTGGCTGGTCATGTCGGCGTAGACCATCACGGTGCCTTTGATCAGTGAAACCTTAATCTGATCGTTCGGCTGAACTTTCGTGAAGTCTACGGAATCGCGACCTGCTATAAACGTGGTCACGTTGCCGTTGTCCAGTACGACGACCACATGTTTGGGGTCGACCACTTTCTGAACCTTGGCATCGTAGGTTCCATCCGGGATGCTGGTCGCATCGACGGTGGCTGCGAGCGCGCAGAGCGGGGCGACAACCGCCAAAGCGGCTGCAAAGGCGACGAGCGAGAGACGTCGTTGAATCGGTTGTAGCACGGGTGATACTCCATTATGCCGGCAGCAATGGAAAAAATATTTCCCGATGATGCTCCACGGGTGGGACCGCCACCTGCGTGCGGGCAAGCAGGCACCGCAGGACTTGGGAACGGGTCGGCCAACGCAAGCGCCCTTCTCACGCATGTAAAGGGAGCTTTGGTGATCGGCGCATGAGGCAAGAGACCGTTTGCGGTCTCGATATCGGGACGACCAAGACGTGTGCCGTGGTGGCGGTCAACGGTCCGCATGGGCTCGAGATCGTCGGCGTCGGTGAGGCCCCCTCACAGGGCATGCGCAAGGGCGTCGTAATCGACCTCGAGGCGACCGTCCACTCGATCGAGGCGGCGACCGAAAAGGCCGAGCGGATGGCCGGGATCCACGTCGATAACGTATTCGTGGGCATCACGGGCGACCATATGCGCAGTACCAACAATCACGCCGTGGTGGCCGTCTCGGGCGAAGACCGCGAGGTGTCGCCCAACGATGTGCGGCGCGTGGTCGATGCCAGTAAGATCATCAATCTGCCGGGCGACCGGCAGATCGTACACGCCTTGCCGCGCTTCTTTACCGTCGACGGCCAAGAGGGCGTCGAGGATCCGGTGGGCATGGCCGGCAGCCGGCTCGAGGTGGACACCCACATCGTCACCGGCAGCACCAGCTTCATCACCAACGTGCTCAAGTGCGTGCATCGCGCCGGTATGGAAGCCGCCGGGCTGGTATTCGAGCCATTGGCGAGTTCGATCGCGACCCTGCGGCCCGAAGAAAAGCAGGTCGGCGTTGTGATGCTCGACATGGGCGGCGGCACCACCGACATCGCGGTGTACTCGCTGGGTAGCGCCATCTACACCGCCACGCTGCCGGTCGGCGGCAACATGCTCACCAACGATCTGTCTCTCGGTTTGAAAACGACGTTGTCGGAAGCCGAAGAGATTAAGAAGCGCTTCGGTGCGGGTGTGCGTGACGCTGACGGCGCCGAATCGTTCTCCGTACGGACGCTCGACGGCCGCACGGAGAAGCAGCGCAGCACCGAAGACGTCAAGCAAATCGTCGTGCCGCGCGTGCTCGAAACCTTGCGCATGGCGCGCCAAAAAATCGTGGAAAACGTTCCGCGAGATTTGGTCTTGGGCGAAGTCGTGCTGACGGGTGGCGGCGCGCTTCTGCCGAACGTCGAGGGTATTGCGGAAGACGTCTTCGGATTACCGGTACGCGTCGGCGTACCGGACGGAATCGGCGGTCTTACCGAGACGATGGCGCAACCGCAATATGCAACCGCGATCGGTTTGGTGCTTTTTGGCGCACACGACGAACGCGACGCTGCCGATACCGCGCGACGGCGCGGCGGATCGATGGTGCATCGCATTCAGAAATGGCTATCGGATTTATGGAACTAGGCCCGCAAGAAGAACCGCGTAAACCGCGCGCGTCGCGCAGCAGACGAGCCGCGCAACCCGACCCGTCCGATCTCGCCGGCGACAGGCCGTTGACGCAAGCCGATGCGCCGATATCCGAAATGCCGCTGCCGGATCCTCCGCCGCGCAAACCGCCGGTCGACGAGCCGCTGCCGATTGAAGATCCGCCGGACGGCGCACCCGCCGAAAGCATCGTTCCCGAAATTCACGATGCTCCCGTGACTGCTGAAGCTCCCGTACAGTCCGCCGCTCCCGAAGCTCCCGCAACGCTTTTTGCTACGGAGGAACCGAAGAAAAAGATGGCCGACGCCCGCCGCTCCACGCCTCCCAACAAGTCCGAACACGCCGCGACGATCAAGGTAATCGGCATCGGCGGGGGCGGCTGCAACGCCGTCAACCGCATGGTGCGCTCCGGACTCGCCGGCGTCGAGTTTTATTCCGTCAACTCCGACGTGCAAGCGCTGCGCAGCGCTGCAACCGACAACACGGTGCATATCGGTGGTGGCGAGACGCGCGGACTGGGCGCCGGTGCGAATCCGGTGCTGGGTCGCGACGCGGCTACCGAATCGCGTGAAGATCTTGCCTTGATCATCGAGGGCGCCGACTTGGTGTTCTTGACCGCCGGCATGGGCGGCGGCACCGGCACCGGTGCTGCTCCGGTGATTGCGGAAATCGCTCGCGAATCCGGCGCGCTGACGATTGCGGTCGTCACGAAACCGTTCTCGTTCGAAGGTAAGAAGCGCATGCAGATTGCCGAGAACGGCATCGCCGAACTCGAAAGCAAAGTCGATACGCTGATCACGATTCCCAACGAGCGCATCCTCCAGGTCATCGAGAAGAAGACGCCGCTCAACGAAGCGTTCGCCTACGCCGACGACGTGCTGCGCCAGGGCATTCAGGGCATCAGCGATCTCATCACGCAGCCCGGCTTGATCAACCTCGATTTCGCCGACGTGAAAACGATCATGAGCGACGCCGGTTCGGCCATGATGGGCATCGGTGAAGGCACGGGCGAGCATCGTGCTGCCGACGCCGCGCAGAAGGCGATCGCTTCGCCGCTGCTCGAGACCACGATCGACGGCGCGCGCGGCGTCATCTTCAACATCACCGGCGGCCCCGACATGGCGATGTACGAAGTCAACGAGGCGGCCGAAATGATCAGCCGCGCGGTCGACCCCGACGCGCAGATCATCTTCGGTGCGTCGATCGATCCCAGCATGAGCGGCAAGGTTCGCGTTACGGTGCTGGCGGCCGGATTCGGTGCGCCGCGCACCTTCCGCGAAAACACCTCGACGTTCGCGTCGCAGCGGACCGACCGGCTCGAAACCGTGCAGCCGGTTAACATGGACGATATCGAAGTCCCGGCGTTCCTCCGCTACCGCGGCTAGGAAATAACGGGTATGGCGTACGCCGCGCGGGTCGTGCTCGACTCGGTTAGTCCCGCGGGCGTGCGCCTCACCACATTAGAGGTCACGTTCCCGCGGTTCGTATTGGCCGAGTTCAATACGCATCGCGTATTTTCGCGCAACTCGGCGAGTTCGCGCGCAATTCCAACCAACAAACTGATCCAACGCGTGCTGGACGAGCCCGCGATTCCGTTGGAGTGGGGGCGCAACAAGGCGGGCATGTCGTCCGATGAGGTGCTGGCGTACGAAGATGGCGTTGCGGCCGAGCGTATCTGGCTCGACGCGCGCGATGCAGCCGTCGAACGCGCGCGCCAGTTGCTCGAACTAAAGGTGCATAAGCAGCAGCTGAATCGATTGCTCGAGCCGTTCTTATGGCATACCGTGATCGTGACGTCGACCGAATGGGACAATTTTTTCAATCTGCGTTGCGCGCCGCAGGCTCAGCCGGAGATCCGTGCGGCGGCCGTGCGAATGCGCGAGGCGTTGGGCGAGAGTCTTCCCGCGCCGGTCGGAATCGGCGAGTGGCATTTGCCGTTGATGCAAGATGACGAACGATCGTTACACGTGGAGACGCAGAAGAAGGTCTCGGCCGCGCGTTGCGCACGCGTTTCGTATCTCACCCACGACGGCAAGCGTGAAATTGAAAAAGATCTCGATTTATGTGCGCGGTTGATGATCGATCGGCATCTTAGCCCGTTCGAACACGTCGCGTCTCCGGCCGAAGATGACGAGTTTCGCGCAAACTTTCGCGGCTGGCAGCAAATGCGCAAAGAGGTAGAAGCGCCGGTCGTCTTCCAGTGATGCGGCGGCGCTTCGTTGCAGTGTTGGCCGTGTTGGTAGCGATGACGTGCGTCGTGCCGGCGCGAGCGCCGGCGCAAACGGCCGTCGTGCTAACGCCGGCGACCCGACAAGCTGCGCTTACCGCAATCGAGGGCGCGATTCGCACGACGTACGTTTTTCCGGAGATGCGCGCTCCGCTGATCGCAAAACTCGATAGCCAGGCGGCGACGCACCACTACGACACCGCCGATCCGAACGTGTTTGCCGAGCGGGTAACCGACGACATGCAGTCGGTGGCCCACGACGGTCATTTGTATATGACCTACGACCCGACCGAATACGCAGCGTTGCTGGCACCGCCGAAAAGCGATGCTGGAATGGACGCTTACTATCGCGCGATCGCGATTCGTCAGAATAGCGGGCTGACCGAGATGAAGATTCTTCCGGGTAATATCCGCTATTTGAGACTGAGCGCTTTCGACTATGCGCCAGGCATTACGACGGCAGCTTATGACGATGCCGGCCGCTTTTTACACGGCGGCGATGCCATCATCATCGATTTGCGTGGAAACGGCGGTGGTGACAGCGATGCAGCCGACTATTTTGGGAAGGCGCTGATCGACCCCAATTCCGGCAAGCCGATCTACATTTTGGTCGACGGGCACGTCGCATCGGCGGCCGAAGCCGTTGCGTACGGCGCGCAAGCCGCGAAAGAAGCGATTATCGTGGGTAGTACAACCTACGGCGCCGCCAATAACAATAAGAAGCTGCCAATCGCGCCAGCGTTCGTGCTGAGCGTGTCGTACAACCGCCCGATCAACCCGATCACGAAGACCAACTGGGAAGGCACGGGTGTCGTTCCGAATATCCGCGTCGCGGGCAGTACGACGTTGCCGGTCGCGGAACTCAGCGCGCTCGATGAACTGTCGGTGCTGCCTGGCACCAGCGCGTCAATGCAGGCGGAATACACATGGGCTCGGCAGGGTGTCGATGCGGAACTTCACCCGGTCAAACTATCGAACGAGCAACTAGCGCGCTACGCGGGCCGCTATCGCACCATCGTCATTCGAGCCGTTAACGGCCAACTTCGACTAACGCGAACCGACCGGCCGCGCTGGGAAAAGAATATTCTACTCGTGCCACTAAACTCGAATGGTCTGTTCGCGGTCACTGCTTTTGACGATCTGCGTCTGCGCTTTCATACGAATTCGTTCGATTTTCTGTACGGAAACGAAGACGACCGGGACACTTTTACTCGCTAAACCGTCTGTCCGCTCGTCACTCCAGACCCAACTAGGGTTTCGAGATGCGGAGACGGCTTCGATCCGAACTCTTCTGCGACAGCGAGAGCGTGCTGTCGAAGGGCCGAGGCAGCTCCAAATTGATCGTCGACCTTTTGAAATGCACGAATCGTAAGTTCGCAGGCTGTTTCGTCCGAAGAATCTCGATCGAACAACCGTTTTGCGTGCGCGAGCGCGATCGGCCATTCGCCGCGGCGCATGGCGTCTCGAATTTGCGCCAGAGCGGCATCGCGGACGAGGTCTCCCAGGCGCGGTAAGATCGGGGCGAACCATTCCCAGCTCCGACTAGAGGTTTCGATAGCATCAATGCTGACGATTGCGGCGAACTCCAATGCCACGCGGTCCTCGTGGGACATCGTGTGAACGCCGGACGCCAAGCGACGCAATAGCATCGCAAGCTCTGCGATATCAATTGTGACCTGCGGCGCTATTCCGCATTGCCTTTCAGTCGTTGATATCACACCTGGGCCGATACGAGTTCGCAGGCGGAGGAGATACGCCCGTAAGTTATTGCGCGCGCTATCAGCAGATCGATCGGGCCACAGTCGTTGCGATAGTTCCTCTCGGTCGATTATTCGTCCGGCAACCGCCAACGCAGCAAGCAATTCCATCTCACGAGGCGCCAGATCAAGCTGATTGCCATCGCGCAATACCTTCATCTCCAGAACCCTGATCTCGACCTTACAGCCCGTAGAGCGCGAGCTGAATCTAGAACAAAAGTCCCGAAGCATCCCCGTCTTGGAGGCTCGTGCTTGTATGGCGGCGACGCTACTAATAAGGGCTGATGACTTGGTCTTTCGCGCGCACCGCATCGCTGCACCGAATAGTTCCGCACTCGCACCGTTTGTTTCGAGAACGCCGCAACAAATTCGTGCGAGCGTTTTATAAAACCACGAGCCGCTTTGATCGGCAGCCTGGATAGCACTGCGCGCACACCGTAAAGCGTTTTCTGATGTGTTCGATCGCGACGCTCCTATTAAAAACGCCATGCAGCGAAATGCCAACGTTTCGTAGCCGACCGGCTCGATGTGACCTCGACCGCGGCAGCATGCTAGTAGGTGTCTGAAACCGTCGATTGCGTTCGGCCGCACGGTGTTTTCAAGCTGCGCGATCCGCACATCGAACCCCGTGTCGTCGCCCCAAAACCACGCATGGAAAATGCGCTCTGCGGCGACCAGGGCGCGCACCAACGGCAGCTGCGATCTAGCTGCGGCCTCATGCGCGTCGTCGAGTGCGATTGCTTCAGCTTCTCGATCGCCGAGGCAGCGTAAGTTTCGAGCGGCAACGTGAAAGTTCCAGAGAGCTCGCGTGGCCGGAACGTCGAGTGCCAATCCGATCTGTTGCGCCGCTCCGTCGACGTCGGTCGGAAGCCCTTGCCAAACGCTGAGGGCTGTGCGCCACATAAGGAGGAGGGTGAAGCCGATCGAGTCTTCCGCATGGAGCGACGATTCAAACTCCTCGAAAACTCGGTAGATTTCCTCGAACAAGCCCAAGATGCCGGCGACGTTCGCGTACGAGCCCACGACGCTTACGCGAAGCATGAGCGGTCCCTCAAGTCGTATTGAGCGCCAAACCGCGCGGGCTTCGTTAAGCCAATCTTCGTTTGGGCGAGTGTAGATCCACGCGAGCGCGGACGACGCCCACAGCACCGGGTGTCGAACCGTCGTTGAGGCGTCGATTCGCGCGATGAGTAACGCTGCCTCCAGAGAGGGGGCATCGAATAGGTACACACCGGCTAGCGAGTACTGACTGGATAAGGACTCAAGTGAGGCTGCTGCGGCGTCTGCATCGCCAGCCAATAAGAACACCTGGGCAGCGCGCAATAAATCATCTTTAGATCGATGTTTGCGCGCGATGTCGAGCAGCACTGCGGCCTTCCGCGTCGCATAGCGCCGCTCGATTGCGGCTCTCAGTAAAGGGTGAACCGCGAGATGATTGCCATCGTTCGACGTTACGATCGGTATCGGCCGCAGCAAGTCGTGAATATAGTCGCTAACATCATCCGCACCCAACGAACGTGCGATATCGGCGAAGGTGGCATCTTCCACGAACGTTGCCGCGATTATGGCTTTCAGTTGATCGGGTGAAAGCCGCTCGACAATCTCATTTTGTAGAAAGTCCTCAAGATTAGCATCGTCGGAGTTCGTGAAAAGATCAACCGCCGATGCCATGCGGCCCGCTACTGCGGACCGCATCAGGAGCAATACTGCGACGGGCCATCCGAGGGTACGCTGTTCGATCGTATCTAGCTCCGAATCGCTGATCGCCGATCGGGCCGCGAGCTCCGTAATGGTATTCCGGTCGAACCGCAGGAGCTCGGCCGTCAGAAAGATCGTCTCGTGTGGCGAGGCGTATCGAGCGGTGCGAAGTCCGATTGCGGTGCGCGAACATAGAGCGACCCGGCGGGTTGGGTGACGCCAGGAAAGTAGGTCATTCAGTAGGCTTCGGATCTCCGGCTTATCGTCCAGCCATTCCAAGTGGTCGATGACAAAGAGTGAATCGTCGGCAATCGCCTCCCGCCACGCGCGAAGGGCGATATCGCGTAGGCGCCCGCCATCACGACCGGCGCTCAACACGTCTTGCCCGAGCGATAACGCTCGGTCCCCGTCTTCCTCCGCCAGGCCCCGCAGCAAGATCTTCGCTGCGTGTTCAACGGAGTCCACGCCATAAAAATCGCAATATGCGCGACGGTCGCGCCGAGCAGCTAGAAGCTGGGCAACTGTCGTCTTCCCATAACCTGCTGGAGCGACGATGACATAAAGCCGAGGCATAACGTGCTCGGCCATAGCGAGAATGCTTGGCTTTAATAAAGCTCGTGGCTGGAATTGCTCCAGATTTCTTTCGGCCACCGCTTCCTCCGCAAATCCGTGAGCCACAAAATTCGGCACCCGCGCGCCCACTCCATTTAGCGCCGCGGGTTCGTGACTGTAACGGCTTTGTAACGGTTGATTTTTATTATCGTTACAAGCTCCCGCGACCGGCCTTCGAATTGCCGGCCGCGTCGCTTACCAATGGTTGCTGTTTAGGAGGTCCAGACCCATGCGTGGTTCATCGCGAATCGTCAAAGGATACGGTCTGCCCGCGCTCGTCGTGATGTTTGGGCTAACGGGTTGTGGCTCGAATGCCGGCCCGCCCATCGAACCCGCCATGCACTGGGCGGTCCCGGCGTCCTCGTCCAAAGTCAAAGACGTGGTCGCAGATTTGCAGCCGGAGAGCGCGGTTCCGTACGGGGGCCTGCTTCTGGGCTCCGACGGTCAGATGTTCGGTACGACATCGCAAGGCGGCACGAGTGCCAGTGGCTTCGGTAGCGTCATCGCTTACGACGGATCCGGCGTGCACACGGTCTACGCTTTCCGTGGAATGCCCGATGGGGCGGCGCCCGAAGCCGGCCTCGTGCAAGATTCGTCGGGCGTGCTTTACGGCACGACCACTTACGGAGGGGCCGTATGCCCGGCGGGATGCGGCACGGTCTTCGACTTGATCCCTAATGGATCGACCTATACCGAAAAGGTGCTGTACGCTTTTCAAGGCGGGCAAGACGGCGCTTATCCCATCGGCGGACTTCTGATCGACAAGAGTGGTGCGCTGTACGGAACCACCTTCCAAGGTGGCGGCGCTGCAGCATGTAGCGGGGGCTGCGGGATCGTTTTCAAGCTCGTGCGTTCCGGCAAAACCTATAAGGAGACCGTCGCTCATCGTTTCAAAGGCGGTCAGGACGGCGCAAATCCTGTCGGCACGTTGATTGCGGACAGCGCGGGCACCGTTTACGGAACGGCAAAGAGCGGAGGTAACAGCAGTGCTTGTTCGGGCGGCTGCGGCGTCGTCTACAAGCTGAAGCGCTCCGGCGCTACCTACGTGGAAAGCGTCGTTCATAGCTTTGCAGGCGGATACAGTGACGGGGCTACTCCGCGGTCGGCTTTACTTGCTGGAAAGCACGGCACATTGTACGGCACCACACTGTACGCCGGGAGTGGTGCGAATGCCGGCGTCGTCTTCGAACTTACGCCGTCGGGAAAGGAATACTCTGAAAAAGTAATATTCAAGTTCAGCGGCGGTAAAACCGGTGCACAGCCGCACGATGAAAACGGCCTAATCGCCGATACGAAAGGCAACATCTACGGCACTGCCAGCGCGGGTGGAACTGCCAAGAGTTTCGGCGTTGTCTTTAAGCTAACGCCTTCCGGCTCCCAATACAGCGAGACGGTGCTTCACGAATTCCAAGGCCCGGCGAAAGATGGCGAATCACCCTGGGCCGGCGTAATCATCGGAAGCGATAAAAATCTGTGGGGCGTAACGCCCTACGGCGGATCCGGCACTTGCGACACGAGCGGCGTCGCGGGTTGCGGCGTACTCTTTCGGCTTACGCCGTAAATCCGATGGAGTGGTTCTATGCGTTCGATCTTAGTCTTGCGCTAGGCAACGCACAAGAGCTATGGTAGGAAACGTCTTGCGTTTATTGTTAGCCGTCGTTGGATGCGATGTTACGGTCGCCATAACGGCCTGCTCGGGCGCGACGCAGAATTCGCTTGCCTTCCGGTAGCGTCTTCCGCCACCGCCGAGACGAGTCAACTAGACTACAAAGTGCCGGCAAATTTCGGGGCCGGCGCCAATGGGCTCCTCATGGCTTGCGCTCGAACAAGTGTGTAGCCACATCAGCTCAGCAAGCAATGGTCTTAGAGGCGAATTTAGTTCGGTGCGACTCAAATGAACAAGACCGCCGTTTTATCTCGCCTCCTTATCCTTATTGGCCGGTTGAGCTGTACCGCTCGGACCGAGTAGGCACGATGATCACGAAAAGGGAGCTGCTTCGTGACAAATAAAATGATAAAATGTTCGAAGTTAAGCGCGTTCGGAGCCCTGCTAACCGCCGTTATAGGATGCGGGGGTGGAACATTCACTGGTAGCAATACCTTGACGCCCTATGCACACCAGTTCAGCGGTAACTCTTCACCGCACTATGTCTACGCGAACATCAACTACTCGCTTTCCTCCAAGCCTTATGCCTCCGTACAGGTCACATTTAACACGGAGGCGTTTGGCCTTGAAAATGCGCCGTACTTTTGGCAGCTTTTCATTCCCTTTGCCAATGGAAACCTCGCAGAGATTCGTATGGACACGGACGCGGTCGATCTCGGGATGCGCGGCGCCGAACAGTTTCTTGATAACCAAGGCGCAACGGGAATGGTTTCTTGTCCAGCCAACGGCCACGGGCTCACGCCCGGAGAAGTTCCCGGATGCTGTCCAGCTGGTAAGACGTTGCTATGCACGCTCGGGTACCTCTGGCAGGAAAACGTACCGTATACGCTGACGATATCGCTTGTTAAGAAAAACGCTTTGAGCGAAACGTGGCGGAGTGCACTTATCGACCAAAAGAAGCACGTGACGGTCACCATCGGGACCTGGCGAGTGCCTTCTTCCTGGGGACTTCTAGAACCGACGCAAAACAATCCGGCCTTCGTACAGCTTGCTTACTACTACGCAGTGCCAGATTGCACATCGCAGCCGTACGCGCATGTTGCCGTCTCTGGATTAGTTGGCGAGACGGTCCAGCACGAGCGTTCAACGGCCACGATCGTATCGACATACGTTAGTGCTTGCTCGCAAAATGAAGTCCTGAAGGCACAGCAGGGAGCAACGAACGCGAACGCCGAGATGGGTTACGCTTGGCGACCGGGCGCGACTCCGAGACCGAGTCCCAGTCCGGCGGTCGGCGTACCGCTTTATTCGCCGCTGCCGATGCCAACGGGAGGCGTTCATCACGTTGGGAGCTCCGTCAAGATCGGGTCGCCGCAACTGGTTCTCGCAGGCGAGACCGGCGGATTAGTCAATTTTCCTGACGAGCAGATCAGCTACCTCAAGTTCACGAGCGGGCTCTATCGGACGTGGATGTCATCTGGCATCATAGGCGAGGCGGAAGGTAATGCAGTTCTGGCCGATTCTAACGACATGGCCCGATTTAGGCTTGTTCCAATTCCGGGACCGTATACGCTTCCGGTCTACTCGCCTTTCGATCCAGGAACCAATTTGTTTGACGCCAATTACGCTGGACCGGGGACAGTTACACCTGCTTCGAACGGCAAGGATCTCCTCATGGTGTATCACGGAGAGAATCACTTCTGGAACGGCGTGGATTACTACGGCAGTTATAACGCTTCTGGCCCATTTTATTGCACTGTCGGACTGGCGCGTTCGTCCGACGACGGAACGACGTGGACCCGTGCGGGCGCGATCATTACCGGCGCCTTTCGTAAGCCGCCGCAGCCGCAGGCCGGCGGAGCGGGTGCATGCACGCCATCAGCACTCGCCGTTGGCGGCTACCTATACGCGATTTATAGCGAGGGCAGTCCCAGCGGCTTTCCGATGGCAATCGCTCGTGCGCCGATGAGTTCGGACGGGAAGCCGGGAAGCTGGGAGAAGTATTACGACGGCGGATTCTCGACCAGCGGTTTGCACAACGGTGCATTCACGCCGCTAAACACATACGGCGCGACCGGTGAAGGAAACCTTACCTTCAATAGATACTTAAACGCGTTTGTATTATTGGTGGATTATCCGCCCAAACGATTGGGAATCGCGATGCTCACATCTTCCGATCTCATCAATTGGTCTCATCCGCGCACTATTATCAGGATTCCCCCGGGCGCTTGCCAGCCCGTACAACTTGCGTGTTATCCTTCGATGATTTCGCCAAAGGAAACAGCTAATCAGATAACCGATCAGACGGGCTACGTCTACGTCAGTCGCACCCTCAAAGGTGTCCGAAACATGTACCGATACCCCTACGCCATCGGCAGTGCGCCTTTACCGTAAGGTTCAAACGAGTCAGAGCGGAAGAATCCCCGTTTTTACGCCGCGGACCTCTAGAAATGACGGCCCTTGGAGTGGTGTTCTTTGGCATGATGAGTTTGCCGTAAGGCTACTACCGGGCAACGAACTAGGGAAGTCTAGCCCGTTACCACACCCGTTTGTGCGGCATAGAGAGCGCGCGTCCGAACCGCTTCCACGTGATCGTACGCACGCGACGCTTCACGTGCGAGATCTTCGAGCATAGCGGCTTCTTCGGGATCCAGTTGCGCGCCATTGGCATGGGCGCCGTAGAGGGTGAAGCTGACGAGTTCGTGCCGCACGGTCACCGGAACCGCCAGCGTGTAGATGGCCGCGTTGTCGGAATCGAGCTGCGAGCGCACTTCGTCGAGCCAGACGATGTGTTCGTCGGCAAGCAGCATGCGCACGAGCAAGTGATTCGTATCGAACGACGCGGGGGCGACGGTCGTTTGCCGCGAGGTCGCGACGCCTTCGAAGCGGCCGGTACTCGTGGATCGCCGATATAACGCGGCGGCAGCCAGATCCATCGCGTCGTTCGGGACTTGGACGAGTCCATCGCTGATGGCAGATTCATTGGTGGCGTATGGTAAGGCTGACGCCGCTCTGCGCAAATAGGCCTCTGCTTGCCGACGGCTGCGGAAGAAGATCGACTCGACGACGCCCTCGACCGAGCGATTGATTCTGTCGAGCAAAAATCCGACGCCGATCGTGATCAGTAACTCGATGCCGACGGTGAAACGGCCGATCGCGACCACGCGCGAGAAGAACCAATCCAGAATCGAAACGAAGGCAATCACGCCGACCGAGATTACGCCGTAGACAAGAGCGCGATTGAGGACGAAGGTCACGTCCAGGACGCGCAAACGGAAGACCGCGTACGCGATGCACAGCGGCATCAGAATGACGGCGAAGCCGACGATCTGTCCCACCGCGAACGGCACGCCCGGAACGTAATAGATCGCATACGCGATGAACGAGGCGATCGTCCCGATCGCCAAAAAGCCCCAACGCTGCCGATCGCTCGGCGTCGCCATCACGACGTTCTTGGCGAGAATCAGGCCGGCGAATGCGAACGCGCTGAGCGGAATGACCGAACTGACGATGGCATCCCATGCCGGCAACGATTGCGTTGAGATATAGACGTGCCATTCGAACGTGTAGAGCGCAAACGCGGCCGCGAGATAAACCCACACGAACGGATCGATGTGCCGGCGCCAGCCCTGCACGTCGCCGTTTGGAAAGCGCAATACGAACGGCAGTAACGGCAGGACGCTCCAAGGCCCGAAGACTGTATTGAGGACGAACCCGAGTACGAGAAACTGCTGCGGGGATAGCAGGTGTGACCAATAGTCGAAAGCCGGACTGGTTCCGAAATACCCTACCGCGAAAATATAGAACGACCACGCCATGATCGATGGCCGAAGGAATACCAACAGAAACGCGACGATGAGAAACACGGTCGGCGGAATGTAGGCGAGAATACCCGCGATGCGCTGCCAGACGGTAAATTGCGCGACGGGAACGGCCGTCAAGGTAACGCTGTATGCGTGTCCGCGACGAAGAAATGTAAAACGCTCGGTCTCGCCGGCATACGGTGCGCGCAGAAGGGACGACGTTGTCAGGTAACCGTTTTCCACCAAGAGATCGCCGGCGCGCACCCCGGCGCGGTCGGCCGGGGACCCTCGGTCGATCCTCGCGACGACGTTGCTTCGGTTGTAGTTAATTGCGCCGAAGCCACCTTCACCCCAGTTCTCGACGAAGTCCACGTGACCGGCCGGCAAATAGTAAATCGCGACGACGACCAGCGTGACCACGATGAGGAGCGCTCTCGAGAGCGTCTTGCGCATCACGGTGTGTGCGGCGCGCCTAGCCGGATTCCCCGCCGCCACCTCCCGTGGACATTAAATCGCAAAACGCGCGACGGCTGTTTCGCAACGATGAGCGTTGTGTTATAACCGTCGTCCATGCTACGCGAACCTTCGGTAACCGCCTTCACTGACGAGCCCGCGATAAGGACGCTGGACGCGATCCTCGCGCATGCAATCGATGCGGGCGCGTCAGATCTGCACGTCGGTCCCAGCGCGCGAGCCGGGCAGGCGCGCGTGCGAGTCGGCGGTGCATTACAATTCGTGACCGAAATCGATGCAGAGCTCTTACTACGCATCGTGTCGCGAATCAAGTTATTGGCCGGGATGGATATCGCGGATCGTCGTCTTCCTCAGGACGGGAGATTTGATGTGGAGCGTGTTGGGCGCCGTATCGATCTTCGCGTGTCCTCGCTTCCGACGATCGACGGGGAGAGGCTGACGATCCGTTTACTCGACCGCGACGGCGGTGGACGTCGCCTGGACAATCTCGGGATGCCGAAAGATCTACAACGCGACTTTCGGAGTGTCTTGACTGCGAGCGCGGGGTTTGTCGTGATCTGCGGTCCAACCGGCAGCGGCAAGACAACAACGCTGTACGCGGCGTTGCGCGAACGCGACGCAGACTCGGAACACATTTGCAGCGTCGAAGACCCCGTTGAATTACGACTCGACGGCATCGCGCAAGTACAAGTGAACGTTCGCTCTGGGCTCACTTTCGCGACGGTTCTGCGTGCGTTTCTTCGCCAAGACCCCGACGTCGTCGTCGTCGGAGAGATGCGCGACGCTGAAACTGCAGCCGTCGCTACGACGGCCGCGTTATGTGGTCGATTAGTTCTCGCAACGCTTCACGCGACGAACGCGATAACCGCGTTCGAGCGCCTTCGGGAGCTCGGGATCGGCGCTCGAACGTTGGCTGCGTCAGTTTCTGCTGTATTGGGGCAACGGCTGCGGCCGAGATTAGACGGCGGCGGACGCGAAGGAGTCTTCGAACTCATCCTCGTCTCCGACGAGCTGCGACACGCGCTACATATCCAGGCGCCTCCGGAGACGTTGCGAGCGGTCGCACTACGCGACGGGTATCTTCCGATCCGTTCGGTCGAAGGTGCTGCATGAAAGCTCGAATCGATCCCGGCATCCGATTCGCAGATATCATCCATGCGGCACGAGTCCGTAACGCCTCCGACCTTCATCTAGCGGCTGGCCACCCCGCCGTCGCTCGAGTCGACGGCACACTTACAGCGTTGTCCGAAGGCCTCTTCGATTCAGACGAATTGTGGAGCGTGGCGGCCGGGCTCATGAGCGATTGTAACCGAACAGAGTTCGAACGGAGCGGCGACGTCAGTACTTCGATCGATTTTGGTGACGGCGGACGCGCGCGGATGCACGTTTTGCGAACGGGCGGAGAACCTGTGCTGGCGGTTCGTCTTCTGGATCGCGAGCCGCCGGCCCTCGAACGCCTGAATTTGCCGGCTGTCGTAAGCTCGTTGGGACAGCGAGAGCGCGGTTTGGTCGTGCTCGCTGGGCCAACGGGGTGCGGCAAATCTACAACGATGGCCGCGATCGTCGGCGACATCAATCGCGGCTATCACCGACGCATTGTGACCCTGGAAGATCCGATTGAATATCGTCATTACAACCGCAGCTCGTTTATTTCGCAGCGTGAGATCGGACTTGATGCGCCAACCATACAGCAAGCACTGGTCGGTGCACTCCGCGCCGATCCCGACGTCTTGGTCGTCGGAGAAGTACGGGATGCGAACGCCATGCATACCGTGTTGATGGCAGCCGAGACGGGACACCTCGTGTTCGTGACGTTGCACACGGGAACCGCTTCGGAGACAGTAGAGCGGATCGTCGATATGTTTGATGGGGCTCGTCAAGCGCAAGCGCGCGTGGCGCTAGCCGAAACGCTAGTCGCCGTCGTGTGTCAGCGTCTCGTAAAGGGTGCCGTTGCCGGCCGCCGCGCCGTAGCAGAGATACTCATCGCGACCCCGGCACTGAAGAGCATAATCCGTCAATCGAAGACGTACCTCATCCCAAACGCTATTGTCACGGGGCGCCGGCACGGCATGCAAACCTTCGCGCAACATGCCGCCCAGCTCGCTGCCGAGGGAGAGATTTCGCTCGATACGGCACGCCGCTTCGAAGACGCTCGGACGACGGCCGCTTGACCGATGCTCTTGTATTATCGAGGCTTAACCCGCGACGGCTCTCGCACGTGCGGATCGATTATCGCCCCCGAGCGCAGTCTCGCGTTGCGAAGGCTTCGAACCGGCGGCATATACGTGACGGCGCTCAATGGGGCGGCGACGATCCCCGGCATTGTCGCTCGCATTCGATTCGCGCTGCATCGCGACTCGGGGGCGCGACTGGCCGCCTTTCGATCCTTAGCCGCGCTTATTGAGGCCGGCGTACCGCTACGGCGCAGCCTGGAAACGGTCACGGCAGTTCGTTCACGGGACAGCATCATCGATGCGCTACGGGCAGTATCGGCGCAGGTTGAGTCCGGCACCGCATTATCGCAAGCCCTGCTGGACCACCCGCACGAATTCTCGCGGGTGACGATCGCGATCGTGCGTGCGGGCGAGGCGGGGGGATCGCTCGACGAGGCATTGCGGACGCTTGCTCGATGGGAAGAGCGCGACCGGGCGCTACGCCGCAAGATCGTGGCTACCCTGACGTATCCCGCCGTGGTAAGTGTGGCTGCTGTGGCACTGCTCCTTTTCTTGATTGGAAATACGATACCAGCATTCGCCGCGACATTCGCTCAATTGCACGCGCGCTTACCCCTGATAACGCGCGTGCTGTTGCGGCTGGGAGGCACGGTAGATTCACCCGAGCTGGTGCCGTCGGTCGCGCTGGTCGTCGCCTCGATCATCGCTGCGACCGTCTGGGCGCGACATCGGTCTCCGCTCTTGGCAAATGCGCTCGACCGTTTTCGATTTAAGATTCCATTGGTCGGACCGGTACTATCGAAAGCATCGGCCGCGCGGCTGGCCCGCACGCTCGGGTCGCTTCTAAAGGCTGGAGTTGATGTCGTAACATCGATCGACATCTGCACCGGCGTCGTGGGACCCGCTCACCGCAGTTGTCTAGAAAGCGTCACGGCTTCTCTCCGGCGCGGTGACGGCCTGGTCGCTCCATTCGAGCGAAGTGGCCTATTCGACGCAACGTTCGCGCAACTGCTTCGCTCCGGCGAGGAGAGTGGCGCGATCGACGCAATGTTCGTGCGAATAGCACGGTTTTACGAAAGCGACGTAGAAACTTCGCTTCTCGCTCTGACAAGTATTTTAGAACCGGTTCTCATCTGTACCCTCGGACTCGCCGTAGGGACGATCGTTGCATCCATCATCATCCCACTTTACTCAATGATCGGAAATATTCAATGATTCAACCGCTGACGACTGCGGAGCTTTGGTACCGCTACCGCCGCCCGGAACATCGCGAGCGACTCGTATCCGAATACGCGTACCTATGTGCTCGAGCGGCTCGCCGTTTCGTGCGCCCGAATCTCGATCGTGCCGACCTCGAACAAGTCGCTACCATCGGCCTCATTAAAGCGGTCGACCGGTACGACCCCTCACAGCAAACGCCGTTTGAAGCATATGCGTGGGTCCTGATTTTAGGGGAGCTAATGCATTTTGTGCGCGACGGGGAGCGAATGCTTCGCGCGCCCCGGCGTCTTCGCGATCTCGAGCGGCGTTGGTTGGCGGCGGAGCGTGAATTGTGGAACTTGCTCGGTCGTGAGCCGGTAGAGGACGACATCGCTCACCACATCGGCGCCTCGATGCAGGAACGCCGTGACGTTCGTGATTTTAGGGCGAGTGGTACGGTCGTTTCATTCGAACTGCTTCCACCGCATCTACAGCGCGAATCGAGTGCGCCCTTCGATGCGGTTATCGACAAACTGACGCTTGAGCGACTGCTGCAAAGTGTGACCCCGCTCGAGGCGTCGATCGTGCGGTCGATTCATCTCGAAGGCGCGACCATGGTGGATTTAGCGCGTCGACTCGGGTATTCTCGCCGGCATCTCACCCGTTTGCATCGAGCCGCCATCGAGCGACTTCGTCGCGCCGGTCAATCGCCCCAGGAACGTTCCGGTCGCGGCGCTAAGACGCCGGGACTTTGGACGTAACGCTTTTTCTCGCGGACTCCGCGCAAGTCTCTGAAGGTAAACTGCACGCGCTCGGTATCGGTTGGAGCCACACGTCGAGCCCCATGACCGGTCCGAGCGCGCTCGGAATCATTTTTCACGTGCCGTGGGACGAGACGAATCGGCGGACGCGTTGGACGCTCGACTTGCTCGACGCCGATGGTAAAGCAATTCAGATTCCCGATGGACGCGGCGGCACGCAAGGGATTCACGTTGAGAATGATCTCGAAGTCGGGAGGCCGCCCGGTGTAAAACCGGGTTCGGCAATTAACGTTCCGTTCGCGATCGTGTTTCCGCCGCTGGCTTTGTCCCCCGACTCCCGATTCGAGTGGGTGCTGCGCGTCGAGTCCAAGGACTGGCGCGCCGCGTTCGCGACGCGACCGAATACGGATCCGACTGCCAGGCGCTAAAATAGCAGGCGCGTGACGCGCGTACCGTATCGGTGGGCACTATAACGGGCGATCATGGATGACGCTCGGCGAGCGATGGACGCTCGAAAATTACGGTTACAGCGCGGATTTACGCTCATCGAAATGATGATCGTCGTGGCGATCATTGCGATACTTGTCGGTATACTCGTGCCGAACTTCGTCCGAGCCCGTGCACAGGCGCAGACCTCGGCGTGCGAGTCAAACTTGAAAGAGATCGCGACCGCGATCGAGCTGTTTCAAACGGATAACGATCGTTATCCGGACGGAGGTACCGTCGACCCGTCAAACGACGAGTTAACGCCATACCTAAAACAAACGCCTGTGGACCCGGCGGCTGGACCGGGCTCGTTCTACACGTTTACGGTCGAAAAGCCTGACACAGGAAATGCCTCATATGCAATTGTTTGCCCCGGTACGCACGATCCGGGGACGCTGCAGAACATTTCTCCGCAGACGAAATTCACGCATATACAATATTCATCCGACGCCGGCTTCGCGGCGACGAAGTCGCAATGAACGTAGCGCCTTTCGTTGCCTTGCAGGCTGGCGCGCTTGCTGGTTTGGGTCCGTGTGGACTATCGCGTGCGTTCTTATTACGGGCGCTTCTGAAACGCCTGCCCGATAGGGAGCGCCGCGTTCACGCTCTGGCATTTGGAGGCGGTTTGATCGCAGGATACCTGGTTTGCGGAGCAATGTTCGCCGCCGCTGCAACCGTTGTCGCGACATCTCCAGCAGCATATGGCGCGGCAGCAGTCGTCTGCATCATCGGAGGAGCGCACGCAGCATGGCAGGCGGGAAAGTCTCACCTTCGCGAGTGTCAGCCCCAGAAAGCTGGAGCATCAGCCGGCGCAACCTTCGCAGCTGGCGCGGCGAGCACGCTGGTTGGTTCGCCGTGTTGCGGACCACTGTCGGCGGCGCTTGCGGGCGGTGCCTTTTACGCACTCTCGCCCCGCGACTCGCACGCATTGATCGCTGCTTACGCAATCGGACACGCCGCTCCAGTCGTTGCTGCAATCATCGCGGGCGATCGCTTGGCCGGCTTATGGCGAATCGTGCCACCGCGGGTAAGTCAGGGCATCACGGGTGGTGTTTTGTTCGGGCTCGGCGGCTACTACGCGATTTCGGCATGAACGGCGAGCGGATTCGGTCGGTGCTCCTCTGTGTTGCTGCGGCGGCGGTCGCGCTCGTTCTCGCGCGTCGCCCAATCGCCGACAGTCTTATCGCGCGAGGCGATTCGGCTGCCCTGCGCGCCCAGCCAGTAAGCGCGCTCGCCTATTATCATCGTGCAATCCGCGTGGACTCTGCGGACGGTGTAGCACTGGACCGGTTTTCGTTCGAAACGCTGTTCCAGCGAGATCAGCCAACGATGCGGCTGGCTATTCGATTATGCACTGGCTTCTTGCAGCGAAATCCAAACGATCGCACGATACGCTTCGACCGCGCTTTATTGTTTCGAGCGACCGGCAATCTCGAGCGTGCAGAGTTCGACTTTGCGGTCGACGGTAACCTGGCTCGCGATGCTCGCGCCCTGACCTTCGCTGGGTTCATCGCTCGTGCGCTCGGAAGAGGACACGACGCGCGTTCGTACTGGAAAACGGCCCTGTCGTATAGTCCACATTTCTTGCCGGCGCGCCGCGCACTCTCCAGCCTGGCCCCGCGATGATTCCCGCAGAGGCCGGCGCCGTGACCCTGGCGGGTACCGCGCTACTTGGCTATGTTGCTTTCGCTTCCGGTCGAAAATGTGGCATAGAGAACATATTGAGAGTGCCAGTAGCATTAGCAATGTGTTTAGCTTCAGCAGTGCTCGCCGCGGTGGTTGCGCGCGCAGTTCCGTTCGAACTGGCCGCTTCGCTCCTGATTTCGCTCGCCTTCGTAAATGGGGCCACCGATATTCGATCGGGTGTATGCTTCGATACGGTTCAGTTGTTGGCGGCGTCCGCGCTGGCTGTGAGCCGCTATTCTAGCCTCAGCGACGCGGCGTGCGGCCTCCTCGTTGGAATAATGTTGCTCGGCGTTCCGTATATACTAACGAAGAAACGAGGCATCGGCCTCGGCGACGTCAAGTTTGCCGCGGCGACCGGTCTAGGTTTGGGGGTTTCTGGCGAGATACAGGCGGTCTATATTGCATTCGTTGCCGGGGGGACTGCAGCCGCTTGTATCTTGCTTTCAGGCAGAGCACCTCGCCAGGCGGCGATCGCATTCGCGCCGTTTCTAAGTTTCGGGGCGGTCTGTGCGCTCGTCGCGACAAGATCGTTATGACACAATGCCTTCCGCTCGGTATCGATATCGGCACAAGCCGCTTGCGAATCGTCGCCATGCGCCGAGAGCGCGCCGGAGCCGTACGCGTCGAGTCTGCGGCGACACGCGACCTTCCGAATGCTGATGGCTCGAGTGAATCTGCAGCTATCAGATCGGCTATAGTAGAGTCAATCGCTGAAATTGGTTGGCGCCGCCGCTCGTGCGTTCTCGCATTGCCGTGGAGCGACGCGGTGATGAGATGCATAGAGTTCCCGCCAATGCGCGCGTCAGAGCTACTGCGGGCAGCTCGACTGGAGAGCGCAGTATTCGCGCCCCGGGGCGACGGCGATACTCCAACGCAAGTACGGGTTCGATCTATCGATGGCACGAACGCTCATCTCGTTGTCGCCGCACCGTTAGAGGCGATTCGTAACCGGATGCGAGCTGTAAGGGACACTCGATTAGCCGTGCTGGCCATGGATTACGAACCATTCGCGTTGCGACGCGCGTTTCCGAGTGCCGACGCCATCCTCGACATTGGCTTTCGACAGTCCCGGCTGTATGGAAGATTAGCGCAGCCATTCCGAACCCTGTCCATCGATAGCGGTGGCGCGGCGTTCACTGCCGCGATCGCATCGACACTTTCGATCGACATCGCGGAAGCCGAGCGTCGAAAGCGATTAGTTGGTGCTGCCGGCGCTTGTGACCCGGAACTCGATGCATTCGTTCGACGAGTTTGCGCCGCGCTCGAAGCCCTGCGCGAGCGAGCCATTGTCCGCACGCTCGGAATAACAGGAAACGGTTCGCGCGTTCCGGGCCTGATCGAGCGCGTTGCCACGGCGGCGAGCGTCTTAGTGGAATTGCCCACACATGCGGCCGAAGATGCATACCCGCCTGGCGCGTCGTTTGCTTACGATTACGCGTTGGCCGCGTCTCTAGCCGCATGGGCGCTCGATTGAGGCGCTTTAATTTCCTGAACGAGCGGCAATGGGAGACAGCTCGCCTTTTCAATGGACTCTCGAACCATTGGCAAGGTGTTGCTATCGCAGGTCTTATCGGCTTTTCGGTCTTGGCAAGTGGATACGCATTGGCAACGTATCGAGTGCACCAGGCTAGCGACCTAGACGCTCGAGCACACATCCGACTGCGCGCCTGCGAAACGGAGCTTTCTAAATCGAAGGTCGCATGGCAGGATCTGCGCGCGACGCTCCGGCTCGCCAAGCGCCTTCGCGCGGTTCGCCTGTCCGGATCGCTGGCGATGCTGCAACTGACGATTATCGCAGAGCGATTGCCCTCCGGCGTCTGGTTGGATTCGTTCTCTAAATCCGCGGATGGTCTCGAGCTTGACGGCCAAACAAAACGACTCGCTGAACTCGCGCACGTTGCCGATATTGTCACCGAGGTCAGCCCTGCTACGCGGATGCAATCGATCGCCCGGCATGGTGAAAGCGACAGTCTCACTTTTCAGATGCAACCGCAAGACGCACGCAAATGAGGTTGCCATTGGGGGTGCTCGCAGCTTGGGCGATACTCGCAATCACGATCGCACTCACGACTGCCGTAGGAATCGTCCCTGAACTCCAGTCGGAGCGAGCCTTGCTGGACGACGCCCACCAAGCCTATATCCGCGCGAACAGAGATGAGATCCAGCTACGCGACGGCGCTCACGACGAAACCGCACGGCGTCGCATCGTCGCGAGCATCGCGCGTATGCATCCACCGGACTCTCGTTACGTCGGCCCGACGGCAGTGATACGCACGGTCGACGGGCTCGACAACCGATTCCATGTAACACTGCAACGGCTTGGTCAGAGCGATGGCGGCGTACGCGAGATCGGCGTGCGTGCGGTGACGATCGAGTGGTCGGGAGCCTATCGATCGATCGTGCGCGCGGTGGCGGCGCTATCTCAGGGGCCGGCCCTAATACGGGTTGTCGGCGTGCGACTCGACCATAATCCTAGAATGTCGGCTTCCATCGACGCGGTGGTACACGTTAACGTGTATGCCGCTATCGACACACTGTAGTATCTGGACGATCGTCGCTCTCGTCCTCGCCTTCGGACCGCTGCCCACTAGCGCGGACGACGAATCTACCTTGACGCTCGCGATCAATTCGCCGGCATCACTGCAGCCGTTGCAATATCCGGCGCTATCTTTACGCCGCGACCCGTTTATGGCACCCGTATCGCTGAAGTCAGATCCTGTCGTGCCCGAACCAATTCCGGGGATCGATCCGAGTTTCGTACTTCCGCCGAACCTGGGCGCATCGGCCGATGGCAGTTCGCCTGTCGGCCTGGTCAGCGCTTCCGTACGTGCGGTCGTGGTCGGCGAGTCCCCCAAAGCGCTCTTGCAAATTGGGAGTCGGACGGTCTTCGTCGGCATCGGTTCGCACGTCGGCGGTTCGATCGTTGTCGAAATCGATGCCAATAGCGTTCGACTCTCCGATGGCACGCGTTTGCTGCTGGCGCAAAGTAACCGATGATGCGCAGTTTAAGCATTCTGTGGGTCCTAGCGCTAGCAGTGTTCTGCTGGACGGCTGCATCTGCTGCGCAGTTAGTTTCAATCGATGTGCGCGACGTGGACATTACCGATGCTATTTCGCTTCTTGCCGGTCAGTCCGGCGTCAACGTTGTAACGGACGGCTCAGTAAAACCGGAGCGCGTCACCGTGCATCTCACTAACGTCACGTTCGCACAAGCCTTGCAGGCAATAGCCGAAGCGCATGGCTTACGCGTACGCAAACAAGGCGACGTGCTCATTGTCGGCGCAGTGCAATCGATGAATCGATCTGGAGGCGGCGTCGTGATTGCATTGGACCGTGCACAACCGGATGATGTAGCGCGCGAGCTCGAGTCCGCATTGCCTGACGGTACCGTGATCGTTCCAGATAAGCGGACGGGATCTTTGGTCATTTCCGGAGATACTGATACCATCGCTAGAGCGCGCCGGCTAATAGCGCTCCTGGATGTCGCTCCCAGCCCTGGGGCTCGGACGACGTTGACGAGTGCATACCGGCTACGATACCTTCGAGCAGATGACGTCGTGGCGAAGTTGAAAACAGTAGCGCCGGACGGCGTGTATGTCGCCGACGAAGAACAGAACGCTGTCCTCGTCGCGGGCGGCGACCGAGCCCAAAGCGCAGTTGCAGCTATCGTGACGCAACTCGATCGCCCGAGCCCGCAGGTGCTTTTCGAAGTCCGCGTCGCCGATGTGACGCCGGTAAACGACTCAAGTAACTTCGGAATCGAGTTCGGCGGGGTCGACACCCAAGGCAATTCTCTACCTGGGGCAGTTGCCTACTCGTTTACGGGTGGGACGATTTCGGTTAACGTGCAACTGAATGCGCTTGTCAGCAAGGGCCGCGCGTCAATCTTGGCCACGCCGAAGCTGGTGACGATCAATAATAAGGAGGCCGATCTTAGTATCGGCGAGACCTATCCGATCGTCTATAGCACGTCCGTTTTCGGCGGTCAGAACGTTCAATACGTTGATATCGGGGTCCACCTCCGGCTCACGCCAACGATCGGAGCCGATGGAAGCGTAATAGCGGAGTTGCATCCAGAATACAGCGAGTTGGTGGGGTTCACCCCTACGGGTTATCCAATAGTGGCAAATCGTAAGATCGATTCAACACTCCACGTTAGAGACAACGAAACGATAGTCTTGGGTGGATTAATGCGAGAGACGAGCACACAAACGATCTCAAAGATACCTGGGCTCGGAGACATACCAATACTCGGAAAGCTATTTCAAAACAAACAATCGACCCACGAACGTGACGAAATCGTCTTTTTAATCACGCCGCATGTCGTCTATCCCGGCAGTCCGATCCCCGTGCACTAGACTGAAGTCAACCCTCCTCGACTCGCGTATCCCGGGCAATGGCGCCGTCCTGAGCCCCGTCGATTGCTCGAATTGCCGGGCGACGCGGTGTCAACCGCGAAGCAGCTTCCCGGTCACTTCGAACCACGCGGGAGCAACGCCATGAACACGTCGGCCCTTTTGAAATTTGCGGCTATCGCTGTCAGCCTCGCCGTATGCTCGGCCTGTAGCGGCGGATCGGCGACTGCGCCGGCAGCAGCCTTGGTCAACGTCAGATACGTCGGCCACATGGCGTATGTGAACGGGAGACCGGTAACGGCGGAGCGTCTGAATCTCAACGCGCCACACGGGTACTCGTCGATCGTTCCCGAGCTGGCCCAGAAGTCGGACTCGACGTACTACGAGTACATCAACAATTACTACGGCAGCTATTCCAGCATCTTCAATTACCCGAAGAGCGTGAAGCAGATCGGCTCGATCGACGACGTCGGCGGCCAGTCGTGCACCAACGTGCTCTCTGGGTACGGGAAGAAGACGTTCTGGATCGTTGCCGGCGAGAAACAAATCACCGAGTACAGCGTCCCTAAGAAGCCGCTGAAGACGCTTGCCATTTCGGGCATGATGCCCTCGAGCTGTGCGATGAACTCTGACGGAGACCTAGCGCTAGGGGTGTTGACCGGTTTTCCAAACGGTGGCGGCGACGTCGTAATCTTCAAGGGCGCGACCGGTTCGCCGACCTACTTGGCGACGGGCATGCTCGATACGTACTTCGATGGCTACGACCCCAAAGGGAACCTATTCGCCGATGGCTTTCGGAGCCAGAACGGCTTCTCGCTGGTCGAACTCCCGAAAGGTGCTAGTGCATTTCAACAAATCACCACGAGCAATACGGTGGCTTTTCCTGGCTCCGTGCAGTGGGATGGCAAGTATCTAACCGTCGCCGATCAGACCGCGAATAAAATCTATCGATACACGATCCATGGAACGAAAGCGACGTTGAAAGGTACCGTCTCGCTAACGGGTGCCAGCGATTGCTCGCAAACGTGGATCGCGGGATCCGTTGTGTATTGCGCAGACGCCGGCAACGACGATGGCGAGGTGTTCAACTACCCTGCGGGCGGTTCACCCGTCGCGACGTTTACGGGTAACTTCGATGAGCCGCTAGGCACGGTCGCCGTGCAAAAATAAACGATTTCATGAGCGAAGCTGCGCGGATGAGAGGCGTCCGCATCCTCGCCGTATTGGTTGCGCTAATCGCGCTTTCTCATCCCATCATCGCGGTGACGTGCGCTACCGGGGCGTGTTCGCGCCCAGCCGCTGTCGGCATGACGGTTAACGCAGCGACCGGCTTGGTGGGCGCGGTACAGCAAGGATCGACTGCGGCCGCAGCCGGGTTGCAGTCGGGCGACCGCGTCGACTTCCTGCGCACCGGGTGGACCATGCATCTCTGGCTCTGGGACGGCGAGTTCGTCGCAGGGCGGCCGTTCGTTCTGCCGATCGTCGATCCAAACGGCGAATCGCGAACCGTTACGATCGTCGCGCCGGCGGAGCCGATAGACGTTAACGCGCTGACCTTCCGAATCGTTAAGCTGCTGTTTGCTCTGGTAATACTGTCACTTGCGTGCGGCGTGATTTTTATACGAACGGATACGCTAACGCTGGCCTTCTATGCGTTTTGCATGTTGTACGCCACGTCCGACAATACGCAGTGGATGCGAATCTCGCCCCCGATTCTGATGCCGCTCGCAACCTTGACATCGATTCTGCCAGTCCTGGGCTACGTCGGCTTCGCCTACCTCTGTCTGCGGTTCCCGACGGGTCGGGCAGTCGGGGCGTGGCGCTGGGTCGATCGGTGCCTTCCGTATTTCGGCGTCGTGCTCGCCCTCGTCTACTATCTGCATTTTTACCAATCCGCGCTGATAACGAATACGACTTCGCCGCTGTATGTCGCCACGGGAGTTCTCGTGGTGCTTTCTGCCCTGGTTGGTCTTGCTGCATACCTCTCTCGATTTTGGAAGGCGTCCGGGCCGGATTTAACGCGAATGCGCTGGGTCGCTGCTGCGATCGCAGTGTATATCGTCGCCGTCATTCTCTTTTTCACCGACCAGATCGTCAATCGCGTACCGAACCCGTGGATCGGCTGGTTCTTTGTTTTCAACCCGGCCCCGTTTGCGTTCGCATACGCGCTCGTCAAAGAGCACGTGGTAGACATTCGCCTCGTTGGAGCGCGCACGGTAGTGTACGCTGCCATCACGTCGGTTCCGGTTGCGCTGCTGGCCTTCGTCGATTGGTTCTTCTCGCGACGCCTAGAAGATGCACGATTGGCCACTGTATTCGAAATTGCGATCGCACTTGCGTTCAGCTTTGGCTACGCGCCCTGCACAAGCGGATCGATCGGTTTTCCGAGCGAATCTTTTTTGCTTCGCGTCACCGCGCGTTCGAGCGCATGCAGCACATGACCCATGCATTACCCTTCGTGGAGCAAGTCTCAACCATCGAGAGGATGCTCGCGAACGAGACGGCTCAGACGCAGCAGTTATCGTCCGCGGCACTCTTTCGCGAGACCTGCGGCGCGTATTCGCGCACGGCGTCGTTGGGCTGGGAGGGCGCCGCAGAGACGCTCGACGCCGACGACTCGCTCGTATTATTCGCGCGTTCGGAGCGCCGCGGCGTACGATTGAGCGTCGCACCACCATCGCACGCTCGCGTTCCGCACGGGCACGCGACACCGACCTTTGCGCTGCCGGTATTTGCCGGGCGCAAAACGATCGCCGTCGTGCTATACGGGGGTCATCTCGACGGCGAAGCGCTCGTCGTCGACGAGGAGCAGTTGCTCAACGCACTCGGACACGCGGCGGCCACGGCGTACGAACATCTACACGCCGAGGAGCGCGAGCGCGAGAACGCCGCGCTCCGGGAGCAGTTAAAGCAGTTAGGCGCGGCATATTAGCGCGGAGACCATCTCGGCTCTCAGCGAACTCACCGCAAACATTAAGCCGGTTACCAGTAATATCTGATTTAACAGGAGGAGAACACTCAAAACTTTAGGTTGCTCCGAATGGAGAGGAACGCGTGATGCGCAGACTCGGTTTCGGGCTTTTACTGCTAACAGCGGTCGTTGTCGTCGCGTGTGGCCGGCAAGTAACGCCGAATCCCGTCGGGATCGGCCCGGGCGGTGCGCCCGAGGGATACATGAGTGTCTTCTTTGATGTCGCGCAACCGTTCAACTTTTCTACCTATCAATACTGGATCGTCTTCAATACGAGTGGAAACAAGCTAACTCCGGACACGCAACCTGCGAATAGCAACTGGGCAGCTTACTCGGAGGGCATCGAGGTGGAGGGCAATGGTGGCGCCGCCTTCGCTCGTGCGGTACAGTTTGTAAAAGACCCGTCCAAGCCGCACGCCGTGCCTGCCTTTGTTTCGCTGCAGCCCACGCCGCAGCAACTACAGCTGAACGTGAATAGCAACGGAAGCCAAACCGAGTTCAACGTCATTTTTCAGCGGTCGATCTTCTTGGGTCCGCTGTCTAGTCCGGCCCCGCTGGCGACCCCTTGGCTTTATAACGGGTTCACTACGCAGGCCGACGTGCAGAACAACCTGGTGTTCGTTGACTCGATGGGTGCCGGTGGAAAGAATCCGCCGCAGTACGTTTCGCCGGTCTTGAACACGTGGCAATGCTTCGATGACACGTTTACCGCTTTATCGAGCGGCATTCAAATCGATCCGCCCGCGCAGATCGTACAGATTCAAATCGCAAACAATCCGAGCCCGACTCCCAGCGTAACTCCGAGCGCGGTGCCGTGTTCGAGCGACGAGGGCGACTTCCGGCACGGACCCTAGCGATTGGTTTGGAAGGCTCCGATGCGGGATCTCTCAAACGAAGTGGTTGAACGTCGCCGCACGGGAGGTCTCCGATTCCGACTACCGACCTAACTGCTCCCCTTCAGGGTCGTTTCATCCTCGGCTTGATAGTGTTCCCATTGATGATCGTTGTGACGGCGTTCTTTGTTTGGATTTGTTGGGGTCATCCAGAGCTGGAGTGGGTAGCGTGGTTCGTAAGCGCTGCTGCGATAGTGTCATGCTTCCCGTTCGCTTTAATCGTGTGGCAGATACCAGCGTACCGGAACCCCGTACTGCAGTTGCGGCCGGAAGCGCTGATATTTTACGGGATCGCGATCCCTTGGACGGCCGTTACGGATATCTATGTGGGGAACGTCAACGTTTTGATGCAGTCGAGGGGCGTCGAAGGCGTCTTTATGTCACAAGATAGATTATGGATCGGAATTTCAAATCGGGGCGAGTTGCAGCCCCCGGACCTCTCTAGAAGTTTCATGTATCGGTACGCGCGCGCAGTATTGGCTCGTCAAAACGGCAAATTATTGCTGCCACTCGTGAACGAACGGTCCGTAAGCGATCTCGCTCGCGAGGTACAAGAAAGAATAACTGAACGGGCTGCCCACGGACTTTCGAGATTTCCGCCCGGGTGCTAAGATGGAACTGAGTGCGACGCCAGTGCGATACTAAGCGTCGATGCGTTGCTTCGTCGATAGGTTGCCTCAGGGAGCAGAACAAATGAGTGTTTCAGCATTTGGACGCTATGCGCTTGGGTACTGGTTCGCGTTCGCGATGCTTACCGGCTGCGGCGGTGTTGCCCAGTCACAACTAGGGCCGACAGCGCAGTTCGGGGCAGGTACGACCAGCGCCGTGCAAGGCACCGCGATCGTGCGCGCTAACCACACGAAGTCGTGGATGGAACCCGATGCGAAGTCCAAAGACTTGCTCTACGTCACCAATCCCGGTAACAGCGACGTCCTCGTTTACTCGTACCCGCAAGATAAGTTAGTGGGGACGCTGACGGGCTTTTACTACAATATATTCCCAGACGGCGTGTGCACGGACAAGAGCGGTGACGTCTGGATCGTTGAAAACGTGGCGCAGCAAATCGTGGAATTCAAACACGGCGGCACGACGCCGATCGCTACCCTGAGCGATCCTGGTTATTACCCCACAATATGCTCCGTCGATCCGATTACGGGGAACCTTGCCGTCGCAAACAAACAAACTGTCGGCTCAAGCCCCCAACAGGGCAACGTTGCCATTTACGCGCACGCCAAAGGCACGCCGACTCTTTACAAGGATTCGGACCTTTTTCAGGTGTGGTTCTGCGGCTACGACAATAAGGGTAATCTCTACGTCGATGGCACGAAGGGCTACTCTGTCACCTTTGAATTCGCCGTACTCCCCAAGGGCAAGAAGCAGCTGACGAACATCGCGTTAAAGGGGGGCACGATCTACTTCCCCGGTAAGATTTTGTGGGACGGTAAGTATGTCGCGGTCGGCGATCAATCGTATCAAAATAAGTATCCGTATACCTCGGGTATTTACAAAACCACGGGTGCAGGGGGAAAGATCGTCGGCACCACGCCGCTTACGGGTTCCTCAGATGTCGCTGGATTCTGGATCGAGGGCAACACGGTCATCGCACCGGACATTGGCCTTGAAAACATCAGCTCGTACAAATATCCGGCCGGCGGTAAGTCCACCAAGTCACTTCCAGGCTGCAGCGGCAATTCGTGCCTTCCCTACGACGCCGCGATCAGCGTAGCGAAGTAGACACCCACACAGCCTTGTCATCGTTAGGGAGCTCGCTGCGGTTTTGTGATTTCGCGGGACATGCATGCGTATCCAGAGACGGCGCAGCGTTTCTAGGAACCATTCTTAGGGCATGTTTGGCTTCACGAGGGTGCCGGGTATGCTTTGGCCGTTCTGATGCAACACTAGCGAAGTGGCGTGGCCGGTGCTATCGAGCACGAACGTAATAGTCGCATCGACGCCGCTGACTTTATAGGTCGTGCCCGATTGTAACGTCAGCTCAACTTGTGACTGCCTCGTACCTTGGCCATACAGTACGCCGTTGTCTTCAAATATCGTGATCGCGAAAGTCGGCGACAACCGGTAAACACCGACGAGCGGTGAATTGCCGTGCGGCAGCACCGCCGGTGGTGGTGTCGCAAGAACGGGCGACGCAGGGATGGTTCCCGGCGCAAGAAGGTGCGCGGCGAGAGCGTCGACGTCGAAACTGGCGACGTTTGTGAGAACGACGATTCCAATGCCACTCGCGCGGTCGAATCCAAGGAATGAGTGATAGCCCCCAGTTTGCCCATTATGCCAGGTGATGTGCGAATCAATATTGGTAAACCAATTCAGACCAATCTTCATGAACGGCGCAATCGTCGTGTCGCTGCGAGGCGTCTGCGCGAAAGCCATCGCTTTACCTAAGGGACCCGCCGGCGCGTTCATATTTGCTTTTAAGTAAAGTAACATATCGTGCATCGAAGAGTTGATTGCGCCCGCACCTGCGAGCCCGGTGAGTGTCCAAGCCGGACTCGGTGTGAGCTCCTGCGTGAACCCGGGCATAAGGCGGGCCCGAATCTCTGGGGTGAGGCCGGCAGCCGTCTCGTTCATTCCAAGCGGTGTGAGAACGCCGGACTCCACGAGTGACGCGTAATCCAAGTGCGCCGCGTTCGAGAGCAACGTTCCAAGCAGACCGACGCCGACGTTCGAGTACTCAAACTTTGTCGCCGGCGCTCGCGTCAGTACGTAGCTGCCAAGAAAGTCGTAAAGTCGTGCGGCCCCATAGTCGGCATACGGATCGCTGAGATTCGACGGAGCGAAGTTGGTGGGCATCTCGGGTAGCCCTGAGTTCTGCTCGGCGAGCTCGAGGAGCGTTATCGGCTGACCCCTGTACTCAGGCGTACGAGTTCCACGCGGAAGATATTTACCAATCGGGTCGTCCAGGTTAACGGCACCTTTTTGAACCATTTCGGCTAATAGAGTTGCCGTAAATGTCTTGGTTATCGAGCCTATCTGAAATTCGGTCGATGCATCGAGCGGCGGCGCGCCCGCCGGAGGTCTCCCGGCGGTGAAAATTCTGCTCTGACCGTGGTCTACTAAGCCTACGACGACGACGACCCCTGGTGCCCGCGAAACGAACCTATCGATCGATTGTTGGACTTCTTCGGACGACGCTGGGCTAGCAGCATCGGCCGGCCATGGTGCGAACGAGATAGCGAAAGCCACGGCCAAAATAAACGACACGCACTTACTCACGCGCATTTGATTGGACGCCGGAAATCAGACTCCGCTGTCATAGGCGACCTGGGCACGGCTCGTACGGACGAACGATTGCAACGACGGATATGGGACAGCGACGACACGGGGCCGAAACGACGTCCATATGCAGCCGCCCTCGGTGAGAGTCCGCGCCGCCGCAACCGGCGACTTGATGTCAATCAGGGCCCTGTCTATGACGACGCCATGGGAAAAGAGCGATTTTGTAAAGCGCGCGGTTGATCTCGGCCACGTCAGTGTTGCAGTGAATCAGGATATCATTCTCGGCTTTATTGTGTGGAATGACGAGTTTTTCGAGAAGCCGTTCGTCTGGCTCATCGTGGTGGATAGCAATCATCGCAGACTTGGCATTGGAACAAAGCTTTTCGAGTACGTCGAAGCGCGTCATGCGGGACATCGTTTGTACACCTCTACGAATCGCAGCAATTACATCATGGCTGCATTCCTGAGCGGGAGAGGTTACGCCGTGGTCGGAGAGATCGATCTCGACCCCGGCGATCCTGAAATCTTTTATCGGCAAAGCCGTCACGTCGGCTAAGCCCGGCATCGATCGCAACGTGCAGAAGAAGGAACCATTTGCACTGCTCGGAGTGCTGACGGACCGAACTGCTGCTCCCCCGACAACCGCGTACCGGCTTCCGGCGACGAGCTTTTTGGGGTCAAAAAGAGAGGAAGAAGCACGCTTGCTCGCCTATGTGACCAGCAGTCGTTCATCGGCTAGGTTACGCTCGCTTTTCGATTGGAGTTTATTGTGAGAAGATCGCTATTTTTCGTTCTAGCACTCGCTTTGACGGCAGCCGGCTCGACTGGCTTGGCCGCGCGGGCTTCGTCGAACGACTCCGCCGCGATCGCAGCGCTGTACAAGCAGTTCGGCGTTGCGTTCGAACACAAAGATCTCGCCGGGATTATGTCGGTTTACGTGCCGGGCGACAGCCTCTTCGTTTATGATGTCGGGCCGCCTCGCGAACACCGCGGCTGGAACGACTATCGTGAGGATTGGAAGCAGCTCTTCGCGGGGTTCAAGGACAATCCGACCTTCGAGATCATCGATTTCGGAATGACGATCGACGGCGATGTCGCTTTCACGCATGGAGCGCAACGCATAACCGTCAATACGGGCAGAGCCCGCACGACGGTCGTCGTGCGCGTTACCGACGTCTTGCGCAAGATCAACGGCAAATGGCTGATCGTCCAAGAGCACGTCTCGATCCCGGTGGACCTCGATACCATGAAGCCGGATCCACTCTCGAAGCCCTAGGCCAGTTGCGCGCAACCAGAGAAAGATGACCCAAGTTCCCTAAAGCTACACGTTGACTATCTGGTTGCTCCAGGGTTGCTCGAAGGTAATTCGAATGGTCATTCGTCTTATCCCGTCACTCAACTAAGGAGCATTGCCATGCGCGCCAAGAGGGTAATTGCATTTCTTTTTAGCGCAGTACTACTGAGCGGGTGCGCTTCGTACGGCTCACAGTCACCTATCGATGCCGCGCACGGCGCACGTCATCAAGCGTCGTCAAGTCCGATCCAGCACATCGTCATCATCATGCAAGAGAACCGTAGCTTCGACAACATGTTCTACGGCTATCCAGGCGCGAACTATGCGACGCAAGGCACGGGTCACGACGGTACGATCTACCCGCTCAAACCAATCAACTTAGCGTGGGAACACGATCAGAACCACTTCCATTATCAGTTCCTGGTGGATTACGACAAGGGGAAGAACGACGGCTTCGATCAGCAGATCACGGGGCCCAACTATAAGCCGAAGGGCTGTACCGAACTTAACTGGGTCAACCAACCTCGTTGCTTTGCACTCGGCAACAAGCAGGAAGCGGTTCAGCCGTACACCTACGTTATTCAGAGCCAAATCCAACCGTATTGGGATATGGCCAAGCAGTATGTTCTGGGTGACAACACGTTCGCATCCAACAACGGCCCGACGTTCGTTTCGCATCAATATTTGATTGCAGGTCAATCTGGTCAAGCGTCGGAGGTTCCTAGCTCGAATCACGGGGGATGGGGTTGCGATACGAATGGAAGCCCAACGCCGTACGAGTGGTACTTGCAATACGGCTCTTTCAATCCACCGTGGTACGGCCCGAAGTACGGCAACGAATATCAGGGACCGATTCCGTGCTTCCCGCTGGGTACGACGGGTCCGTCAGCGACCTATAACACCATCGCAAATGAGTTGGACACTGCCGGTGTAACCTGGCGGTGGTACGTCCAGCCGACATCATCCACAGACTCTTGGTGGCTTAACGCGTTCGACGCTGTCAAGTCGATTCGCTACGGACCGGATTGGTCGAACGGCGATATTTCCATGCCCGATACTAACGTGATAACCGACATCACCAATAACGACCTCCAGCAGGTCACATGGGTAATGCCACACAAGGGCGCGTCCGATCATCCTGGCGGCGCTTCCGACAACTGCGGCCCAAACTGGGTGGCGGCAATCGTCGATGCGCTCGGTAAGAGTCAATACTGGAAAAACACTGCGATTATCGTCATGTGGGACGAGTGGGGTGGCTGGTACGACCACGTTCTTCCCAAGCAATATCCCGATCCAGTGACCGGCGCCTACGAAGGGCTAGGATATCGCATCCCGCTGCTCATCGTGTCACCGTATGCGAAGGCCGGGTACATCTCACATCAACCGCACGAGATCGCAAGTACGTTGCGCTTCATCGAGCAAACGTTTGGTTTACCATTCCTCGGCCAAGGGACGCAGTATAAGTTTGCGGATGAGCGGGCCGATGCATTCGACGATGCATTCGACTTTACCCAAAAGCCGATTAAATTCAAAACCATCAAACTGGTGGACGAGCCACCCGTCAAAAATCAGCCCGCGTGCCCGAAGAACGGTATAGGCTTCACGAAGCAAAAGTGGGGACCGGAAATCGACTACTAGCCAAATGATTGACGGGACGAAGGCGTGTTTGTGATATGCGCCTTCGTACCGTTTGAATGCTCGTTACTTCGCTTCTCAAGAACTTACGTCACTTTTTCCGCTCAAGATTCAAGGAGAGCCCCTGATTGCGCCTCCATGAGAGTGGTAGAGAAGGCGCCTGCCATGGCTTCCCGCAAGGTCTCGTGAATTGCTTGCTTCCCGTTTGTCCGGAGGTTATTCGTGCATATCATCCGCGCAATCTTCGCATTCGCGTTCGTCGCGGCGCTGACGGCGTGCAGCTCTACCATCACGACCCCAGGCACGCCACACGCGATACCAAGTTCGAACCCGACTGGGTCGATCCGACACGTCGTCATTCTCTTCCAGGAAAACCGTAGCTTTAACACGTTGTTTATGGGATTTCCCGGCGCGGAGACCAACAGGGCAGGCGCATGCAGACGCTGGAAGTCGTCATACGGGAAAGTGTACTGCCCAGAAAATAAACCGGTAACATTGCGCCCGATACTGCTCGAATCCAAGTGCACCGGCAGCTCTTGCACCGGCCAAACGGATATCGCGCATCAGTATTCCACGTTCGAAATCGAGTCCGACGAGGATCCCGCCACCGGCGTATTGCGGATGGATCGCTTCGACGCCATAAGGAAAGGCACGACCGGCTTGGGGCCACCTGCCGGGTTATATCCATACGGTTATGTGATCCCCAGCGAAACGAAAGCGTACTGGGATATGGCTTCGCAATACACGCTTGCCGACCACATGTTTTCAACCGAAAAGAGTGACAGTTTTCCTGCGCACCAGGAATTAATAGCAGGGACTACAGCGTTAAACGACCACGAATCGCTCGTCGATTCGCCGTCCACGACGCAATGGGGCTGCGATGCTGTGCCGAAGTCGCATACACCGGTACTTTTTAAAGACGGCCGTTATGTTGTCAATGGGCCTTTTCCGTGCTTCGACCAATACAAGACTATCGCCGACGTGCTCGACGCTTCGAACGTGTCCTGGAAGTACTACGTCCAAAGCATTAGCGGTAAGGACAAAGACCTTTCGGGAACCCTCTGGAACGGATTCGACGCGATCAAGGCCGTCCGGTACGGGCCAGATTGGAAGAAAAATATTGTCCATCCGAACCGCCGAGTAATTGATGATGCCGCTGCAGGCAAACTCGCTGCGGTATCCTGGGTTATCCCAACGCTGTTCGATTCAGACCATCCCGCGTCGGCATGTCCGAATGGTCCCAACTGGGTATCGCGCGTCGTCAATTCAATCGGCGAGAGCCGCGACTGGAAGAACACCCTCATTCTGATTACTTGGGACGAGTGGGGTGGTTGGTACGACGGCGTTCCGCCCCCGCAACTCGACTACACGACGTTGGGTATGCGAGTACCCCTTATCATCATTTCGCCGTACGCAAAGAAACATTACGTTTCCAAAACGCAGTACGAGTTCGGCAGTATTCTGAAGTTCATCGAACAAAACTTCGGAACGGCCTCGCTCGGATCGACCGATGTCCGCGCAAACTCGATCGGCGACGCACTAGACTTCACGCAACAGCCGTCGGCCTTCAAACCGATACCCGTACCGCCAGCCCAAAATTGCGCCCACCGGAGCAATAGCGAGATAATCGAAGAAGAGGGTGGGGCTCCCGGATAACTCCGTATCGCTTTTTGCGGCCGGCACTTCTCTCAAATATGCCGGCCGCGGCAGAGGCGCAGCGCCGTCCGCGCCGCAAGCGTCTCCAAACAACGTAAGGCCGCGATTGCGACAGTTGCGCAACTGGCGTGCTCTTGCTGAATAAAGCGACCACGGTCTCTTGCAACAAGCTTCAGCTTACCGGTACGATTCGGTCTATGCTACTGCTTAATCGGCCAGTTTCTATGCTGGTCCTCATCGGGCTCGGCTCTATGTCGGGCTGCGCTATGCCTGCGAGCGGCGGAGCGCCACCAACAGAACCCATCCAGGCTGGAACCGCGGCTGCTGCAAACATATTGTCGAGTAAAGCGACGTTTCCGCCGGGAGATGGATTTCTTTTTGTCGGTAACAACGATGGAAATAACAAGCTTGGAAGTGTCAGTGTTTATGACAGCACCGATGGTAAAATGCCAGCGAAGATCATCGAGAACGATATTTCTGACCCGGATAGTTTTGCCGTAGCTCAAAACGGAGACTTATACGTATCGAACAATGGAAACGTTAACTTCCCGGGTAGCATCGTTCAATATGCTGGTCACTCTGGAAAGGTAGTCCGTACGATCACAAATGGTATTTCGCATCCTGACGGTCTAGCATTGGACACCTCGGGTAACGTGTACGCAGCAAACTTCGAGGGCAACGCCATCACAGTGTATGGGAGCCAGGGCACTCAGCCCACAAAAACCATCACAGACGGTGTATCGATGCCAGAATCAATGTTGTTCGATGCAAAGGGCGACCTCTTTGTCTCGAATTTTGCGGCGCTAGAAAAGGGTCACCAGAAACCAGGTTGGGTTTCTGAGTACGCGCCTAATACTTTGAAACTGCTTGCCAGATTTGCGAGCGGCCTCGAAACGCCGGGAGCGATTGCTCTTAACTCGTCGAACAGCCTGCTTGCGGTCGGCGATACTCACTCGAACCGGATTTTAGAATACGATGTCTCCGCGGTGAAACTCGTCAGAACGATCACCAAGGATATTGCGTATCCGGAAAGCGCCGCGTTTGACGCTAGCGACAATTTGTACGTGCTATCTGACGGATATGGGAAGTTCGGCACCGGTGCAGTGTTGGTGTTTCCGTCCGGGAGTTCGAAGCCAACAGCTAAGATCACGGAAGGTGTTCACTATCCAAGTTCGATGAAACTTGATAGCGAAGGGGATGTCTACGTCTCGAATCTAAAAAAATGCTTGGTGCACGGGCCCTGCAATGATGGATCAGTGTCGATCTACACTGCGCAGTCGTTCAAGCTCGCCGAGCAGATTCAAAAGGGCCTTAACGGCGCCGCAACTCTGATGTTGGGTAAGTAATCTTGCGACTTTCACATAATCAGCACTTCTTAATTGAGGGCCTGGCCAGCCACTCAGCCGAGGTTCTGTCAATTACTAGTTAGCCGGAGATCGACCATCGTGAACACCGCTTAGATTTGCGACCGAAAATATGCGTGCCAAACAGTCTTGCCTGGTCATGAGGACTTTGCCGATGAGTTCTTGTCGTAAACGAGGCTTCATGGCGCTCGCCTTGGACCACGACTCGAACGCGGACTCACGCTTCGGCTCCGGTCGCGCGAAATAGCGGGTCTTGCCGATCGACTGCGATGCGGCGAGGCAGGCGTCGATGCAGGGCCGATCTCAGGCGCAGAAGGTAAACACAACCCCGCCGTGCCTGCGTTGATGCTCTACGGGTGCGTCGCTGCTACGGATTGTTACCGCCCGCTACCTTGTTATCTCACTTAATATATGCCGAGCGTCTCCCGAATCACCCGAACACGGCACCGCGCTCGGAGTCGGGCTGGGAGCCGGGCTCGGATTGTTTGCGATCTCGATGCTGGTGATCTGCGCGGCTGGATTCAACTGTTGACCGCTGAACAGGGCTGTGTACGTGTTGTCCAAGCATTGCCACGTATTCAAAGTGGGTGACACGTATTGAGGTGGGTTGCCGCCCCCCGCGCCCATGGAGTCCAGGATGAGCAACTGATTCAGAGTGCTCGCTTGTGTAGTGAACGCATTGTAGGTCCAATTTCTGGCGAGGGGCTGCTGGCTCGGGTTATTCGCGATAGAAGTGAAAATATTGCGGTCGAAAATCAGGGTGAACTCCGAGCCAGCTCCGTTCTGGTTAAATAAGTATTGAAGTTGTTGCGGCGTCGTTATTATGTGAACAAACGCCGGTCGAGCATGCGGCTGCGAGGGATTTTTTACGAACTGATAAGCCGCCGCGTAGGTTGAGCCCCCGCTACCAGAAACTTCGATCCCCGACGAGTATCCGGCCCAGTTATTGAGAAACGGTTGCGTTGACGGCGTCTGGCCGTCTCCTGTTGTATCAAAAATAACCCAATATTGATAGGACGAAAAATTAAAAGGAGCTGCGACGTCGAAGGCCACCCCCATTTGACCAGGAAGTGTCCCGATCGGACCGACTCCGACGGGGTTCGGCGTTACCTGGCGTCCGCACGCAGCAACAACTGCCGCTGTTAGCAATATGATTCCGAAACCAAGTCTGTGTATCACGCGTCCCTCTCAACGGCGTCTAGTCCGTTTTGACGAGCGTTTTAGAACTGTTATGAGGTTCCTGGGGAGTCGGCGCGATAGCGGCTCGCCTTCGACCCCCTGCTACGCTTCAGGAGGCCTAAAGCGGCATTGCGCACGTCCGCGAACGAACCGACTGCAGGCTCGGCTAAGTCCCCATTTGTGTGCGGGACCCAGTAGTGTCCATGGGTTTGCGTCCACGAGTGTGTCGCTCAACAAAGGTTCGTTTCCCCATGTTGTTCTTGCGTGGAACGTTGATTGCGAGCGGCAACCTGGGCACCTACTTCATAAGCGCGGAGCAACAAAGCGATAGACTTCATTCAGCACTTATCACCGTGGGCACCGGTGCGCAAGTTTACAAATTCCCCTGGAGCGTTAGTCACGATGCCGCGAAACTCGATCTTCGCACGTCCTGTTGGCTCGATGCCGCGCGTGGTGAACGCACAAGTCGGATACTTTATCGATTTTCCGTCCACGGAAACCCGAACTGGAGTCAGTGAAGCATAGAGAACATCCCCAGCGCCATGGGCCTCGCCATTTAGTTGGATATATGGATTTGTGAGGTATAAATCGGAACGAGACCAACTTGCGGTCGCAATGTTATTCACGTACGCCTCAACGCGGGCAGAAGTGCCGCGCAGTTGCACTAGACACCCACGTTCGCAATTTGTATCCCGCTTTTGATAGTGTGCCGTAAGGTCGGGATATACAACCAACGTGAAGGGTCTCGCCTGTCTGTTTGATTGTGGATCACTTGACAAACCGATCGATACGCTTTGTCCCGGCAACCGCGCTCCGATCAATAGAAGGCTTATACTCGACCAAGAGCCGTTATGGATCCCTGGCTTTAATACGGCGCGGTACGCCACGTCAAAAGGTTTCGAAAACGCTCCGGCAAGGTAGACCGTCGCCTCCCCATCGGTAGAGGCGGACTGCACAGCCGCCGATACTACGTGGCTCAAGTCGGACAAGAATAGACACGTTAATGCTGCGGTTAAAATCATTAGCGGGCGAGTGCGGTTCATTTTTGCTCCTGACGGCGAGAACGTCTTCAGGGTTTCCGGTTGGTTCACGATATCTCAATAGAGCTCGGATCCGGCGGAAATGTTAGCGGGTTGGAGACAAACTAGCAAGAGTCTTCCGGTAGCGCTCATTGCGGCGCAGTCTTTCAGCAGCGGACCTTAGAAGCGTGAGACTGGGAAACCCAGAGTGCGTCCGCGATTACGCGGACCGTAACTCCTTGCTAAAGGAACTTCGGAACAGATCCGTACGCGATCGCTGGGGTTTCGATGCACAGGTAAAGTTCTGTATTGGAACGCTTTTCGCGAACGCCGCGGGACTTCGCGTGTCGGAGAGTAAGCGCGAATTGTTCCCTATTCATGACGATGGCAACCCATTAGCAAATCCGGGTGCACTCGAGTGGGTTCCTAACAAACCGCGTTAAGGTCATACTGGCTTCGATCCAAAGGGTTTGGCTGACGAGTTCGCGTTCGAGTTGTCGACACTGCTGGCTAGCTAAAGGATCGCATCCACGCCTGCCTCACCGCGTGCTGGCCGATCGGCAAGGACGGCTACGCTACCCTAGCCAGCCTCGATCCCAAAGCCCGGAGCGTCTTGCCGCCGAGCGCACCCCGGATCGCCTTGCAGCTGAGCCACCGAGCCGGCAAAGTGTCTCGTCACCCGGCTCGCTCAGACCAGCCCAGCGGCAAAGCGATCCCCGCGGCTAGGCTGGCAAGGCGCTAAGTTGCTTTGCCGATCGGACGGCTATGCGGCGAGGCCGGTGTAGATGTTGGGGCCTGCAACGAAACAGGCACCGCGGATCGCGGAGCCGTGCATTCGGGAGGTTGATGCGAGCTAACTCGGTTTTGCCTATGGCCT
Organism: Candidatus Tumulicola sp.; assembly: GCA_036490475.1. NCBI lineage: Bacteria > Bacillati > Vulcanimicrobiota > Vulcanimicrobiia > Vulcanimicrobiales > Vulcanimicrobiaceae > Candidatus Tumulicola > Candidatus Tumulicola sp. Next base: position 66,166 of record DASXDT010000005.1, read on the forward strand.
GCCTTCAGTGATGCAAAGAACACTTGACATATTGTAAAGCAGGCTTTACCATCGCGGTATGAAGCTTCGCGGCAAACGACGTACCCTTTTCTTCACGTGGTTCGCTATTTTCGCAATCGTCCTGACGATCGTAACGAACGCCTTACCGCCGTACCGTCTAGATGGAGTTCACGTCGTAGTAGCCGTGTTGACATTGATACCCGTCGTAATGGTGTTCAGAGAATGCTACTTGTTCTTCCTTGAGATCGACGAGATGCAGCGACGCATACAAACGATCGCTCTACTAGTCACGCTTTTGGCTGCGCTCGCGATGGTCCTCGGGATTGGCCTGCTTCAATTTGTCGCAAAAGTGCCAACCTTTAATATTTTCTGGCTGTGGATTCCAATCAGCCTCTGCTATGCTACTGCTGTTTTCGCAGCGGAGCGGCAATACATCTGAAGAACACACTGCGTGTCTTGCGAGCTGAACGCGGCTGGTCTCAAGGCGAATTGGCCGGGCGCCTGAACGTCAGCCGCCAGACCGTGAATGCGTTGGAGGTCGGTAAATACGACCCCTCACTCCAGCTAGCATTTAGAATTTCTGAATTGTTCGAACGCTCGGTCCACGACATCTTTCTTAACGACAGCAATGTGCCGTTTAGCTCAACGAAAAAAGAAACAGCATCCACGCCCGCCCTGCCGCATGGCGGCCGATCGGCGAAGCCAGCGTAGCCAGCAACGCCTGGCTTCGATCGCCAAGCCGCTGGGCTGGCAGGTGTCTCGTATTTGAGCGCCTAGCTCGATCCCAGTGTAGCGCTAACCGAGTGATTCGGATCACGCATCACTTCTTGGCGCCGGTCGCGCTCATCTAGCTGCAATACGGACGCGAAGAAGATCTATTGGCTATTGATAGCGGCGAGGGGTGCGACGTACGTTATTCCGTACTCGCTTCCGAGACGCACAATTTCTGCCAAGTCTTTTGGCGGCGTTAAGCCGCGATCTGAGATCGTAAGAAACATGCGTTCGATGCCTGCCGGAACGACGGTCATAACCATCTCACCGGGGGTGCTGCCGACGTTGAGAAACTGATGCGCCTCATTCCGCGACAAATAAACAACCGTGCCGGGCGTCGCGTCGATGACGTGCGTTCCATGCCAGAATCGAAAGTGGCCGCGTGTGATAACGTAGGTTTCATCTTCACGCGTATGAATGTGCGCTGGAGGGCCTCCGCCTGGCGGAACCACCGTATCCAACGTCACGCTGGCCCCGTGCGTCTGCGCCGCCGTGACTGCGATCGTCATCGTGATACCGAGCATTTGGAACGATACAGGCGCTGTGCCGGCGCCCGCACCGAGCGCGAAGCAGAGGCCTACAATAGCCACCGTTTGCAATGTCGCCGGCGCGATTGGTGAGTTGCGCATCATGAGCCCCCTTTGATCGGTTGCATCGTAGCATGCATCACCGAGGGGGCTAGTGCCTGCTAGCTCCTCGAGAAGGCCGTGGACGTGCCGTCGATAGGGTTCGCATCCTCGATGTCCATGCGCTCGATGAGGTCGTCAGCGACGGTGTAGACATGTCGCACTTCGGTGTCCGACAATATGTCGCCGTTTAACCCCTTGACCGACTGATGAACCTTGACTTCGATTGTGCCATCTTCGCGGTCGATCACCTCGAGCGGATCGACGTGCGGATTAAACTCAGCCCATTGCCGCGCCCAATACTCTCGAATGGCTCGTTTTCCGACGACTCGACCGCCTTCGGAGGCCTTTGGCCAACTCACGTTCTCGCTCATGAGCGCGAGCGTAGCGTCGACATCCCGACTATTAAACGCGGTGTAAATGCGAAATATCAACTCTTGTGAAGTCATCACGTCGTTGCTGAAGCCGCAGCCGCAGTTTGGGGTGTGAACAGCTCGATGATAGCCTTGTTGAATGCTGGTATGTCCTGTGGATTGCGCGCTGTTACTAGCAGCCCGTCGCGAACGGGAGCCTCGTCGACCCAGTTCCCGCCCGCGTTCCGAATATCGGTACGTAGCGATGGCCACGACGTCACGCGCTTACCACGCAGGAAATCGGTCTCGACCAACACCCACGGACCGTGGCAGATCGCCGCAATCGGCTTGTTGGCAACTTCAAATGCATGCACGAACAACATCGACTTGTTATCCGAGCGCAGCTTGTCGGGACTGCCGACGCCACCGGGTACCAAGAGCGCGTCGAATTGCGCCGGATCGGCGTCGGAAACGTTGACATCTACCGGAAACGCTTCGGCCGGAACTTCGTGCTGGGAACTCTGCACCTCACCCTTGCTCGGCGAAACGAGCTGCGTCACGGCGCCGGCTTTTTGGAGCGCCTCGCGGGGCTGCGTCATTTCGACTTGTTCGAATCCGTCGGCGACGAGGATCGCGACGCGTAGGTTCTGGAGCGGCAACGGTTGTGCGGTCATGGGCGCTTCCTACCCGGCCGCCCCACGCGAGAAACGTCGGAGGATTTGCCTCGCCGGGTTCCAAGACCGAGGGATGAGCGAGAAAATTGCACCCTGCTTATGGTTCGACGGTAACGCCGAGGACGCGGCCCAATTCTATGCGCAGACGTTTCCTGACAGCAGCGTCGACGCGGTGAATCGTGCACCCTCAGATTATCCAAGTGGCAAAGAGGGTGATGTACTCACGGTAGAGTTCACGGTCTTGGGCATGCCATTTCTCGGCCTGAACGGCGGGCCGCACTTTCGATTTAGCGAGGCAGTGTCGTTTCAGGTGTACACCGACGACCAAGCTGAAACCGACCGCTATTGGAACGCAATCGTCGCCGATGGTGGGGCCGAAAGCGAGTGTGGTTGGTGCAAGGATCGATTCGGACTCTCTTGGCAGATCGTGCCGCGCGCGTTGCTGCATGCTCTGAAAAGCGACGATGGTGCGGCCGCGAAACGCGCGATGAACGCCATGATGCAGATGCAGAAGATCGACATCGCCGCGATCGAAGCCGCAGCGAAAGGCTGATTGAGAAAATGAACGCGAACAAAGCACTGTGGGAGAAAGGCGATTTCACCCGTATCGCGGACACGATGCGCGAAAGCGGATCGGCGTTCGTCGACGGGCTCGGAATCAAACCCGGCATGAAGGTTCTCGACCTCGGCTGCGGCGACGGAACGACCGCCCTGCCGGCTGCGCGCCTCGGAGCCGATGTGCTGGGCGTGGATATCGCGAGCAATCTCGTCGAGCGAGGCAACGCGCGTGCGAAAGAAGCCGGCCTTGATAACCTTCGATTTCAAGAGGGCGATGCGTGCGATCTGGCCGGCATACCGGACGCGTCGTTCGATCTTGTGGTCAGCGTGTTCGGCGCCATGTTCGCACCGAAGCCGTTCGACGTCGCGCGAGAGATGGTACGCGTGACGCGCCCGGGCGGACGCATCGTTATGGGCAACTGGATTCCCAACGACCCGACGCTGGTCGCGCAGATCCTCAAGACCAGCGCGGCGTTCTCGCCCCCGCCTCCCGAGGGCTTCGTAAGCCCGATGTTGTGGGGCGTCGAAGCGAACGTCGTAGAGCGTTTTGGAGCGGCCGGCATCTCTCCGGAATCGATTACGTTCGAGCGCGAGACCTTTACGTTTAAGACTGCCGGCAAGCCGAGCGATCTGGTCGATCTGTTTCAGCACTACTACGGTCCGACGATGAACGCATTCGATGCCGCCGAGAAAGCCGGACGCACCGATGAACTGCGCACGCAGCTCGTCGATTTATTCGAACGGCAAAACGCCGGCAAAGGCGCGGTTGCGATTCCCGCGACGTTCCTGAAGGTCACGGTCATGAGACCAAACAGTAGCGAGGTCTAGCAGCAACGAGCTTGCTACCTGTACTTCGGGCTCCCGATGGGTCGTTGGCGACGTACGACGCGTCTCGTACTCGAGCCGCGTACGACGATCCGGCTATCGGCGACTATTGCGAGTGTCTTGGCTGTCGAAACTATCGAGCGGCTTGGAAACCGGAGTATTTCGAGTCGCAGCTTCTAGCTGCTTGCAGTAGCATAGGCATAAACCCGGCGAAGGCGTTCGAAACCGTAGACGTTGGCTCGACGGAGAGCGGGGTGTCTTACATCGGAGAGCTTCCCTTCTTCGGAGAGGTTGACGAAACGCGCCGCAAGCGTATCGAATCGTGTCAGTGGTGGTTCACACAGGTCGGATCTGGAACCGCCGCATTTGCACGCGGATTAGTCGCAATCAACTTCGAGCTCGAATTGCCTTGGGTCTTGCCCGAACCGAATCCCTACTTATAGTGAGCCGGGGGCTGCCCCGGCGGCGCCGAAGCTCAGCGATGCATGTTTTCGTACCTTACAGCCGGCGAATCGCACGGCCCCGGGTTGGTCGGCATCCTCGACGGACTGCCCGCCCATTTACGCCTGGATGTCGAGCGCATCGACGAAACGCTTCGACGCCGTCAAGGCGGCTATGGCCGCGGCGCACGCATGCAGATTGAGTCCGACGCGGTCGAGTTCTTGGCCGGCATTCGCGGCGGCGAAACGCTTGGATCCCCGATCGCAGTACTGGTGCGGAACCGAGACTACCTCAATCCAAGCGTGCGGGCGCTCATGGATCCACTTACCGGGAGTGGACCGGCGCTTACCAATCCGCGTCCGGGCCACGCCGATTTTTCAGGCGCTCTCAAATACCGTCAGCGCGATCTGCGCAACGTGCTCGAGCGCGCCAGTGCGCGCGAAACGGCGATGCGCGTGTGTCTCGGCGCGATCTGCGCGCAGTTTCTCGAAGCGCTCGGCATCACAACGCACAGTTGCGTCGATTTGATTGGCGGCGTTGAAGCGCCATCGATCGATGACTGGAACCAAGACGACGTCGACGCTTCCGAAGTGCGCGCGCCCGATGTAGAAACCGCGCAACGCATGATGGCCGCCATCGACGCCGCACGCGAGGCGGGCGATACGCTCGGCGGGCGGTTCGTTATTCGCGTCGACGGCCTTACGGCCGGTATCGGCAGCAACCGACAACCCAATCAGCGGCTCGACGGCGTTCTGGCCGGCGCATTGATGGGCATGCAGACCGCACGCAGCGTCGAGATCGGTCTTGGTGCCGAATCGGCGCGCCGTTCTGGGTCGCAAGCGCACGACACGTTTCACCTCGAGGGCGACGCCGTCGGGCGTGGCAGCAATCGGGCCGGCGGCATCGAGGGCGGCATGAGCAACGGTCAGCCACTGGTATTGCGCGTATCGGTGAAGCCGATACCGACGTTGCGCAAGGCGCTGCCGTCGGTCAACCTCCACGAAAGAGCGCATGCGCCGGCTGGAGTGGTGCGCAGCGACGTCTGTGTTGTTTCAGCCGCGTCGCTGGTGGGAGAAGCCATGGTGCGCCTCGCCCTGACCGGTCCGATTCTAGAAAAATACGGCGGCGATTCGATGGACGAAACGCTCGACAACCTGCGCCGCAGTAACGAAGCCGCCGCCGCCCTGTTCGCACAACCTGCGTCGAAGTCAGCAAGCCTCGAGTGAACTTACTTGCACGTCTGCATGACTCCAACGTGTACGTTCTCGACGAGCCATCGCTCGATCTGAACCGATTTACCATTGGAATGATCCACCCGTTCGACTTAGATGGCGAAGGCTTCCAGGCCCGCGTCTATCGTTTTTCGCCGCGTCGCGTAGAGTTCTCCCCGGCGGCTGAAGAGGCGACTCGAACAGGCTGGGGTATCGACGGAGTGGATATCACCGCTCGCGGTACCGTGACGTTGTCGAATGATGATGAACTATGGGTTCGAATCGATCTTTCTTTGCCGTGCGAAGTAGACGTAAAAAGCGTCATGCTTAAAGAGCATCCAGAAGAGGAAGGCTTGGCGTCTTACCTCGCCCTCCGCGGTCTTGAGGCAAATCGAGAGATAGCGTGGGAAACCACGCCGGTAGTTCGTTGCGAGCCCCACAGCTCGTGAAGCGTCACGTCGCACTGGTCGGATTCATGACGTCCGGAAAGTCGAGCGTGGGACAGCGGCTGGCGCGTCGGCTAAACTGCGCGTTCTACGATACCGACGCATTGGTCGAGCGTAGTCGCGGAACCATCGCCGAGATCTTCGCAAATGAAGGCGAAGCCGCATTCCGGCGCTACGAAATGGAAGCGCTCGCTAAAGCGCTCCAGCCTAAAACGCCGGCTGTCGTATCGCTAGGCGGCGGCACTCTGGGCGCTCCCGAAAATCGAGATCTATTAGAAGAGCACGCATATCGCGTATTCGTCCGTCTCTCGCCCAGGCGTGCGTACGAACGCCTGCGCCGTAGTCGCGTATCGCGGCCGCTGCTCGGTGCGGCACCCACGTGGGAAAGCGTCGAAGAACTCTATGCGCGCCGTCTGCCGCATTATGCGGCTGCCGAGTACATCGTCGACGCCGATGACGTCGCGACCCCGCGCATCGTCGATATAATAGTGGAATGGATTCGCGAGCGCAAGATCGCGATTTAACCGCCACCGTTCGCAACGAGACGCTCGACTATCCGGTGTTTATCGCCGACGATACCGAGTCCGAGTTGCGAGCGTTCGTCCGGGATCGTGGCGATACAGTCATCGTGTTATGTGACGCGGCCGTGCCGGTGCGGGCGATCGCAACGCGCGTTGCGGTGATGCTCGGCCGCGCGCGCGTACTGCCCGTGACGTTGGGTGAAGCGCATAAACGTTGGTCGACCGTCGAGCGTGTGCTGGATGCGTTGGCCGAGCATGGAGTCGAACGTTCGAACTTGATAATCGGTGTCGGGGGTGGTGTCGCGGCCGATCTGTTCGGCTTCGCGGCGGCTACGTATCTCCGCGGAGTTGCGTACGCACATGTTGCGACATCACTCGTCGCGATGGCCGACGCCGCGGTCGGCGGTAAGACCGGCGTAAACTTACGCGCCGGAAAGAACTTAGCCGGCGCGTTTTCCGACCCGGTCGCGGTGTTCTGCCCGATCCAAGCGCTCGACACCCTGCCGTTTCGCAACCTGCGCGACGGTTTGGCTGAAGTCCTCAAGTGCGGTGTCATTGCGGGTGGCGACCTCTTCGATGCGCTCGAGAACATCTCGCCGCATCCGTTCTGGCGATGGCCATGGGTCGAATGTGTTGCGGCGGCAGTAGCGGTCAAGACATCGATCGTCGCAGACGATTGTCGCGAATCGGGATCGCGAGCGTTATTGAATCTAGGGCACACGTTCGGTCATGCTTTCGAACGTGCGTCGAGCTATCGTATTTCGCATGGTGCCGGCGTCGCGCTTGGCTTGCGGGCCGCTGGATTACTCGCGCTGCGGTCCGGGCGCTTCAACGAACGCGATCATTTGCGGGTCCTGACGTTATTAGCGCTACTCGGCCTGCCGATGCAAACGCGCCTCGCTCCCGAGGTAGTGTTGGCCGCAATGCAAAGCGATAAGAAGAAGCGCGCTGGAAAGCTGCGTTTTGTGTTGCCGCGCGCGATCGGCGATGTCGAGTACGGCGTCGAGTGTACGACCGCACAAGTGCGCGCCGTGCTCGATCGCATGCGCCGGCCCCCGGAGGACGAGGGATAATCCGCGTCGTCGAGGTCCTGGCGGCGTTGCGAACGTCGCGGTTCGATCTACCGCTCAGCTACGATGCCGGCGACCTGGGTCTAAGAGTCGGCGACGTGGTACGCGTGTCGTTGGGCAAGCGCGATGTCGTCGGTTACATCGTCTCCGCGCCGCGCCAACAACTCTCCGGGGAGCGCCAACTTAAGCCGGTGCTCGAACATCTAGATGTGCCGCGCGCCTTCGACGAAGAGGCGCTACATCTGGCGAAGTTCGTTGCCGATCGCTATATCTGCACGTTAGGTGAAGCGCTGGGCGCCGCTGTGTTAGCCGGCGCGGTGCCGCACGTTCGCGAGACACTTCATCGATCGCCTGAGCCGCCCGACCCGGAGCGCTTCAGCGGCGTACCGCAACGCCTGATCGAGCTGATCTGGCGCGACTTGCCGCCGGAGACTCCGCTTCCGCAACTGCTGCGTCACCCGGAAGCGCGGCGGGCCGGCGATCGCGCCACGCTGCTTCGCGCCATTCAACAACTGGTGCGCGGCGGCGCATTACGACGCACGCGCGAGTTCGTGAAACCTCGAACCAGCGAATATCGCGTGCGCACCCTGTCTCTCGGAAGCGCGGCGGCAACGGGCAAGAAAGCCCGCGCGTTGGCCGAGTTCGTCGCCGAAACTGGCTCGGTACCGCGCGCGGACGCGTTGCTTGCCGGCTTTTCGCAGGCGGTGATCCGGCGTGCCGTGACGCTCGGCGTTCTAATCGAAGAAGAACTGGCGGTGCGACGCAGCGAGTCACCGCCGATCCAACTCCCCGATTTCGAATCGACCCCCGAGCAACGCGTCGCGATCGATCGCATCGCTGCCTCGCTCGACGCGCACACATACGACGAACTGCTCGTGCACGGCGTTACCGGCAGCGGCAAAACCTTCGTTTATATCGATGCGATCGCTCGCGTACTGCGAGGAGGCGGACGTGCGATCGTGCTCGTTCCAGAAATCTCGCTAACGCCGCAAACTGCGCAGCGCTTCGAATCCGCATTCGGCAATCGCGTCGCCGTACTGCATTCGGCGCTCTCGGAACGCGAACGCTTCGACGCCTGGCAGGCCTGCGTCGCCGGCGACATCGACGTCGTGGTGGGAGCTCGCAGCGCCGTCTTCGCCCCGCTCGAAAACGTCAAGCTGCTCGTAGTCGACGAATCCCACGAATCATCCTACAAGCAAGACACGGTGCCGCGCTACCACGCCGTGGCAGTCGCGCGCGAACGCATGCGCGCTACCGGAGGAGTGTTGGTACTAGGCAGCGCGACGCCGTCGGTTGAGAGCTATGCCGCAGCGCGCGCCGGACGCATCGCCTTGATCGAAATGCACGAACGCGCCACCCGGCTGCCGCTTCCCGCGGTCCGCATCGTCGATCTCGCCGAGGAGTTTGGGGCCGACCGCCATCGCGTGTTTTCGACCCCACTGCTACAAGGGATCCGCGAACGGCTCGGGCGTCGCGAGAAAACGGTACTGTTCGTTAACCGGCGCGGCAGCGGCGCGTTTGTGTTGTGCCGTAGTTGCGGTGAAGTGCCGCGCTGTCCGAGGTGCACCGTCTCGCTCGCCGCCCACGGGGGCGAAAAGCTCCTGCGTTGCCACTACTGCGACTTTCAGATGCGCGTTCCCGAGGTCTGCACGAACTGCGGCGCGCCCGATCTGCACGAATATGGCGTGGGCACCGAGCGCGTGGTAGAAGAAGTGCGATCGCTGTTTCCGCAAGCGCATGTCGTGCGCATGGATTCGGACACGACCACGCACGTCGGCGACCACGCGCGTATCCTAACGGAGTTCGCGGAACGCGGGGACGTGCTGGTCGGAACGCAGATGGTCGCCAAGGGGTTAGATTTTCCGACCGTCACGTTGGCCGCCGTCGTCGCCGCCGATATCGGATTGAACGCGCCGGATTTTCGCGGATCGGAGCGCAGCTTTAGCGTCATCGCGCAACTGTGCGGACGCAGCGGCCGCGCTCGCGCCGGCGAAGCGATCGTGCAGACGTTTTCTCCCGAGCACCCCGCCATCGTGGCCGCAGCGGCGCACGACTACGAAGGCTTCGCGAATGCCGAACTGGAGCAACGAGCCGCGGCCGGTTTTCCGCCATCGCGGCGGCTCGTGTATCTCGGTGTCATCTCCCGCGATCAGAAACTTGCGTTGTCTACGGCGCGAAAATACGCCGGGCTGCTCAACAGCATCGAAGGAACCGACGTGCTCGGTCCGGCCCCGTATCCGATCGCCCGCCTCAACCGCGAATGGCGTTACAGGCTAGCGATTCTAACCCTTAAACCGGCCCTGGTGCGCGCTGCGATTCGCGAACGCGTCATTCCAGTAGCGCATGCGGATACACACACACGTCTGGCAATCAACGTCGACCCGTAAACGAAAAGGGCGAACGCTTTCGCGCCCGCCCTTAGCGAGGTTCGGGTTCGGTAGAACCTTAGAGCGCTTTCACGTTCTTCGGCGTTCCCCATCCGGTCGGACCGGAGTAGACGCCGAACTGACCCGTGCCGGCGGTGCACAGATAGCTGCCACCGCAGCTGCCGTTGCTACCACCGCTGATCACGTGGAGGCGTTTCTTCATCTGCTTGGCGCTCATGCTCCAAACATAGTCGCCGGCGTTGAGCTTCGCACCGTTGCCGGCAAGCGCAACCACGCCCGCGAGCAGCGGCGACGCGACGCTGGTACCGCACTCGTAGAACCAACCGCCGTACAGTCCCGAGTACATCGCGACGCCCGGACTACAGCCGGCTTCGGCCGAGATGTCTGAATCGGTACGTCCCGAGCAGCCTGGGTCTTTTTGCCACGACGGCTTCGAAACCGCTGTTTCGCAGCCCGATCCGGCGTCGTTCCATGCGGTCTCGGTGAAGTTAGTACCGCTGGTCTCTAACTGCGTTCCGCCAACTGCGATAACGGTCGAGAGAACTGACGGTCCGCCGATTTCGTTGTACGCCTCGTCACCCGACGAAGCGAGGAACGTAATACCCGCGTTGTTAAACGAGTTGGGGAAATTCGAGTCGCCGCAGTCCCAGTTGCCGTAGCAGATCCAGCTGTTGCTGACGATCTTGGCGCCCAGTTTCACGGCCGCTTGGTTAGCCGCTTCGAAGCCGGCGATCGATCCGTCAGCTTCCATCAGGTCGATGGTGCACTTCGGACAGGTGGCTGACACCATGTCGAAGTCAAGCGCGGTCTCGACGCACCAACCAAAGTCTTGGCAGCTCTCGGGTAGACCGCTGGTTTGACCGTTCTGGTTGTAGCGCGTGATTTTCGCAGTTCCAAGCCCGTACTGCGTGCGGTAGGTTCCGATATCCGATGTTGCGTTCGCGTAGTCGCCGGCTTCAATAATCGCGACTTGCACGTTACTGCCCTTGCCGAGTTTCTTCGCCTTAAGCCCATAAGCGGCTTGAATCTGCGCGGGCGTGAAGCCGCAGCTCGATGACGGATTACAGCTGGCGGGCTGAATGCCGTTCTTGAGTCCGCGTAGCGCTAAGCACGTCGGCTTACCAATGACTTGCGGACACTCGGCACGCGCGAGACCCTTCACTTGCCATTGCGGCGCGGGACCCTTGATTTGCTGAACCGCCGCGAATGGCGTGGTCCCGCCGGACGAGCCGGTCGATGTCCCCGGCACGCTGCTCGAGGATCCGCCTGCGCTACAGGCGGCGATCGTCAGCGCCAACAGTGGCGCGACGATCTTGAATAGCTTGATCATGGACAACTCCTCAGGTTGATTAGGTTCCGGTCGTGAGGAGGCAATATTAGGAATCCCTAAGAGGAGGCCTGCGGAGCCAGTGCTTTACTTGCCAAGCGCGAAATTGTGAAGAAGAGTGGGCCGACGCTGTACGTGCGCAAATGAAAAGGGCGAGCGCATTTGCGCCCGCCCTTCGCGGTAGTTTGGTTCGGTTAGAACCTTACAGCGCTTTCACGTTCTTCGGCGAGCCCCATCCGGCAGGAGCCGAATAGTTGCCGAACTGGCCGGTGCCGGCGGTGCACAGGTAGCTGCCACCGCAGGTGCCATTGTTACCGGTGAGAACCGGATGCAGACGCGCCTTCATTTTTTTGGCGCTCATGCTCCACACATATTCGCCGCCATTCATTTTGGCCGCGTTGCCGGATAACGCGACGACGCCAGCCAGGAACGGCGAAGCCACACTCGTGCCGCACTCCGTGATCCAGCCGCCGTAGAGGCCGGAATACATCGCTACGCCCGGTCGGCAGCCGGATTCGGACGAAATATCACCGTCGGTACGGCTGGTGCAGCCGGGATCTTTTTGCCACGACGGTTTGGGAACGTTTTCACCGACGACAGACGAGCTTCCGCAACCGGAGGACGCGTCGTTCCAAACGCTTTCGGTAAACTTCGTGCCGCTCGCTGCGAGTTGCGTGCCGCCCACGCCGATGACTGTCGGTAACACCGAGGGGCCGCCGATCGTGTTGTACGCGTAGTCGCCAGTGGAGGCCAAGTACGCAATGCCTTTGGTGCTAAAAGAATTCGGGAAGTTGGAATCGCCGCAATCCCAGTTATTGGGGCAGCTCCAGCTGTTGCTCAGAACCGTAGCGCCTAGCTTGACGGCTTCCTGCTCGCTCGCTTCGAGGTCGGCGATCGTGTCCTGGGCTTCCATAATATAGATCGTGCACTTCGGGCACGACGCCGAAACCATGTCCATATCGAGCGCGGTCTCGACGCACCAGCTGGCTTGTTGACAGCTCGGCGGGTAGTTGGATTGCTGGCCGGACGAGGTATAACGGGCCAGAGTACCAGTGCCGAGTCCGAACTCAGTCCGGTACGTCGCGAGATCGCTGGTGGCGGAAGCGTAATCGCCGACTTCGATAAGGGCTACCTTGACGTTAGCGCCCTTGCTGAGCTTCTTGGTGAGATTGTAGGCACTCTGAAGTTGTTGTGGGGTGAAACCGCAGCTGGAAGACGGATTACACCCAGCTGGAACGACTCCGTTCTTGAGCACGCGGAGTGCTTGGCACACGGGCTTGCCGGGAACGTTCGGGCATTCGGCTTGCGCGAGATGCTGCGTCTGCCATGCTGGGGCACCAGCGTGCACCCCGTTCGGGACCTGCGCCATGCCGGAAACCGGCACGCTAGAAGAACCGCCCGAACTACAGGCGGCGATCGTCAGCGCCAATACTGGCGCGACAATCTTGAATAGCTTCATCATGGAGAACTCCTCAGATTGATTAGATTCCGGTCGTGAAAAAGCAATATTAGGATTCCCTAAAAAGACGCCTGCGGACACAAGCGCTTTATTTACCAAGCGCTAAAACTGAAAGGACTGCGCCGCGACGTGCGGCATGGAATTGCATGGTGCAGACTCGTTTTTTTTCCGCATCTCTTGCAGCGCTGATTGCATGTTCCGCCTGCTCGCAATCGCCGTCCGCGCCCACTCTACCGCTGCGAGGCGGCGGCGTGCTGCAGTCGGTCGCCGCCACCGGCGCTGGAAAGATCAAGCACGTCGTGTGGGTCGTGCAAGAGAATCGGACCGTCGACAACCTGTTCCAGGGGTATCCCGGCGCCGATACGGTGTCGAGCGGGCAAGATTCGCACGGAAATACGATCCAGCTGCAGCCGGTTTCGCTGAAGAAGCGATACGAGATCGATCATTCCGCGTTTGCGATGTTCCAAGCGTGCAACGGTACCGGCAAACTGCCCGGCACGAAGTGCCGGATGAACGGCTTCAATCTTGAGGAAGAAGGCGGCGGACCGCAAAACGGCCAGTACGCTTACGTCCCCCAACGAGAGGCGCAGCCGTATTGGGACATGGCGCACGAGTGGGTTCTGGGCAACCGGATGTTCCCGTCGCAGCTTGACGAGAGCTTCGCGGCGCATCAATACATCATCGCCGGACAGGCGCAATCGAGCGTCGACGTTCCGTTTATGTTGTGGGGCTGCGGCGGCGGAGAATCCGATCAAGTGCAGACGCTGTTAAGCGACCGCACCTACGGCAACAATCAGCGACCGTGCTTCGATTACCAGACGCTCGGCGACGAGCTCGATGCGGCCGGCCTCAGCTGGCATTTTTACACCAGCTCGTACAAATACCCGACTAGTGGCTTCTGGTCGGGTTATCAGGCCGTGCGCCACATTTTTCGCGGGCCGGATTGGCACAAGGACGTGATCCATCCGCAAAAACGGTTTCTCGCCGACGTTGCCGCCGGTAAGCTCGCTAGTATGACGTGGATCACGCCGCTGTGTCGCGATTCCGATCATAGCTCGTGTGGCGGTGGCGGCGGGCCATCGTGGGTGTCGTCGATCGTGAACGCGGTCGGGCAAAGCAAATTCTGGGATTCCACCGCGATCTTCGTGATCTGGGATGATTGGGGCGGATTGTACGATCACGTGAAACCGCCGCACATGGATTACGACGGTTTAGGCTTTCGCGTGCCGCTGCTCGTCATTTCACCATACGCGAAGAAGAATTACGTCTCACACACGCAGTACGAAACCGCGAGCATGTTGCGATTTACCGAAGATATCTTCGGTCTGGCGCAACTCTCTGCGTCGGACTCACGCGCGACCTCGCCAGCCGCCGACTGCTTCGATTTCAACCAGAAGCCGCGCAAGTTCGTGCCGATCGCAGCGCCGCAAAAGGCGCAATATTTCATGAGCGAACCCGACGACGATCGGATCCCCGACACCGAATAAGTGTGAACCGGGCCGTTCGGGGAACGGTTTGGTGGTATGAAGATTCTGGTGACCGGAGCAACCGGATACATCGGCGGACTGTTGGCGCCCCGCTTACTCGAAGCCGGTCACTCCATTCGTTGCCTATCGCGGAACGCCGAGCGCCTGGCCGGACGATTCCCCGGAGCCGAGATCGTCGACGGCGACGTGTTAGACGTGAACAGCCTGCACACGGCGCTCGCGACTATCGACGTCGCGTATTACCTCGTGCATTCCATGAGCGATTCGCGGAGCTTCGGCGAACGCGATCGGGCCGCGGCCGAAACGTTCGGTCGAGTCGCCCGCGAGTGCGGCGTCCGGCGCATCGTCTATCTCGGAGGTTTGGGCGCCGACGATGCTGCGCTTTCACGCCATCTCGCGAGCCGCCACGAAGTCGGAGAGATTCTACGGCACAGCGGCGTCGAGACGATCGAGTTTCGCGCGGCGATGATCATCGGCGCCGGCAGTATCTCGTTCGAGATGCTACGCTATCTGACCGAACGGTTGCCGATGATGATCGCGCCGCGATGGGTCATGTCGCGCTGCCAACCGATCGCCGTAGCAGACGTCTTGCGCTACTTGCTGCTCGCTCTCGACTTGCCGCGCAGCGACTCGCGTATCTACGAAATCGGCGGCGCCGACGTCCTGACGTACCGCGACATGATGTTGCGCTACGCGCGACTGCGCAATCTCAAGCGGAAGATTATTATCGTGCCGTTTTTCACGCCGCGCCTCTCGTCGTATTGGGTACATATCGTTACGCCGATCTCCGCGCGCTTGGCACAACCCCTCATCTTAGGATTGAGCAACGAGGTGATCGTTCGCGATGATGCCGCGAAACGCGATTTCCCGCAAATCCAGCCGATCGGTTTCGATCCGGCGGTCTCGGACGCACTGGATCGCTACCGGACCAGCGGCCCGGAGACGACATGGTTCGACGCGTTCGATATTCGTAAGCTTCCGGCAACGTTTGCCGGCGCCCGCGAAGGCATGCTAATCGACCGCCGCGAGCGCATCGCCAACGCCACGCCGCGCAAGGTCGCATCGGTCTTTATGCGACTCGGTGGCGCGCAGGGCTGGCTGTATGGCGACGCGCTGTGGCGCGTGCGCGGCTGGCTCGACCGCTTCGTCGGTGGTGTCGGCTTGCGTCGCGGACGTCGCAGTGGAACGGATTTACGAGTTGGCGACGCGGTCGATTTCTGGCGCGTCGACGCGATTACGCCCGACCGTCTTCTACGACTGCGCGCGGAAATGAAGCTCCCCGGGAAAGCGTGGCTGGAGTTCGATGCAGAAGATATCGGCAGCGGCCGCACGCGTCTCACACAAACGGCGTTTTACGAGCCCCGGGGTTTGCCCGGTTTTCTTTATTGGTATCTCGTGTATCCATTCCACGGACTGATCTTCGGAAATATGGCGTCGCGAATCGCCGCCCTCGCGGAGCAGCAGAATTCAGCGTAAGCGGGTTGAGCCCGATTTCGAGCGCAGCGTCGACGTCGGCAGCACCAACTGCGAAAGAAGAAGACCCGCGACGATTTGAATCGCCGCGACCACTGCGTTACCGGCCAGGATCAACGCGTTGTCGATATTGTGGTTGAACGCGAACAGCACGCTCTCGTAACTCAAGCTGCCGGGAACCAGCACGATCAGCGCCGGCACCAGCATGATCGCTTGCGGAACGCGTAGGAAGCGCGCGCCGAGATTTGCGACCACACCGCAGAAGAAGGCGGCTAAAAACGACGAAACCGCGTGCGCCGATGTCGCCGCCAAGACGTGCGTCATCAAGAGTGCAACGAAGCTCGACGCGAATACCCACACCACGTCGCGCAGACGAGCGTCCAGATTGACCGATATGCCGATTGCCATCGCGATCGACGCAACGAACCACCACAGCGCCGGCACCGGATGCGTCGCCGCCGTTCCCATGCTCGCAATCCATGGCACGCACGCCAAACCTAAAAACGCGCCACAACCCAGCGCCAGCAACACCGATAGCACGCGCCCCAATCGAGCTACGCCGGCCACGAGGAAATCGTTCGCCAACTCGTGTAGCGCTAATGTTAACGTGTAACCGGGCAGCAACACGACGATGCCCGCAATCAGCGAGACGAACATGTTGGTCGGCCCGAAAACCTTCGTATACAGGGCTACGATCAACGTCGCGGCAAACGCAGCAGCGACTGCAAACAATCGCGCTATCAGCGCATTGCGCGACGCAAGGCTGCTCAGGATGCCGGTGCAGATACCGATCGACGTCGCCACGACGATCTCGTGGGGACCGCCGCCGAGAATCAACGCGACCGCCACCGCGATCAGTGCGAGCGCGGGGATTTCGAGCCACGCCGGCAGGCCCGGCCAACGCTCGTCGACCTCGGATAGCAACCGCGTCGCGCCGTCGTAATCGATGGCGCCGGCTCGAAGCGAATCGTAAATGTGCGTGAGCAGCGCGATCTTGCGTAAGCTGACGCGCCCCGGCTCGAGGCGCATCATCAACGTTCGCTGCTGCCAGTTGGGTCCGATCGCGATCGTTATGTAGGTTGGTAGTGCGAAGATCTGCGCGTCCAACCCGATCGACGCCGCCGTTTCGGTCAGCGTTTGTTCGATTGCGTCGGTGGCGATGCCGGCTCGGTGCAGTTCTCGACCCAGGGTCGACAAAAAGACTTCGCGCGGATCGGGAGCGCCAAAGGCGCTCGAAGAGCTTACTTCTTGGCGGTCTTGCGGCCGGTCTTCGATTTCGTGCTCTTCGCCTTCACCGGCTTCACCGGAGCGGCGGCAGCGCGCGTAATCGCCTTCGACAAGCGCGATTTCTTGCGCGCAGCCTTATTCGGGTGAATGATGCCCTTCGAGGCAGCCGAATCGAAGGCGCCTTCGACGGTCGCCGTCGTCTGCGCGTCCGCCGCGGTCACGGCCTTCTTGAAGAGGGTCTTCAAACGGCTGTTGGCATCACGATTGCGAATCGTGCGCGTCTCGGACTGGCGCATCCACTTCTCGGCGGCTTTGATATTGGGCAAAATTTGGCTCTCTTTCGTGCGGTAACGACGGCGTGAAGTATACCAGCCGCGCGGTTTTGTGTCTAGGGAGCCCTGACGCGCTCTAGCGGTCTTCTTTAGCTAAGATGGCGCGGAAGCTCTCGTAGCGGCTCGCCGCGATCGCGCCGGCGTTTACTGCCTCTCGAATAGCGCAGCCCGGCTCTTGCAGATGGCGGCAGTCGGTGAACCGGCAGTGCTGCTGCGGCTCGGCCATCTCGCGAAAGCCGAGCGCCAGCTCCCGTGGCTCCAGCGAACCCAGGCCAAATTCGTTCAGCCCGGGGCTGTCGATCAGAAATCCGCCCGGGGTGCGGTACAGGCGGGCGGCCGTCGTGGTCTGCCGGCCCATGCCGTAACGCGAAACGTTCCCGACCGTAGCCTCACCGCCCAAGGCGCTGAAGATCGTGCTTTTCCCCACGCCCGAGTTACCGGCCAGTAGAGCGCGCTTGCCCGCCATCAGCTCGCGCAGCGCGTCCACATTCTGGCCCTGCTTCGGATTGATTACCACGGTCGTGTAACCGAGCCGCCCGTATAACGCGGCCAATGTCTCGGCTTGGTCCGGGGGCGCGAGGTCCGGTTTTGTGAAGACGGCAGCGGCGTCGAGGTCTTGCAACTCTGCAAAGGCAAGCAGTTGGTCGAGCGTCGGAAGGCGCGGGGCCGGATTTGCCAGCGCCGTGACGGTGACCAGCAGGTCTAAGTTGGCGGCCATCGTCTTCGAGCGGCCTTCCGACGTCTGGCGTTGCAGCGTCATGGAGCGTTCTTCCATTCCGTCGACCACCACATCGCCGTCTTCCAGCGTCCGTACGTGGAGCACATCGCCCGGCACCGGCATCGACCGCTTGCCCGTCATGCGTTTCAGTTGCGCGATGCGTGGGGCGTCTTCGCCCTCGATCGAAACCCACGCCGAATTCTTGCCCGTCGATACGACGAGCGCGTTGCAGCGTTCGCCTACCCGCAAGATTGCAATGCGTTCGCGCCTAACGAAGCGGGTATCGTGCAATATCGCATGCTGCGAGGCAATTCGCTCGACGTCGACCGGCGCGCCGCAATCGACGCGGGCATCGCCATGCGCGGCGGCATTGCGAACTGGCGTGTCTCGCCGGACGTCGACCGCGCGTATGCGCTGGTCGAGTTACCCGACGAAGGAGTTACGGCCGCAATCGCAACCGATGCGTCGTTCACCGAGAGCGCGCCCATCATTGCGTTGGCTGTTTACCCTACCGTTGCCGAAGCCTTGCCGTCCCTGATCGAGGTGCTGAACGGACCCGGGCGTCCGTCGGGGATCATTGGATGCAGTGCCTCGGGCGCGGCGGCCGTGCTCGAGTGGGACCTCGACCGAACGCCTGCTACCTTGGTGCTCGATCTGATCGACACCGAACTCGACCGCTTCCACAGCGGCCGCCGTACCGAGCTGCTCACGCCGCTCACCGAAACGTGGCTGGCCAAAATCGCGGCCGATGGGCTGCAATGTCCCGAGATCGCACCGGACCGAATTCTGGAGACGCTCGTAGCGAAGGCTGGACTCGATGTTTGAGACGCTGCGATCGTACATCGGCATCACCGATCTGCTCGACATCGCCGTCACCGGCGTGCTGGTGTATTATTTGCTGCTGCTGATTCGCGGTACGCGAGCGGTGCAAATTCTCATGGGCATCATCGTGCTGTTAGCGATTCTCGGCATCGCTAACGTCTTGCACTTATATCTACTCGTTACGATTCTGCAGCTGGTGGTGGTCGGCGCCGCCGTCACGATTCCGATCGTCTTTCAACCCGAGTTGCGGCGCGCGCTCGAGCAGATCGGTCGCGGCGGCGTGTTTCGGATAGACGCCGACGATCCGCTGTCGCGCGTCGTTTCGCGCCCCGAAGATCGCGCGCTCGTCCTTCTCGCTCGTGCCGCGTTTCTGCTGTCGCGTAACAAGATCGGCGCGCTGATCGCGGTAGAACAGCACAGCGGCCTCAAAGAATTCTGCGAAACCGGAACGCAGCTCGACGCAGAGCTGACGGTCGAACTGCTGCTGACGATCTTCACGCCTCGTTCGCCGCTACACGACGGTGCGGTGATCGTGCACGACAACCGCATCGTCGCAGCCGGCTGCTTCTTGCCGTTAGCCGAACATTCGTTTACGGCGCGTGTCGGCACGCGCCACCGCGCGGCGATCGGGTTGAGCGAGCAAACCGACGCCGTCGTCATCATCGTTTCCGAAGAGAGCGGCGGCGTATCCATCGCCCGCGACGGCAAATTAACGCGCCCGGTGGAAGAAGAACAGCGCCTGGCCAAAATGTTGATGGCCGTTACGCGGCCCGCACGTCGCGATCGGCGCTCGCCCAACGATCTCGTTTCGCATTTACGTTCGCGCCTGTCATCGCGCCGCGTGCGCGAGGCCCCACATGCAGATCATCCGCAAGAACTTCACTCTTAAAGTTCTGGCGCTGACGCTGGCGATCGTCGGCTGGGCGTACGTGCGATTCGCGACCAACCCGGTCGTGGCGACCGCACGTTTCGATCAGCAAATGTCGGTTCCGATCACGAGCGTTAATCTCACCGCCGGGTACGTCGCGCACTTCACCGACCGCGCGGCCGTCGTCACGGTCGCATCCCGTCGTGGCGAAGCCGCGATCAAGCCCGAAGAAATTAAAGCCGTGCTGGATCTCGCCGGAAAAGGCGCCGGCGTCTACAACGTGCCGGTCGCATTGGTAGCGCCGCAGATCGTCGTGCAGAGTTTGAGCCCGGCGTCGGTGACGTTGACGATCGAAAAAATAGAGTCGCGCGACTTTCCGTTGGCCGTTCATTACGTCGGGGATCTCAAGAACGTCGTGGTTGCCGGGACGCAACTCAAGCCGTCGATCGTCGCGATACAGGGCACGACCACCGCGCTGGAACAAGTCGCCGCGGTGCACGCCGATATCACCCTGCCCGAACAAGCCCGATCCGTAGACGAGATGGTCCGGCCGGTTCCGATCAACGCGGCCGGAACCGAAGTGCTCGGTCTCCAGGTTGCCCCCGACCTGGTGCGCGTTCGGCTGCGGCTGACGCCCGGCACGGGACAAGCGCCTCGATGAGCCGCCTGTTCGGCACCGACGGCATCCGGGGCGTCGCCAATGAGGACCTGACGCCGGAGCTGGCCTTTGCCGTCGGTCGCGCCGCTGCTACCGTGCTGGTGGCCGAGGCCAACGGCCGCCCAATCGTCGTCGGTCGAGATACCCGCTGTTCGGGTACCATGCTCGAAGCCGCGATCGTGGCCGGCATCACGTCCGCCGGTTGTGATACGGTATCACTCGGCATCGTCCCCACGCCGGCCGTCGCGTGCGTCACTCGCCACGAAGGCGCCGCCGCAGGCGTCATGATCAGTGCGTCGCACAATCCGGTGCCGGACAACGGGATCAAATTCTTCGGTGCCGATGGGTTCAAACTGAGCGACGCGCTCGAAGACACGATCGAGGCGGCCATGACGGGCGGCTACGGCGCACGCCCAACCGGAACCGGCGTCGGCGTGGCACGAACGGCTGTCAACTTAGGTCGCTGGTACTACGCGCAGTTGTACGAAGGCGCGGCCGACCTGAGCGGAATGCGGGTGATCGTCGACGGCGCGTATGGCGCGGCGTATGCGATCGCGCCCTATGCGTTGCGCAAGCTCGGCGCCGACGTCACCGAACTGCATTGCGACAACGACGGTACGCGCATTAACGTCGACTGCGGTGCGACGCACATGGAATCGCTTGAGGGCGCCGTTCGCGAACGAATCGCCGCAGGCGAGCAAAACGTGGTGGGCGTCGCGTTCGATGGCGACGCCGATCGTGCGTTGTTCGTCGACGAAGAAGGCTGTCGCTTAAGCGGCGATCACGTGATGTACGCGCTCGCGACGGCATTGCACGATGCGGGAACGCTACCCGGCGACACGATCGTCGGAACGGTCATGAGCAACATCGGCTTCGAGCGTGCGTTGCAAGCGCGCGGCATCGCGCTCGAACGCACCGCCGTTGGCGACCGCTACGTGTTGGAGCGCATGCGCGAAGGCGGCTTCGTCTTAGGCGGCGAGCAGTCCGGACACATCATCGATTTGCTCACGAACACCACCGGCGACGGCCCGATGACGGCCGTCACGTTACTCGGCGTTGCGGCACGCGCGGGCGTCCGTTTGCACGATCTCGCGCGCGAAGTCGTGATCGCGCCACAGTTATTGGTGAACGTGAAGACGCGCTCCAAAGATGTGCTGCAGCGCGAACCCGTCCGCCGTGCGATCGCAGAGGCCGAAGCGCGTTTGGGAAAAGACGGGCGCCTCTTGGTGCGTCCGTCCGGAACCGAGCCGCTGGTTCGAGTGATGGCCGAGGGTAGCGAGCGATCGCTGGTCGATGACGTCGTCGCGAGGGTCGTCGATGTGATTGAAAGGGAGATTAGAGACTAGACAGAAAGCCAACCAGCGTCATCGTCCGGCAAGTAACAGCGCCGGTTCGAATGACGTTACGCCTGCACAAGATCACTGAATCGGGTCCCAGCGAGGATCCGAGCGGGGGACTCTCTGGTAGGGGTGAATGAGCCGGTCGGCTCTAGGGCGACTCTTTCCGTCCGAACCCGTCAACTAACCTCGCAAGTGTCGTCAAAGAGAGGTATCTATTTCTTGCGTCACGCGTTAGCTGCCGGAGCGTTCGCCCTTTCGATTGCCGCAACGGCCGGGTTCGCTCAAGCTCATACCCAGCAAAATTCTTCTACAATCGCGTTCAGTGCCCCGTCCGCGACGACGAGCCAGCGTGCCGTTAGTCCAGACGTCGCCGAGTGGACCCAGCGCCTGGTGATTACTACACCAGCACGTCATTCGGCCAGCTTTGGCCGGTTCGCGGGTGGCATCTTAGCCCGCACCTCTAAGATCGCAACCCTGCTCACGCACAGCGCCCTGCGCTTTTTGGGAACGCCGTACGTCTTCGGCGGTACTACCGCGGCCGGTTTCGACTGCTCGGCGTTCGTGCAGCACGTGTTCGGCATGGCCGGGATCGCGTTGCCGCGCACGGCCGACGCGCAATACGACGTCGGCAAGCCGGCCGTCGGCGGACCGCGCCCGGGCGACCTCGTGTTCTTTCAAACCTACACCGAAGGCGTATCGCACGTCGGCATCTACCTTGGACACGGCAAGTTCGTGCACGCCAGCTCGAGCCACGGCGTCATGGTAAGCCAGCTTTCGGAATCGTATTGGTCCTCGCGCTATCTCGGCGCAAAGCGACTCGTCGCAACGCGTTAGAAGCCGCTCGGCTTCAAGGGGCTCCGTTCGGCCATCGCCAAATGGCGTTATTGCCGATGGGGTGTAGCCAAGCGGTAAGGCAGTGGACTTTGACTCCGCCATGCGTTGGTTCGAATCCAGCCACCCCAGTACTACGCTTTGCGCACGCGATGATCGCGTGCGCTTTGCTTTTGCGGCGCTTCGTGTTCCGGCGCAAGCGACCGACGTTCCCGGCCATCCGATGACGCTCGACGGCGCGACGCTCGGCGGGCAGATCGGCGATTACATCGCGGCACATGGACAGCCGACGAAACAAACGGAGTGAATGCATCATCATCAAGAACAGCAGGATGGCAAGACGGCTTTCATCGTCTCGCTCGACGGCTCGATTGATTCGTGGCAACTCGCGAATGGCGGGCGCCTGGTTCTGACAGCAGACGGAAAGGGCCGTATCGTGATCGTCCACGTTCGAGCCGGACCGAAGGAAATACGCGACGTGCCGGTTCTCAGCGGAACGGCTCGATTCAACGATGGCAACCACACGAATGTGCTACCGCCGCCACCGCTGACAGGTCGAGCTGATCTCAACAACTGCGGCGTCGTGCTTCACGGCTCGTCCTGCGCCGGCTTCGCGGTCTCCCCGAATGTAGAGCTCGTTATGAACTTCGGCGGCGACAACGGTACGGCTGACTGGAATTTGACGGACCTTGTGCTCGGCTACGTGCCCCCCTATTGGAAGTGGGCTTTCTGTAGGACGCATGAGAACCCACGCGCTAGGTCACACGGCGGACAGGCGCGCCGCAGAGCAGGCGCGAAGGCGCCCGGCCTTAGAGCGTTTTCCTACTTCCTAGAGTGCTGGAGGCTATGTCTCACGACGAACTGACGATTGACGTCAAATCTGAAAAACACGGCGAAGCGCTGGTATTCAAGCTGCGCGGCAGCTTGGATCTCGCGACCGCACCGACGGTGCGCGCCGCTTTAACCGATGCGGCCAGCGACGCCAACCGCCATCTTATCGTCGATCTGACGCAGATCGAGTTCCTCGACTCGACCGGCTTGGGCGCGCTCATCGGAGCGCACCGCCGCGCGAGCGAACATAACGGTTCGTTGCGTTTGGTCGTAACCGAAGGCCCGATTTCCCGACTGCTCAACATCACGGGACTGTTGCGCGTGTTCTCGGTCTATCATGACCTCAAGGACGCGCTTGCCGATCAAGCGCGGGTTATCGCCGCTCCGTAAGCCGCATATGCGTCGTCGAGCAACTCGACGACATGCTTGACGTTGGCGGGAAGACCGGCCTCGCGCAGCCCCGCCACAACCTGCATCGCGCAACCTGGATTTGCCGTCGCCACCACATCGGCGCCGGTTGCCTCGACGTTATCGATTTTGCGCCGGCGTAAGCGCGCCGACATCGCCGGCCGTGTGAGGTTGTAGATTCCGGCGCTTCCGCAGCACAGATCGCTTTCGTTCATCTCGATCAGCTGCAGACCCGGAATGCGTAGCAACAACCGCCGGGGAGCGGCGCTGACGCGCTGGGCGTGTACTAAGTGACACGGTTCTTGGTAGGTGACGCGAACGTTCAATTCGCCGATCGCCGGATCGAGTTCGCTGGCGTCGAGCACTTCGCACACGTCGCGTACCCGTTGCGAAAAGCGGGTCGCCCGCTCCGCCCATTGCGGATCCGCCGCAAACAGCCTCCCGTATTCTTTGAGCGCCGAACCGCAGCCGGCCGCATCGGCCACGTAGACATCGGCCTTGCTGTCTTCGAACGCGACGATGTTGCGCTTTGCCAACTCGCGGCCGAACTCCATTTCTCCGGCATGCACGCCGATTGCCCCACAGCAACCTTGATCGCGCGGAATAACGACCGACAGACGGGCGCGCAACAGCATCCGAATCGTAGCATCGTGAACCTGCGGGAAAGCGAACTGCATCACGCATCCGGCATGCAAAAACGCTACACCGACCGGATGTTCGGCGTCGATTCGGCGCTGCGGCGGTTCGAAGAAGCGTTCGGGCATCTCCGGCGCCAGTGCGATGGCATCGCGTAAACCGATCGCGGATGCAACGGACGTCAACCCGGTGCGCTGGGCGAATCGAAGAAGAGCCGCCATCGCGCGCATCAAAGCGAGGTTGCGGAACGGTGCTTTTACGAACAGACCGCGCGTCCAGCGTTGAACCGGCGATTCATGGGCAGCTTGCGCGGTGCGGATTTGTGCGCGCGCCGTTTCGACCAAGCGCCCGTACTCTACGCCCGACGGACACGCCGTCTCGCATGCGCGGCAATCCAAACACTCGTGCATCTGATTCACGAAACCCGGACTCAATAGGTCGAGGCGGCCTTCGTCGACCGCCTTGATCAATCCAATCCGGCCTCGCGGTCCCGACGTTTCTATTAAGGTTTCTACGTATGTCGGACAGGTCGGAAGACAAAAGCC
Organism: Candidatus Tumulicola sp.; assembly: GCA_036490475.1. Lineage (NCBI taxonomy): Bacteria > Bacillati > Vulcanimicrobiota > Vulcanimicrobiia > Vulcanimicrobiales > Vulcanimicrobiaceae > Candidatus Tumulicola > Candidatus Tumulicola sp. Next base: position 91,011 of record DASXDT010000005.1, read on the forward strand.
GCAACGAATGCAGCGATCGTAGACGTCGGCAGGCGGCCGATCCTCACCGGAAAAGCCCGATAGCGGCGGTTGGATCATTGCTTGCGACGTTCGCCCTGCATGACCGCACGCTCCCCCACGCGAAGTATCGATTTGGAGGCTTTCTATCGTTGTCACATACCGTTACTAACGACTATAATCTCGCGTCGGAAGACCGCCTGCGGCGTTTCGTTACCGAAGCACTCGTTCGCTCCGGCGTTGCGCCGGAACAAGCGGCCGTGGTCGCCGACGTGCTCGTCACCGCCGACCTGCGCGGTATCGAATCGCACGGCGTGGCACGGCTCGAATCGTATTACGTGAGCCGCATTCGCAACGGCCATTTGAATCCCAAACCCAACTACGAAATCGTGCGCGAGACCGAAACGACGGTGCTGTACGACGCCGATAACGGCTTAGGGCACCCGGTCGGCAAGATGGCGATGGAAAAAGTACTGGAGAAGGCTGCTAAGCACGGCTCGGCGTTCGGTGGAGTACGTAATTCGAATCATTTCGGAATCGCCGGCTACTACGCGATGATGGGCCTCGAGCGCGATATGATCGGCATGGCGTCGACCAACTCGGTCAAGTACGGCGCGCCGACGTTCGGCCGCGACGTGTTGCTCGGCACCAATCCGCTGGCATTCGCGATTCCGGCCGGCAAAGAGCCTGCGTTCGTCCTTGATTTTGCGACGACGACCGTGCCGAAGGGCAAGCTGGAAGTGTACAAGCGCAAGAACCAGCCGTTGCTCGAGGGTTGGGCGATCGACAGCGAAGGTAATATGACGAACGATCCAGATGAAGCGCTGCGCGGCGCGTTGCTGCCCTTAGGCGGCTTCGGCACCGAAGGCGGCGGCCACAAAGGCTACGGCCTGGGATTGCTGGTCGACATTCTGTGCGGCGTGTTATCCGGTGGCGCGTTCGGCCCGACGCTGCCGGTGGTGACCGACGTCAGAGAAGGTGCGATATCGCATTGGTTCGGCGCGTTTCGCGTGGACGGTTTCCGCGACGTCGTCGCGTTTAAAGCCGATATGGACCGCGAGCTGCGGTACTTCAAGGAGAGTTCGCGCACGCCCGGCGCGGATCGCATTTACGTTGCCGGCGAACCGGAACACGAAAAGACTGCCCACCATCGCACTAATGGCGTTCCGGTGCATGAAGCGGTGTGGCGCGGATTGCAGAAGTTGGGCGGTGAGTTGGATCTGCCGTTCGACATCGCGCATGGTAACGCGTGAGCTTTCGCGACGGTGACAACGAGCTCGAGTCGATCCACGTCAACGTCGCCTGCACCGCCGGCGCGCACACGATTGGAAGCTCGGCGTTCTTTCACTATATTCTCCGGTTAGTCGAACTCGAGTTACCGCTCGCGAGCCAGGATCAGGAAGCGGTCGAGATCCTAGCTGCCATCCCGCACGCCTTTGAAACCGGACGCGACGGTTCGCGTTCCTACGGCAGCGGATGGCGCGTCATTCCGGCCCACGGCGAACTCGACTGGGCGGTCCTCGAGGCCACGCCCGAACGCTTACACAGTGCGTTGGAACGTGCGCGCGGCATCTTGTGGCAGAACGCCGCCCAATTTCACGTGAGCGCACGCGAGATAACCACCATCGAAGACGAACTCGAGGCGGTCTACGGGTTATTGATGCGGGCCAAAGCGGCCGGCGTGCCCGTCAATGTTTCGTACGTCGCGTAGGGTTACACCGCGCCAAATGTAGCGACGTTGCCGCTGCGCGGGGCGGGCGGCGAACCGATCTCGTTCGCGCGGACCGTGCACTCGCACGGTGTCGCGCGCCTGCTGCCCGCCCGGATCGTCGAAGGTCCGCCCCTGGAGTACCGCCGGACGCTTCGAGTCGATGGCGCGCAGATCACCATCACGTTGACGCAACGCGATGGTGATCTGCAAATCGATTCCAACCGTCGAGTCGGCCGCGTCGCCAAAAATGAAATCGAGCGCATCGTCGCGCGCATGTTCCGTTTCGACGACAACCTAGCGCCGTTTTATACCATGATTGTCAACGACGATCGCCTACGTTGGGCCGCCGCCGGCGCCGGACGTATGCTGGCTAGCCCGACGGTATTCGAAGACACGATCAAGACGATCTGCACCACTAACTGCGCGTGGTCGGCAACGATTCGGATGACGAACGCGCTGGCCGAACTCGGCGACGGCGCGTTTCCGGAGCCGGCGTTGATCGCTCGAACACCGGAAGCATGGTTCAAAGACGTCGCGCGAATGGGCTATCGAGGTGCCTACGTGCGTGCAATCGCTCGCGACGTTGCCGATGGCTCGCTCGATTTGGAATCGTTTCTCTCGTCGGCCGGGCGAAGCGACGACGACGTCGAGGCTGCGCTGTTGGAACTGCCGGGCATTGGCCCATACGGCGCCGCCCACGTGATGCAACTGCTCGGGCGCCATCGCAATTTGGTCCTCGATTCGTGGACGCGTCCCACGTTTCTGAAGATCGAAAAGAAGAAACAAGCGAAAGATTCAACCATCAGGCGGGTATATGCAAAATACGGCGATTACGCCGGACTCGCATTTTGGTTGATGCTCACGCACGCTTGGACCGACTGAAGTCGCTACAAACATGCAAGGATATTCATACCAATCCGGGTATAAGTCGACGAACCGGACCCCAAAGAAAGATTTAGTAATTTGAACGTCACCTTTAGGCGCTGGACAAACGGGGTCGGCATTGGTCTGATCCACATCGCCGCACTCGCCGTATTCTTACCGGGTATGACGCACTGGAGCTCGGTTGCCGTGGCCTTCGTCTTACTCTGGGTGACCGGCGGATTGGGCATCAACCTGTGCTACCACCGGGTGCTCACGCACCGGTCCGTGCGGCTTCTTAAGCCAGTCGAATACATACTCGCGACGATCGGGACGTTATCGCTGCAAGGCGATCCGGTCCGTTGGGTAGCCATCCACCGCAAACATCACGCGTACGCCGACCGCGAAGGCGACCCGCACGGCCGCAATCGCGGTTTCTTGTGGTCGCATATGGATTGGCTCTATAAGCCCAACGACGCGCTCGAGAACGAAGAAGAACTTGTCCGGTATGTCCCCGACATGGCCAACGACCGTTTCTACCGGGCGCTTCCCTACCTACAATGGATCGCGCATTTCGCTCTCGCCGGATTATTGTTCGCGTTCGGCGGCTGGAGCTGGATCGTTTGGGGTATCTTTGTACGACTCGTCGTGAGCTATCACGTCACGTGGTTCGTAAACAGCGCCGCGCATTCGCTCGGCTATCGCACCTATGTGACGCGCGACTTATCGACGAACTGCTGGTGGGTCGCGCTACTCGCCTGGGGCGAAGGCTGGCACAACAACCACCACGCTTTTCCGTATTCGGCTCGCCACGGACTGAAGTGGTTCGAGATCGATCCAACCTGGTGGAGCGTCCAGACGTTGAAGTTTCTGCGGCTCGCCGATTCGATCAAGCTTCCGCCGCGCGCCGCGCTCCAACGCAAACCGGTTCCCGTGCCGATTCCGGTTCCGGTGACTGCCACCCGACAGGCGTCTAGGGGTTACTGACGACGGTTCCGAGCGGAACGTAGACGCCACGCACGGTTTTTGTCGGTTTGCCGCCGGCGGGATACTTCCAGATCTCGACCGAGGCCGTGCCGGAATCCGGACCGATAATGCTCCCGCCCTGGATCCAGAACTGAAAGATTGCGACGGCGTTCTTTAACGCCGTCGCTTTTTGAAACGAACCCTTACCCGATGCGATCGCGAACCGGTCGACGACGTTATCAGCTTGATCGCCGACCGCGAGATACTTGCCGTCCCACTGCACCGCACCGGGATTGCCGATTCCCGCATCGAGTGAAACGGGCGCGAGCGCTTTCTTTCCAGCCGGGAGTTCGTCTAAGGAGAAACCGCTGGCGCTGGTCAGACCGTCCGCAAACAAATTACCTTTATCGTCGTAACCGCAGAGCAAGAATTGCGGCGTGTTTGCGTCCGAATAACCGCCCGTCGGCTTACCCTTCGCGTGCTTGTAGATCACGATGTTTCCCGCCATGCTCGAGATCGACGAAAAGTTCGTCACGGCGAGATTGCCGGTCGTCGGGTCGACCGCACAGCCGATGGGGAAATAGCCCGGGTCTTTGAGCGTCGCGATGGGCGCCGTTCCCGCGTGCGCGTACTCGATCACGTTACTTCCGCCGGTATTGGTCACAAAAACGTTGCCCTTGGCATCCACGCACTCGCCACCGGGATCGGTGAGCCCGGTGAGCGTACCCGCGAGCGTTCCCTTCGGGTAGTTGAACACGTAGATGTCACCGCTTTCGGTGTCCGATACGTACAGCAACGCACCACTCTTGGCTCGGTTGCGCATCCAAGAAGGACCGCGATCGGGCTTGGCTTGCGCGGCTCGCTGTTGCGGTAGCAAGCCAGCCGATCCGGCAACTGTCGGGGTACTACTGGGCCCTCCGCAGGCGGCGAGACCGAAGGCGAGGATGAGGGCAATACGTGCGCTTGTCGGCATAATGCGAACAGTTCAGCGGCGGGCAAGCAAGGGCCCTCGCGGGACCGCTTGCTCTGCTGCCGAATAGGTAGCTAGCTCAGAGGGGGCATACATTGTGAACATCCGCAGAGGCCTGCACGCATTCCTCATTTGCGCAATCGTAACTGTTCTTTCGGCTTGCGGCGGATCGCAAACGACGACGCCGTCGAATCCGTTCTGTCCGGTCTCGAAACCGTTTGTCGAGTTACTGTATCCGATTCCCGGCACGACTGGCGTAGCGACGTCCGTTGGCCAAATGGTCTTCGCGTCGACCGGCGTCACGCGAATTCAGCTCGCCACCGGTTCTTATACCGGAGAAAAGGTGCGCACCAAGCCGGAGCCGCTACCTAATCCGCTACCTACACCGATCGCAACGCCAGGCCCGTACGCGCAATATTTGACGACGACGTTTGCCGTCTCGTTTGTAACGCTACATCCAAATACGCACTATGACGTACGGTCGTGGGAGGTTCCAAATCCGTGTGCCCCCGAACCGTTCCCGCCCAGCTGGGCCAATCTCGGCTCTTTTACCACGCAGTAATTGGACTTATCCCATAATGAGGAGTAAGCTGAGCGCCTTATGGTAGAAAAAACGCTCGGCTCCGACGAGCCCGTTTCTGTTGCGCAATTCTGGTCGAAGTTTCCGGAGTTTATGGAGCGCATCGCAACAAAAAAATACGAGTTACAGACGCAGCCCGGTGGAGTGTCGCTCACCCGTGCAGACGGCAAAGTAGCGTCACTGATTGCAACGCGTGAGGCATCCGGCAACGTCGTGATGTCTTGGCGCTCGTTCTCGGGCATCGAGGACACATATCGCAGCGGCGGCGCGTCGGTCGGAAACGTAATTTACAAGCTAGAAAGCTAACCTTTTCGCCGATATGATGCACGCGGCCGCGCCCCGGACATCTCCCGCATATCGAACGGCGGCGCCGGAACGCTCGCACGTAGGCGTAACGTTCGTTCCGTGTGGCTCTCGGGGTACGAATACCGTCTCGTTCATTACAATTCCGTCCGGAACGGTCGTGGCGAGTGCTGCATTGCAGCGACAGCCGACTGGAGTGAAAACCTATTCCACGACGGTGAACCCCGGTTATTACACGATTGTGGCCGGCGTGTTGCCGTGCTCGGCGACGCACGAACTCGTTGTGTTGCCCGGCAAGAATCGATCGATCGTGCTTCGCGGACAAGACCAGTTGTTAATGCGAGCAGGTCCGGGAGCCTTGGCCGGATCGTTTCCGGAAAACGGAGTTCGCATCATTGCCAACTGCGCGGAGCTGAATCAGGGCATCGTCAGGTATACCGCAATCGTCCAAGACGGCGCCTATTACTTCGATTCAATAAGAAGCCCGGCAAAATGCGATCTCACCGTGCTCTCCGGGGAGAGCGACGAGAGACCGCTGTACTCGTTGCACGACATCGCCGTCCCACCACATGCGATCGTGCGCCACGATATCGATTGGGAAGATTTGGCTAGGGGCGCATCGCCTCGCTAATTGCAGCATCGATTTCTGAAACAGCCGATGCGTTTGTGCCGACGAAGGCCTTGAACGATTTACCGCTAGCGTCGATCATATAGACTGCCGGAATGTCGAGACCAGTCGCGCCTCGCTACTCGTCCGTGACCGCCGCCCCATCGAACGCGGGTGCCGTTAGTATCCCGACTGGAAACGTGACGCCGTATTCGGCGACTAGGGCTCGAGCGTTGGCCGGACTCTCGAGCTCGTCGATTCCCACGAAACGAGCGCGGCTGTTTCGGGCGAGGCGCTCGATCGCCGGCAGATTCTTGCGGCACGGGTCGCACCAGGCGGCGAATACCACGAGCACCGTCACCCGGCCGTCCGAGTCGCGTAGCGGCAGCGTTCCGCCCGCGATATTCGGCAACGTTATCGGGGGAACGGTCACTCCCGGCTGACGCAGCGCGGCAATGTCCGAAGGAGCGGCGCCCGTCGCAAAACCCACCGCCGCAGCAAGCGCCATTAGAATCGACGTAATCATGTCGATAGTATGCGCTTTCCCCGATAAAAAAGTCCTAAATCAAATCCTCAAAGTTTTCAAAAGCGCGTTGTGATCGAGACAATTTGAAGACGCGGTGAACGAGGCTGGTTATAATCGGCGTATCGTGTACCTTGAGACCGACCGTTTGACACTTCGGCCGTTCACGTCGCGGGACGTGTCCGAGGCTGTCGCGATCTACGCGAATCCCGAAAACATGCGCTTCATACCTGGGGGCATATGGACCGAGCAGCTGACGCGCGACCTCATCGAGCGCTTCTCCACGCACGCGCAGGAACGTGGCTTCGGTCTTTTTGCCGTTCGAGAACAACGCTCTTTGCAGCTCATCGGACACTGTGGGCTCAGTACCATCGCCGACACGGCGGAAATCGAAGTCGCCTACCTTATCGACCGGCCGTTTTGGGGACGAGGCTTTGCGACCGAAGCGGCCGCCGCGGTCGTGGCTGACGGATTCACTCGCGCCGGCCTGGGACGAGTCATCGGTCTGACGATGCCGGAGAACATCGCTTCGCGCCGCGTGCTCGGAAAGCTCAGCATGGCGGAAATTGGAGAGGCAGAGTATTTTCGCACGAGAATGATCGTGCATGAGTTGTTCGCTACTTCCTAAAGCAACAAAACGGACGCTCGCTTTGTGCGCGGTTTGCTTTGCCGTTCTTGTCCCTGCCTCTGCGCGCAGCGCGATCGCCGGCGCGACGACTTCCAACCCGACGCTAACGCCGGCTTCGATTCTCCAGCGCGCTCTCGCGCGACTCGCGACATATCCAACGCCGCAGTACGCAATCTATACCACGTTTTGGGATATTCGAACGAACCAGCCCGATCTTCCGAGCAGCCAACTCGAATGGCGCTACGCGGTTAGGCAGTCGGATAACGCAGAGAACGCGACGTGCAGGGTAGATCAAACGTGGCTACCGCAAGCTCAGGTTGAGAAAGACACGTTCCCTTTGCTGGCCTCATCGATCCTAAGCGCTCCGTCGCTAACAACCGCCGTCGATAACTACCGCGTTGAGTTGACGGCGGATAGCGCCGGCGGCGCATCGCAACCGTATCATCTTCGTTTCATACCGATCGCGCAAGCATCCACGAACAACGTGCGAGATCTTTGGATCGACCGCCGCACATTCGACGTGCAAGGCGTTCGGTACGTCGCAAAAGGTAACGGAACGACAGTAACCGCGCAGTTCGGATCCGCTTCGAATTATAGAACTGCGACGCACCTTCGTTGGATCTCCACGGGCGTCAACGGAAATCGCTCGTACGATGTGACGCTGGTACGGACGGCATTCCCACAAACGCTACCGGCCTGGTTGTTCGATCAATCCGCCTACGACCAAAAACAGCGCGCCGGAACGAACGACGTGCTAAACGTGACGCTGGCCCAAGTAGGAGAAGATGTTGCCGACGCTCCTCGCACGCCGCATGCAAATGCCGCATTTACGAGATACACCGACCGGACGACCGTCGTGCGCTTCCCAGTCTGCAATCTGGCGAACTAAACTGGAGTGACAATGCAAACGGCTGAACAGGCGGCTGCTCTACCATTGCAAATAGCCTTCAATGAAGTACCCACAACCATAGAACAGTGACTGCAAGGCACGCCGGAACCACGGCTAGCCCGAGCTTGGCGTACTGAACCAAGCTGACACGCACGCCGTGCCGCCGCAGCACATCTAAGCAAAGCAGTGTTGCGATCGAGCCGCCAAACGTGAGGTTCGGTCCGAGATCGACGCCGGCGATCAGCGGATATGCGACGTGGCCCGTAGGATCGTGCGCTACGGCATACGCACCGGCAATTGCCACCGGCAAATTGTTGAATAGGTTGGACAGCAACGCCGCCGCCCCGGCGGAAGAAGCGGCTACCGCGAGATCGAACGGGTGCCGATCGAGCGCTTGGATCGCTCCGTTGGCCGCATTACTCCGAACGACGGCGTCGAGCAGCACGAACAATCCGCACAACATCAGCAGCGTCGTCCAACCCATACGACGCACGACTCTTACCGGCGACACTCCGCCTAGCACGAGAAGAAGGAGCGCGGCGATTGCGGCGACAGGTCCGAGCGGATAGTGCACGATCAGCGCGACGATGTACGCGACCGTCACGAACATCAATCCGGCACCGACGCGTAGTGCCTTCGGATGTTCGACTGGTGCAGCCGGCACCGCATACGCACCGTTGAGCTGACGGCGGAACATCCACAAGAATATACCGAGATTGATTGCGATCGCCGCCAACTCGGGAACACCCAAGTGCAGCAAATACGGCCATATGCTCGGATGCGGCAAGATGACGACGTTGGCCGGATTCGAAAACGGTAACCCGAACGACGCGGTATCGGCCACGAACAGCCCGGCAAGCACGTACGGCATTGGGTCGATACCAAGTTCGCTGACCGCATCGTAGATGATCGGCGTGAGGATGACGGCCGTCGCATCGTTCGATAGCAACGCCGTCATGGCGGCGCCACCCAAGAACGTCCACACAAAAAGCCGCCTGCGCTCGCCGCGGCCATAACGTAAAAGTTTCCCGGCAATCGACCTGAATACGCCGGCCTCGGACGCAACAGCGCCGAGCCCCATCAACCCCCCGATAAAGAGCAGTACGTTCCATTGCCGCTCGATGGCATGGCCCGCTATCGATGCCGGCTCGAACCCGAACACCACGACGATGAGCGCGCCGGCAGCCGGCCAAATCCACGACCGTATTCCGAACGGACGAAGCGTTAGGAGCGCGACCGAAATGGCCGCGACGGCTAATGCCATCTACACCGCGAGCGCGCCGAAGCCGTCGTACGAACCACTCGACGCCTTGGCGATCCGCTGCAACTCTCGCACGACCGTACGAACGCTCGGATAATTGAGTGGCGAACGAATGCGCGCGCGAATTTCGGTCGGACTGAAGAGGCCGGATTTCGGTAACACGAATGCCTCGACGTCCGGCCGCAGTAACTCGGCAAGCGCGGCGGTAGCGTCCTTGGCGTTCCGAAAGCTCAACGTGTGATCGAAGACGAGTTCGTCGACGCCGGTCGTCACTTGCTCGCGCAGAATGGCGATAATGAAACGCGATTTATTCATTTGCTCGAGCGTCGGTAAATCTGGTAACTCGATGTCAAAGCCGACATTCAGGCTTAGTGCCACTTCGAACGTCGTGGCGTCTTGCGGAACGACCGACGGTGCGTCGCGAAACTCCGGCGTATCGTCCGAATCGATCATCGCGCGAATGAACAGCGTTTCCGGATCGTACTCGGCGAGTACGCGCCTGCCGCCCTTCGCAACCGCCTTGAATCGGGGCAACGTCGCCACATCGATGTCCTTCGCGAGGGCCAAGCCCGGTGGCGCCGGCATCTTGAGGTATGTGCCGTCTCGAAGGCCGATCGTATCGGCGACCCAGCTCGACCAGCCCTCGGGACGCCACGCCATCAGGTCGGCACGGTCTACGCGGCCCAGCGCCGGCCCGAACGTCGTTACGAGCATGCGCTCGGGCGTCAAGCGCCCAATCGTCGCGATTACGAAGCCCGGCTCCGGTAATAGGATCGCGATCGTGTCGCCGGTGGCAAACTGGTCGCCGTACGTCGGGTCGAGGTCGAAGCCGCCGTCAGGGTTGGGATCCATCGGGTTGAAATATCGGGAGAGGCTACCCGCCCCCTTGCCGCAGCAGGGTCGTTCTTCATCCACTCGAATGCAGTAAAACTGTTATTATGTTTCCTTGGTAGTGAGCGGGAGAGGAGGCTCCAGTGGCAGCTCGGACCCGGCGAGGCACCCCGGTGGTCGATCCGATCATCCTGGATCTGATGGCGTACCTGCGGCTCGAACGGAATCGTAGCCAGCTAACGGTCGAAGCGTACGCGCGCGACCTGCACGAGTTCGGGGCGTACCTGACGCAGTTAGCCGCCGACGAATCGCCGATGGGGCGCGAGTATCCGCAACTGCGCACCGCCACCACCTCGGAGGTGCGCCGGTACGTGATGCATATTTCGGGCGACAAAGGCTATGACATGCGCACCGTGCGCCGCAAGCTGTCGTCCCTAAAAGCGTTGTACAAATTCCTCAAGTTGACGGCGGTCCGTGACGACGACCCGGCGTCCATCGTGGCCGGCCCGAAGCTCGAACGCAAGCTCCCCGAGCACCTCGACCAAGACGAGGTTCGCGGACTCTTGAATACTCAGGCCATCGCGGGTCGCACCGAAGACCGCAAGCGCCGCGACATCGCCATCCTCGAGCTGTTATACGCGGCCGGTATCCGCCGTGCCGAAGTCACCACCATCGATCTCGGTGACGTCGATCTAAAGAACCGCGAGGTCCGCATTCACGGCAAGGGCAGCAAGGAACGTATGGTGCTGATCAACCGTTCGGCGGCCGAGGCGATCGCCGCCTATCTGGCCGTTCGCCCGCGTAGCCGAGACGAGGCGCTATTCCTTGGACGCGGCGGCAAACGGCTGTCACCGATGCACGTGTGGCGTATATTCCGTGAAGTGTATAAAGTAAGCGGAGTACAACGCCATGCGAGCCCACACACGCTTCGGCATTCGTTCGCCACGCATCTCGCCGAGAACGACGTCGACCTCGAGACGATCCGCGAGTTTCTGGGCCATGAAAGCCTCGCGACGACCGGCATCTATCTAAAGATGTCGATGCAACACAAGAAACGCGCGTACGATCGCGCCCACCCGCGCGACAAGATGGACGAATGATTCCCCCGATCGACCCGTACGCGATCTACGCCCGCGCGCAAGCCTATTGGCTCTCGCAACGGTACCCGCAATTGCTAGCGTATCGCGTCGTCGTCCGGATCGTGGAGGGCGGCAAGGAACGAGTCGAGCGCTACGAAACGCGCTTCGACGCTGCCGGCGATGCAATTTCGGTTGATCCGATCAGCGATTTCGAAAAAGATCATCCGGTCCGGCCTCCCGGTGGCTTGAACGTTTCGCTGTTCGGTTTTTACCGTATCGGAAAACCGGAACCGCCAGTCGACTTCCTTGGCGTTCCGCTTCTGGCTCCCACCTACTCGTTCGGCATGGCGCCGTTCGTGCCGGCGCCCGAACCAACGCCGTTCAACTCTGCCGCTCTCGTTGCGGAAATTCGCAAAGAATATCACGACCCCGATCCGCGCGTGACGCCAACGCCGACGCCGTCCCCCGAGCTACCAGTTATCGCCGTCGTCGTCGCAGCGCACCGGAACTATGTGATGCTCTATGCCGGTCAGGAAACGGTCGACGGACATCTCTGCTATCACGTGACGCTCCGTGCCCTACACGACCCCGGGAAATATCGATTGCGCGATTTGTGGGTTGATGAGAACGATTACGCGGTTTGGCGCCTGCGCGTCAGCATCAACTTCTTAGACGGACCCGGAACCAAGATCCCCTGGACGGTCGACTTTATCGATATCGACGGCGAGCATTATATCGACCGCGAGGTCGCCGGCGCTCCGATGGCCGTGGCCGGTGAAATCTACACGCAGACGACGATCGAGTTCGAAAACGTCGGCGCGCCTGGCGACGAAGCGTCGCCGATGCCGCTACAGTTACCCTTGCGAAATACCCTGGAAGAACCGAGCCCGGTGCCGGCGGCTAGCTCGAGCAGGTAATCTCCCAGGCGTTCAGGTTCAGATGCTTGCGCAACGCCGTTTCCTTGTATGCCGCCTCTGCGGGACAGACGTCGTTGATGAACTGCGATTTCGATCCCTTGTATTCGATATCGACGACGAGCGCGTTATCGTCGGTATACGGCGTAAACTGCTGGCAATATTTCTGCTGATAACATTGCTCTAACACCGCAAAGTCGAAATACGGACGCAAGTCTTTGACTTGGTCGTTATCATTTTTCTGATCGATCGACATGTTGAGCGAATGGACTTCGGCCGCTAACCATTCATCGTAGGCAAGCTGGTCCTGCGACGTAATCTTAAAGCCCGTCTTGTTCTCGTAGCCGTCGATGTTATCCGGATCGACTGCGTCGAAGCCCTTTTGCGCGCACATCTGAAAACGCGCCGCCATGATCGGCTCGAGGATCGAGAGTTGGCGCACGTCGAGCCAACGTTCGCCTTTCCAATGACCGTCGGGATTTCCAAGCACGCTCTTCGGGAACTGTTTGGCATCCGGGCGCCAATTCTCCCAAGTGCCGGCCGAGATGTAACACACGGCGTGACGGTTGTCCTGATGCAGTTGGCTCACGGTGTCTGCTTTGGTATCGAATCCATCGAGATCGTAGGTGTCGGCGTCGATGCTCAAGTCGAGCTTTCCATCGTATTGAATCGCGAACGTCGATTGCGCGGGCGGAATCCAGACGGCGGCATGTCGGACCGTCGCTGCGCGGGCCTCCGCAGTAATCGGTACGCTCGAGCCGGTTTGCCCTCCGGAACAGGCGCTCAGGACGAGCGCAGCGAGAGCGAAAATGGACGTGCGAGCCGAACGATGCATAACGATGAAGTCTCCTTTGAGAGTCCGTTCGACGCCGCTTCTTCTTCTCGTGCTGGCGATCGTGGGATGTTCCGATCAGGCACCATATGTAACGACCGTCGGCTTGCTTAATCCGGGCGCAACGATGTTGATCCGCTCCGTGGGCGGCACGGTCAGCGCCTTCGCCCCCGCCGCGGGACAGCCACGCAATCGCTTTACGATCAGCGCTACGGCGGAAAAGGGGAAGACCCAGACGGCCCCGCCGAAGCTGCGCGGCGGCCGCGACGGCTTGACGGTCGGCGTGCCGCAGCCGGTCGGATCGTTGTTGGTGCGCGTGCCCGATGGCGTGGCACTCGAGATCGACTCGAAGAACGGCGACGTGCACGTTACCAATATCACCGGCAGCGTTCGCGTGCGCGCCGACAAGGGCGACGTGCAAATCATGGTACGGTCGTACGCGCAAGCATCGGTCGGCGACGGGAATCTTTCATCGACGATGGGCTCGATCGATTGGCCGGGAACGTTGCACTACTCGATCGGTCATGGCGACGCCGAAGTATGGGTCAACGAGAACGCCAAGTTCCACGTACGCCTGCATACCGACAACGGAATGCTGTTTACAGACTTCAATCTTCGAGGCACGTCGCAAGGACGCTCGGAAACGATCGATGGAGACGTGAACGGTGGTGGCACGCGTTCGATCGATATCGAAACGCAAGCCGGCGCGATCCGTCTGTTAAAACTCCACCCGCAAGCGTAGGGTACGCTTTGCTCCCGACGCCGCGTATCGCGCTGATTTCTCTCCTCGACGCGGTGCTCGCCGCCGTCAACGCCCGGATCCCTCGATAACTAGAGCCGCGCGCGAGACAATACCGACTCTCGTGCTTTGATTAGTCGCACGATCGTTTCGTTCACCGGCGTGGGCGTGTCGCTGCGGCGTCCGTAGGCGACGACCGCGCCGTTGATGTGATCGATTTCGCTCGGATGCCCCGACTCTAAGTCGAACGCCATCGAACTCTTCGCGTCGGCGCCCAACGCGATCACTTCTTTCACATAATCCCAGGCGTTCGAAAACGGCAACGCGATTTTTTGCGCCGCGGCGACGGCTGCCGCTTCGGATGCTAACGCGTGCGCGACTTGCGCGGCGTTGCGATCGCGTGGAATCGCTCCGGATTCACAATCGAGGAGCGCCGACAGCGCATTGATCGCGCAGTTCGCGACCAGCTTGCCCCACAGATGGGGCCGGATGTCGTACACCACCGAGGCTTGTAGCCCGCTCTTGAGCAGCAAGTCGGCCACCGAACGAAGCGTCGCTTGGGACGTCGCATTCGAACCTAAAATGGAGTTGCCGCCGTGCGATGCATGTACGCGTCCCGGCGCGATCGTAAGCGAAGATTCAGTAGTGATCCCGAGAATTACGGGCACGGATCCGCCGAGCGCGGTTTTGATCGCCGTTTCGTTGCCAATGCCGTTCTGCAACGACACGACCGGCGATGCCGGATCGAGCTCGCCGGCGAACGGTCGCAATGCGCGTAGCGTATCGACGGCTTTAACGAATAAGAATAATACGCTCGAGCCGTACAAGTCGCGCGCCTCGGCGGCCACCGATACCGCTCGCGGCGCACGATCGTCGATCTGTAAACCGTCGCGCTGGATCGCCTGGCTGACCGCCGTATTTTGATCGAGCATCGTGACGTCGCACGAAGCGGCCAAATGATAGCCAAACAGCGTGCCCATCGCACCCGCGCCGATGATTCCGACTCGAGGACGGACGCGATCCATTAGCTAGAACGTGTATTGAAAGCCGGCCGTATTGCGCCGGCTGGCGTGCGTCATATCGCGTTGGCCGAAGAACAGCTCGCCATTCTTCAGTACGTGTATGTTGCCGTAGAGATCGATCATCGGGTACGTAAGATCGTACACGCGCGTCTCCAGACCAAAGCCCTTGATCACGTTGGCACGGCCCATCACCCCAATTTGCGAGTACAGCACGCCGCCGCCGAAGGTGAAATTCGAACTGTTGCCTTTGAGCAGCACCGCGTTCCATGTCGTGTTGTTGCCAATCGAGTTGGCGCCGACCATCAAACTGGTCGAGGCGTGCGGCAAGATGATCGCATTGATGTCGCCGAGCGGTCCCTGGCTCCTGGTCATCACCGGATTCAAGCCCGGGTTCTGTTGCACCGACAGTCCGCTCAGGCGCAGCTGGAGTGCGACCAGACTGTGCGATAAGGTGGAAAGCTGATTGGCGATTTTGGCGTGCGCGGCCGACGTCGGCGCCGGGGCAGGCGCGGCACCGCTCGGCGTCACCGGATAGGGCGACGCGCCCGGAACGGTCGGCGGATACGGCGTAGCATTGGGATCCACGCCCGGAACGCTACTCTGGCCACCCAGTTCGCCCAGCAACGAGTTGGCTCGCTGCATCGTCGCGTCGAGATTGGCAACCGTATCGCGTAACTGCTGTTGCGTCTTTGGATCGCCAGTGACGTTGTGTAGATCCTTGGTAAGCGCTGCCAGGTTGGCCGTCGTAGTCGCGATGTTTTGCGTGGTCGCCAACACGTTGGCCTTGAGCTGCGGATCCGTCGCCATACCCTCGAGCGCCGTCATCGACTTGTTGAGCGACAGCGACGTCGTGTTCAACTGATCGAGTAACGCGGAGACCTTGGTCGAATCGGTGGTCGCGGCGCCGTTGAGCGTTTGCGTGAGTTGCGCCACATTGTTGCTGGCGGCGCTCAGCCCGGTCTCCAAACTCGCACTCAACGCGAGCAATCGTTGCGATAGCACTTGCATCGACGACTTCGTCGAAACCGCCAACTCATTGGCGCTATCGATCGTCGACTGCAGCGAGCTCAGCAGTTTGGGCGTACGCGCTTGCAGCTCCGACATCAGCTGATCGAACTTCTTCACTTCGCCTTGACCCGCATCGAGCAGGTCGGCGACGGTAGCGCTATTGGTGCCTTGCGGCTGTAGTGCGACGGGAAGTACGCTCCGTTCGAGCGTGGCGAAGGGCGGGCGTAAACCGACCGGCGGCACGATCAAGACGTTGGGCGAACCCGTCAGCGGCGCTTGGATCAGGAAGCGCGACGATTGCGGGATGTCGACGTCGTGGCTGATGGACAGGATGACGTCCACGGAATTGTCGTCGAGCAGCTTGATGTCGTCGACCGAGCCGATCTCGACGCCGCTAAAATAGACCAGCGAGCCGCGCGTCACGCCGGCAGCCGAGCGGAAATGCACGCCCATCTGGTAGCCCGTGCTGCGCGTTCCGAAATCGGTGATGACGTAGAACACGCCGAACAAAAAGAGGAGGGCGACGAGCGTAAACGCGCCTACCTGCGCCTGCCTGGTCATAGCTTTTGCGTATTTGCCCTCCGCTTCCAAGTGCCTCGTTGCATAGCCCGGCTAGATGGGGATGGGCCCCACCTGCGAGCCCGTAATAAACTGTTGTACGATAGGATTAATCGAGTTCTTGATACCCTCGACCGTGTCGCAGGCGATCACGGCGCCCTCGAACAGCATCGCCACGTAATCGGCCATGGCGTAGATGGAATCCATGTCGTGCGAGATAACGACCGCCGTCCCGTTCAGCTTGCCGCGCAACTTTTTGATGGTATTTGTAATGAGCCCGGTCACGACCGGGTCCAATCCGGTTGTCGGCTCGTCGTAGAGCACCAGATCCGGCGTGGTAACGATGGCGCGCGCAAACCCGGCGCGTTTGAGCATGCCGCCCGAAAGCTCGCTCGGAAGGTTATCGAAGGTGTGCTCCAATCCGACGCTGTCGAGCGAATCCATCACCGTCTGGCGGATTTGAGCGTCGTTCATGCCTCCCCGCTCCTGGAGCGGAAGGGCAACGTTTTCGCCGACGGTCAGACTATCCAATAATGCCGCGAACTGAAAGGCGAGGCTGATCTTTCGCCGGGCCGGGATGAGTTGCTCCTCGGTCATATGGCAGATGTCTTTGCCGCGCAGGTACACGTGCCCGGAGCTCGGACGAATAAGCCCGTCGAGAAGGCGCAAGATCGTCGACTTGCCGGCACCCGACAAACCGACGATGCACGTAATCGCGCCCTCGACGATGTCGAGGTTGCAGTTCTTCAACACGATGCGATCGCCGAACGACAGCGACACGTCGTCGAGGCGGGCTATAACGTTCGATGCGGGCTTTGGCATGCCGTTCGTTACCCTCCGAACAGCAAGAATGAGAGCGTGAAGTTCGAGATAAAGATCATGATGATCGCCAGCACAACGGCACCGGTCGTCGAAACGCCGACGCCCGCGGCGCCCCCCTTGGTCGTCAAACCCTGATAGGCACCGATCATCGCGATGATGATCGCGAAGACGAACGTTTTGACCAGACCCTTGAGCACGTCGCTGATACCGATCGTCTGGCGGACCGAAGCGATGAACGTGTCGACCGATATATGTGCGTAGGTTTGCGCGATCCAGCCGCCGCCGACGATCGAAATCACATCGGCAAAAATCGTTAAGAGCGGCAGCATCAACAACAACGCGAGGAGCCGCGGCACTACCAAATAACGCGCCGGCTCGATGCCCATCGAGCGCAGAGCCTCGATTTGTTCGGTCACCACCATCGAGCCGATCTCGGCCGCAATCGCAGCACCGACCCGTCCGGCGACGACCACCGCCGTCAGCATCGGTCCCAGCTCGCGAACCGACCCGTACGCGACCGCGCCGCCGACCAAATTGCCGACGCCGTACTGCACGGCCTGTTGGGCCGATTCGAGCGAAATCACCATGCCGGTAAAGAGCGACGTCAGTAATACGATGATCGTCGATTGAACGCCCAACAGATATGCCTGTGCGATCGTTTCATTGAAGCGCACGCGCAGCCGAACGATGAATCCGGCCGACTCGACCGACAGCAACGTCAGGCCGCCGGCGTACTCGAAGAAGTTGATGGTGGCTCGACCCACGCGGTCGAGCATGCGCATCATGCCGGCTGCTCCAGCAACAGTACGGCTTGCCCGAGGACGCCTTCGGCCCCCTCGATACGTTTGATCGCAACTGCGCGTTCGGCCGTCAGATTGAACTGCACTTGATTGAGATCTACCAGCCGGCGATCGACATCGCGCAGATGCCCGCGTGCCTCACGCGCGAAGCCGTCGAAGTACTGTCGCACCGCTTGCAAGTAGCGTGACGACGCGTCGGCGCTCGCATCGCCGCTCGCAAGCACGCGCTCGAAATCGTCTTGGGCGCGCCGCATAGCACGATCCGTGATATGAAACTCGCCGACCCTCGCGGCCAACGCCGCGATGCGTCCGTCAGCCGCCATCGCCGACCGCTTGCGATTGCAGTGCAAACAGCTGGCGTATGCCGCCCTCGGCCAAATCCAACATGCCGTCGAACTGACGGCGATCGAACGGTTCGGCTTCGGCCGTACCCTGAATCTCTACGAAGCGCCCGGCTTGCGTCATGAACACGTTCATGTCGACTTCGGCCCGGCTGTCCTCCTCATAGGCCAGATCCAAGAGCGTACGTCCGCCGACCATCCCGACGCTGACCGCAGCCACCGCGCTCGATAACGGCCAACGCACGCGGTCCGTGCGGTCGAACATCGTTTGCAAGGCGAGATGGAGAGCCACGTAGGCGCCGGTAACGGCCGCGGTGCGCGTACCGCCGTCGGCCTGAATCACGTCGCAGTCGATCCACAAGGTGCGCTCGCCGAGCTTACTCATATCGGTGATGGCGCGTAGCGCGCGACCGATGATGCGCTGAATCTCGTGGGTGCGTCCGCCAATGCGGCCCTTTGACGATTCGCGTTGCGTGCGGTCTTGCGTAGCACGCGGCAACATCGCATATTCGGCCGTCACCCAGCCGGTGCCGCGGCCCTTCATCCAAGGTGGTACGCGATCTTCCAGCGTCGCGGCGCACAGCACGCGAGTGTTACCGAAGCTCACCAACGCGCTGCCTTCGGCATACTTCAGGAATCCCGGCACGATGTCGACCGGCCGGAGTTCGTCGGGCTTCCGCCCGTCGGCGCGCTGCACGCTATTCGACGGTAACGGTTTTTGCGAGATTGCGGGGCTGGTCGACGTCCTTGCCTTCAATGTCGGCGATGTGATACGCCAGCAGCTGCAGCGGAATGACGTTGACGATCGGCGACAACAGTTCGTCGACCTTCGGCACCCAGAAGACGTGGTCGGCGATTGCGGCCGCATCCTCGTCGCCGTAGTTTGCGACCACGATGATGGGCGCTTCTCGTGCCTTTGACTCCATCAGGTTCGACAGCATCTTCTCCCGCACGCGATCCTCGGTCATGATGCCGACAACCGGCACCGTGGAGTCGAGCAACGCAATTGGGCCGTGCTTCATTTCACCGGCCGGATAGCCCTCGGCGTGGATGTACGAAATTTCCTTGAGTTTGAGCGCGCCTTCCAGCGCGGTCGGGAAGTTGACGAATCGTCCGAGGAACAACACGCTGCGCGACTTCCGAATCGATTTCGCGACCTTACGGATTTGCGGCGAGGTGTCGAGCACGACGTCGACCGCCGCGGGCAGCAACTTCGTACCTTCCGCGATTTCCCGCAGCCGCTCGATCGGAGTCGTGCCGCGCAGGCGCGCCAAATACAGTGCCAACAGCGTCATCGCGGTCACTTGCGAGGCGTAGGTCTTGGACGCTGCCACGCCGATTTCGGGTCCGCCGCGGGTGTACAGCGTTCCGTCGGCCAGACGGCTCAGATGCGATCCCAGCACGTTACAGATGCCGAGCACGGCGCTGCCCTTTTGTTTGGCAATACGAACCGCTTCGATCGTGTCGGCCGTTTCGCCGGATTGCGACATCGCGATTACCAGTGCGCTCGGATCGATGACCGGATCGCCGTAGCGAAACTCGCTGGCGAGTTCGGGCTCGATCGGTAGGCCCACCAGCGAACGCAACAGGTACATACCGACCAGACCGGCGTGATAGGCCGTGCCGCAGCCGGTAACGGCGATCTTGCTGATGCTGCGCAGATAGTCTTCGCTGATGCTCCCGAGCTCGCGCCCGAGATGCACGTCGCCGGCACTATCGATGCGACCGGCCAGCGTCTCGTGAATGACCGACGGCTGCTCGAACACTTCTTTGAGCATGAAGTGTTTGTAACCGCTCTTTTCGGCCGACGATGCGTCCCACGTCACGGTGATCGGGTCGCGATGGATCGGCCGTCCGTCATAGGCAGTGAGGGTGTAGCCGTCGCTGCCGACGACCGCAATCTCGCCTTCTTGGAGAATGATCTCTTTTCGCGTGTACGGCAGAATAGCCGGCGTATCGGACGCGACGAACATCTCGCCTTCGCCGATGCCGATTACCAGCGGGCTGGCGCCGTTGCGTGCGAATACCAGATGCTCGGGGTCGTCGCTCGAGATGACGCCCAGCGCGTACGCTCCACGCACGTCTCCCAACGTGCGGCGCACCGCGCCGACCAATCCGGCGCCGGGATCGTCGCGCAGATGCGTTTCGATGAGGTGCGCCAGAACTTCGGTGTCGGTCTCGCTATTGAACTTGTGGCCGGCCTCGAGCAGGCGCGCCCGCAACGGCGAGTAATTCTCGATGATGCCGTTGTGCACGACGGCGATCGCCGCACTGCAATCCAAATGAGGATGCGCGTTGGCATCCGACGGACGGCCGTGCGTCGCCCAGCGCGTGTGTCCGATGCCGACGCTGCCTTGCAGCGACTCCCCATTGCTCAGACGCTCGGCTAAACGCGACAGCTTGCCCTCGGCCTTCGAGCCGGCAAGTTTGCCGTCGGCGTCGATGACCGCTATGCCCGCGCTATCGTAGCCGCGATATTCGAGGCGTCCGAGCGCGTCGAGAATGATCGGGACGCTGTCCTTCGGGCCGATGTACCCGACGATGCCGCACATGTGTTTGCTCTCCCGGGGTTTACTTGATGCCTTCGCGCGTGCGATGGTATGCGATCTTGCCTTCGGCGATTTCGTCGAGCGCGATCGAAACGGCCTTGTTCGGGTTGATCGAGTCTTTGTCTACCAATGGCTCGCTGGCGAAATACTCGCGCCGCTCGGTCGTCGGCAACTGCTGGACGCGGATCCAATTATTTAACTGACGTGCACGTTTGGTCGCGATATTGACTAAGCTGAACTTCGAGTCGGCGTGGACCAGCAGCGAATCGAGATCGCCGAAGGCTGATTTTTTCATGATGGTAAGGGTTACCTTATTCCGTTCGGTGTGCGCGCCCGGCGCGCTAGGAGCGTCGCACCTGATTCAGCGAGTCATCGCTGTACCGGTGGATGCGAAAGCGTTCGGCTCGGAGGATCGCCTCCAAATCGTACTCCGCATCGTTCTGGCGGTCTTGTTCGTTGACCACGATGTAGTCGAATCGCCGGATCGACTCCATCTCTCGGTGCGCGATTGCCAGACGGCTCGCGATCTCGTCGTTCGTTTCCGTTCGCCGCGCGAGCAACCGTTCGCGCAAATGCGAGAAACGGCTCGGAACGAGAAAGATCAGCACTGCGTCCGGATATGCTGCCTTGATGGCGAGCGCACCGTTGACCTCGGGCTTGATAATGACGTCGTCACCCATCGCCACCGTCTGCTCGATGTAATCGCGCGGGGTGCCGTAAAGGTTGCCGTTATACTCGCGCGTCTCGAGCATCGCTCCGCCGTCGCGGCGCCGTTCGAACTCTTCCATCGTAACGAAGAAATAGTGTTCCCCGTCGCGTTCGCCCGGGCGCGGAGCCCGAGTGGTGGCTGAAATCGAATAGCGAAGCCGCGGCAACTTGCTCAGGAGCGCTTCGACGAGCGTGTCCTTACCGGCACCCGAAGGGCCGGACACCACAAACAGTAGCCCCGGCCCGACGATCACGCACGCTCCCTAGTCAAGGTCAGCCCGTTCGATTCATGAATTCCGGCCCGGAAACCTGCCGGCGCGGCACGAACCAACTGCGCCGTGGTTACCGATTGGCTGCTGGTCCGACGTCTCGGACGCGAGCTCGAAGCCCGACTGCGCGGCGGAAAAGTAACGGATGCCGGTTTGCTGCCGGATGGCCGGACGGCAATCGTGCTTCGTCGTGGCCCGAACGCTCGATTGCTCGTCTTCGATCCGTTCGGTTCGCCGCCGGCGGTCACGATCGAAGACGGCGAGCTGGGCATTCTGGCCGAGCCCGGGTTCGTGCGGGCGTTGGCGACGTCGCTGCGCGGCACCGTACTCACAGCTGTGAAGGCGCGCCACGGAGATCGCGTGCTTCGCTGCACCTTCTCCTCGCGGTCGCGCTTCGGCGTCGGCGACGAGTTCGACGTGTACGCCGAATTAGTGCCGCGATTCGGCAACATTATTATGACGAAAGGCGAGAAGGTCGTCGCCGCCGCCAAGGAATTTTCACCGGCAGAAAACACCCGGCGTAGCGTACAGGCCGGCCTGCCGTACGAGTTGCCGCCACTCCCGCCCAACGCCGGATCGATGCCGCGGACACTGAGCGCGGCCGGCGTTACCGGCGAAACCTTCGAACGAGCCGTCGCCGAACCGGACAACGGCGACCTCTACGTATACCGCGAGGATGGAGCGCTGGTGCAAGCCCACATCGTACCGCTGCCGTCGCTTGCCGGCGCGAACTGCTCTCGTGAATCGTCCTTGCTCGACGTGCTGGCCGAATGGCGCCGCGAGCGCGCGGCCGGCGGAACGCGTCAAACGGAGTCTCGCCGCCGCGCCGCGCTGATCAAACGTTTGCGCGAACGCGCCGCAAAACTAGAGGGCGAACTCGGGTCGCTGGATTCCAAGCGGCGCCAATCCGGCGAACGTGATGTGCTCCGAACCGAAGGCGACACGATTTACGGCACGTTATACGAACTCGCGCCGGAACTGCACGACGAGGCAAAAGATCGCGCGGCCAACCTCTTCGCGCGCTATAAGAAGCTCGGCGCGGCATTGCCGCATATCGAACGGCGTGAAACAGACGTGCGCGCCGCATTGGAAGCCGTCGACGCGCTGGCATGGGAAGCCGAACGCGCCGCTCCCGAGGACGTTCCCGATGTCGAAGCCGCTGCTGCCCAGCTCGACGGACGCAACGTGCGGAAAAACGCCGCACCTCCGGCGCGCAAACGGAAACGAGCACTGCTCGAGTTTCGCACGGAGGCCGGTTCGCGCATCGTGGTCGGCCGTTCGCCAACCGAAAACGCCGACGTAACGTTTCGCATCGCGCGTCCGAACGATCTCTGGTTCCATACGCGCGGCATACCGGGCGCGCACGTCGTGCTCGCTCGTGACGACCGAGAGGAGCCGTCGAGCGACGACGTGCAGGCCGCGGCGTCGTTAGCCGCATTCTATTCGAAAGCGAAAAATAGCGGTAGCGTTGCGGTCGACTACACGTTGCGCAAACACGTCCGTAAACAACAGAACGGAGCGCCTGGACTCGTCTGGTACACGCACGCGTCCACGGTTACCGTGGCGCCGATGGATTCGTTGCACCGCTGAGGGCAAGGTCCTCAAGAGTCTGTGCGTAGGCTCCGACATTGCCGGACACGTCGCGCCCGAGAATGCGATTTCTTTATCTTTATATTATGGGTTTATTATAAGATGCGGTGTGGCGCCCGGGTTGCCGAGGCTTATCTCTGAAAATTTACCGCCTTTTAGGTAGGCTATTCGGTTGACGCCATGTTCGGGCAACCACACGCTCCCGTCGGCCGCGACGGCGATTCTACCTGGATACGCCGAGGGGTCAGGCAAGGGATATCGTGTCACAGCATCGCTCTGGGAAATATGATAGAGTCGCGTTGCATCGTCGCCTAAAAACCATAAGCCGCCGCTGCCGTCGCTCACGGCGAACTCCGGACAGCCAAACTCGTTGAACAATGCACCGTGTAGGTGACTATTTAAATGTTCGATACTGCCGGCGAAACACTGCGTCAACCATACGTTTCCAAAAATATCCGATATAACTTGCTCGCTGTCATCGAACCGGTCGTATTGCCCATGATTTGCCATTAGGCGCGCAGAACGGTTTGGTGGCTGATCGATCAGGTAGAAAGCGCTATTCACGCGCGTTATCTCTGGCGAGAGTTTCACTGGAGTGGCGGCTACGGTGGTCATTCGGGCGGCGTCGACGCGGGCCAGATCGTTCTCGTCTCGCATGTTGAACCAGCGCGTTCCATCAGGCTCCGCCCCCGACCGTTCGAGCTCGACCGCATCGGGAACGGGTATGGCCGATAGCACAAGCTGCGCGCTTACCCGTACCATCCGTCGTGGTTTCTGAAACACCACGAGGAGCGAGCCGTCCTCGTCAAGCAGCAGCGATCTGCTAGAGTCACGTCCATCCGCAGAACCGCTCGCGCCTGGGTCAATGCTGCTCACCTTTCCAACAGAATCGACGTGCCAAATACGACCGTCGCCGCGACTGAACCAGGCACCGGCTGCATCATCCGGCATAATAGCGTATGGTTCGCCCGAGCCCGGGAGCGAGTACTCGACGTGCGTGCCGTCGGTGCGCGCGAAGCCGACCGTAGAGCGTCCGGAATTCGTATACCATGCTCCCCCACCGGTCGGCGCTACGTTGCCGGGATCGCTAAACATCGGGCCGCCGTACCCTACACGCGATCGGACGTCGCTTGCACGTAGCGAAACCGTCACGTAGTCGCCGGGCCGAACGCCCGAAAGATCGATTGGGAAATCGGCGTGCATGTCGCGACCCGTCCAGATTCGCAGTATCCATCTTCGACGTTGCAAGCTGTCCACGTAGAACGCTCCGTCCTCGACGTCGATGAACGGGGATCCGTACGATCCCTGTGTATCCAACACTTCCATCCGAGCATTTGCAACTGGTATGGTTCCGGCTAATCCGGCGTGATCGTGGTCGAAAAGCATCGTCATAAAGCCACCCAAGACGATGGACGTCGAGCGAGTCCTGGATGGAAGCACGATAGCCATCACCTGTCCGCCCCAACACCCCAGGGCGGAGGCATAAATCTCGTAGTTTCCCGGCGCTAGGTGAAGCGTAAATTTGTGCAAGCCGGGCGCAAGACGATATCCCGTCTGGCTTACCGTGCGTTCCAAACCCGTGCGACCGTGTAGCGCACCGTGAGGAAGCGCGGGATCGTTCATGCGCAGGTAACTGATCCGCGGTTGTGCGTGTAGATTCTCAAGGCAGTTGACCGTGGTGACGACAACCGTTCCCGGGGCGCTTCTTTCGGCCGTCGAGCCAATGAGCAGCAGCGCTCCGGCGATGACGCTCAACGCCCAACGCAGCATTAATGCAACATCTCAACGGGACGAAATGCGATGGGCGTTCGTATCAATCGGCCATCCGGCGTTATGTGATACAGCGCAAAATCCTTACGAATCAAAAACCAAACGTTGCCATTTGAATCCGCGACGAGCTCGTCTATCGGACTCATATTTGTTTCCGAGTCTCGATGCGCTTCGGGGATGTGATAACGCGTGACTTCCCCGCTCGGTGAAACGGCGGCAATCGCATATGTCGCACTATCGACGAACCATAGGCGATCGTTGGCCGCTATCAGGTTAAATGCGTAAAGCGGTGGGGTCAACGATATGCTGCGTTGCGCACCGTCGGATGCGATGCCGATGAGGGAGGAGCCTCTACGGTCGATAAGCCACACGAGGCCGCCTAATTGCGCGGCGAAGGAAACCGAACCGTCGGTGTTCGCATGTACCGCAAGCGGCGTTGCTCGCATGTCCTTCGCATCCACGACCCCGGCGCCAAACGTTCCGCTCCAGCACGAGAACACGAGTTTATCCCCCCATTCTTGAACCCAATTCGGACCACACTTCCACGGGAGAACAATCCGCGTCGTCGCGTCCCCAGAAAATCGGACGATGCTGTTTGTGGCAAGACTCGTATACCAAGCGACATTACCGTTCGTGACGCTTAGGCGGGCATTTTCTTCTCCCGGGCTTGCCGGCGGCAACTCGAAGGTATGCATTTGGCGGGTCATTGGGCTGTAACGCGTGACCGTCGACCCTTGCATGCTCCAAGTCCAAATCGATCCGTCTGGAGCGGTCACGAACTCGTCGATTCTCTTCGGGAGTGTCGCCACGATTTCGAGTTCGCCCTTGTGCGTGATACGCTCGAGGTTTTTACCGTCCGCAAACCAGAGGCTACCATCGCTGCGGGGAGTAAGGGATGATACCGGACTATTGACGGGTAACACCGGCAATGCGAATTCATGGAGGTGGCCATCGACGTCCAAGTGTGCGATGCGCGCGAACGGACCTAGATATTCCACGAACCATTTACTGCCGTCGCGTGCGATCGTGAGATTCGTTAAGCTCGAGCGTGCAAGCTCCGCGGCGAACGTCTCTTCGTAGTAGCGGGACATATCGATCTGCACCCTTGTCACATGCCCGGCTCGTATCGACGCAGATTGCGTGAATCCGCAACAGTTGGCGAAGTGTACGATAAGGGTGTAGCTCCCCTGTAGCAAATTGTCCGCGCTGAAATCTCGGCCGTTCGTGGATACCCACATTCCTTTTTGCGCTGAACCGGCCGCCGGCTTAATGTAGATACGTAGTCCCGGCACGGGCATCACTCCGCGCAATGAACCCCGAGATTCTGCGCCGGATGCCGAACGCGACGACATCAAGCAGATCGCCACAAACAGTGCGCTCAACGTACGAAATGCCGCAGACTGCTTGCGGCCCGCATCCACCACCATCAGTTCAAGTCGTAAGGGGCGAATTGTTTTTCATTTGGGGACGATTACCAACCTCTGCAACTTTCCAGGGCTCCTCCAAGTCGTCGAGCTGACTCGACCGCCGTTTATCTCAGAGCACGAGGCGGATAAGTAGTTTCTTCTTCAGACTTCGAGGCCATTCCGGCGAACGAGCATTGCGTCGCCGAACGAGAAAAAGCGATACCGTTTCCGGACCGCTTCTTCGTATGCACGGAGCGCGCCCCCGCGTTCGATGGTTCGTCCACCGTGCTCGGGCGCAGTCGCGATCGCTTTCGCCACAGCTACGGAATCTTGTAGTGCTCACGGTCACGGTTTCGCCTGCAGATACGATCTAGCCGACTGACAGTTCCGCGCGGCGTAGAAGCATCGAGCGTTCCCGCGCGTTGCGCGTCAGGCCGGCAGCGAGTTCGAAGACGGTGCGGGCTTCGACTCTCCGCCCGAGCTTAAAGAGCAGATCGGCGCGCGCGCTGTGCACGAAGGGATAATCGCGCAACGCGGGCTTGGCCATGAGTGCTTCGACGATCTCGAGTGCGGCAAGCGGACCGTACGCCATACCGATCGCCATCGCGCGATTGAGTTCGACGACGGGTGACGGCGCCAGCTGTGCGAGCGCATCGTACAGAGCGACGATTCCCACCCAGTCGGTCTCTTGTGCCGTTTTTGCGCGAGCATGACAAGCCGCGATCGACGCTTGCAGTGCATACGGCCCGAGCGCGGTGCTGGATCGTTCGGCCCGAGCGAGTGCCGCGACGCCGCGCCCGATCAGCAAGCGATCCCATTTCGAGCGGTCCTGATCCAATAATAAAATAGGATCGCCGGAAGCCGTCGTGCGAGCTCGGATTCGTGAGGCTTGAATCTCCATCAGGGCCACGAGCCCGTGCACTTCCGGTTCGTCTCCGACCAGCGTTGCAAGAATTCGGCCGAGACGCATCGCATCTTCACAGAGTGCCGGCCGCATCCACTCGTCACCCGCGGTCGACGCGTAGCCCTCGTTGTAGATCAAATATACGACCTCGAGCACGGAAGCGAGCCTCGCGCGGCGTTCGCTCGCGCCTGGAACTTCGAACGGGACGCGTGCGGCGGCCAGCGTGCGTTTCGCACGCACGATGCGCTGCGCGACCGTCGCTTCCGGTATGAGAAAGGCGCGCGCGATCTCGTCCGTCGTCAAGCCGCCAAGAAGTCGCAGCGTAAGCGCGACGCGCGCTTCGGTCGAAAGGATCGGATGGCACGCAATGAAGATCAGACGCAACAGATCGTCGTCGATCCGGCCGCCGTTGCGCTCCGCATCGATCGCTTCGAGTGCGGCATCGAGTTCGGAATCCTGTTCGCCGGAAGGCTTCGCTGGATCGCTATCGAGCTCGCGATATTTACGGTCGCGTCGCACGTCGCGGCGAATTCGATCGATCGCGCGGCGCTTCGCTGCGGTCATGAGCCACGCGGCCGGATTCTGCGGTATGCCCGCCCGCGGCCATCGCTCGAGCGCTGCGACGAACGCGTCCTGCGCCAGTTCCTCGGCCAACCCAACATCGCGAACGAACCGCGTAAGGCCGGCAATCAGCTTGGCCGATTCGATCCGGCAAACGGCTTCTATCGTGCGGCGGGTCTGCTCCGCGTCGATCACAGCAACCCCGTCGGCGTCAGTTGTTCGGGGGCAGCTGCTCGCGCCGTTTCACCCAGCTGTCCTTCGTTTCAGGCGTCAGTACCGGTCCGAAGTCGTCCAGTTCGAAAATTTGGCGGATCTCGACCTCGTCGCCGTCTTCGAACGGTGCGCGTTGCATCCACGCCACGACCTCGTCCTTCGACTTGGCCTGAAGGATCCAGAAGCCGCCGACCAGCTCCTTGGTTTCGGTGAACGGGCCGTCGGTGACGACCGGGGCCTTCGACCCTTGATAGCGGATGCGCGCCGCCTTTGAGGTCGGCTGCAGGCCGTCGAGCGCTAAAATCATGCCGGCCTTGGTCATCTCGTCGTTAAAGCGTCCCATCGCGTCCAGGTCTGCGGCGGTCGGTAGCGCGCCCTCCTCGTAGTCGCGGCGGCCCGGTTTTACTAGCACCATGAATCGCATTGTCTCTCCTTCGTTTGGCGGTTAACTATCTACACGTCGAACGAGCACCGGTGAATTCGACACAGCGCGTCACAATTTCTTACGTTCCGAATCCCTAAAGACAAACATCGCGTCGCCGAACGAGAAAAACCTGTAGCGCTCGCGTACTGCCTCTTCGTACGCATGCAACACCCGCTCGCGTCCGGCAAATGCGCCAACGAGCACCAATAAGCTCGACTGCGGCAAATGGAAATTGGTGATCAGGGCGTCGACCGCACGAAAGCGATATCCCGGGGTGATAAACAGGCTGGTTCTTCCGACGCCCGGCGCGATGGCTCCGTCCTCATCGGCAGCGCTTTCCAGCGCCCTCACAACGGTCGTCCCGGCCGCAACAACCCGACCGCCGCCGGCGCGCGCCGTCGCGATCGCTCGAGACGCAGCCGCCGGAATCTCGTAGTGCTCGGCGTGCATTTCGTGATCGTCGATTCGTTCGGCGGTCATCGGGCGGAACGTCCCGAGTCCGACATCGAGAACGATGCGTACGATCGAGACGCCGAGCGCTTCGATCTCGCCCAACAACTCGTCCGTAAAATGCAACGAGGCGGTCGGTGCGGCGACGCTGCCCGGCACTCGCGCGAACACGGTTTGATAACGACGCTCGTTTTCATGAGAATCGTCGTGCACGTAAGGCGGCAGCGGCAACCGGCCGGCTCGCTCCAGAAACGCTTCGAACGGTTCTAGCAATTCGAACTCGACCTCGCGCGCACCGTCGGAGAGTTCGGCGGTAACGCGTGCGCTACCGGAGGCATCGAAACGGATGCGATCGCCGGTATGCAACCGGCGGGCCGGGCGTGCAAGCGCGACCCAACGCGAAGCGTTCGGATCGAACCGGCCGCCACCGGCCGGATGCAGCAGCAGCAACTCGACCCGGCCGCCGCTCGGCTCGCGCGAACCGAACAATCGTGCGGCGATCACTCGCGTCTCGTTCAGCACCAGCACGTCGCGGGGACGCAGATACTGTGGTAAGTCGGCAAAATGCGCGTGTTCGATCGCATCGCCCTCGAGCACCATCAAACGACTCGCGTCGCGCCGTCCGGCGGGGTGCTGGGCGATGAGATCCGGCGGCAGCTCGTAGCGATATGCGTCGCTACGACGGTCGTCAGACGTTGCCGATCGACGTTCCAGGAAAATACCACGCTATGATATCGGCGGCCGAACGGCCCAACTGGGCGAGCCCTCGGGCGCCCCACTGGCACAACCCGACGCCATGGCCCGAGCCGTCGCCCTCGAACCACAGCGATGGCGGTGACGGCGCTTGACGAACGCTCGTTACGAGCAGGCTGCGTAAAACGTGGCTCCCTACCAGTAATCGAAACGTCTCGCCTTTGATCGTTACCGTCCCACGCTCGCAGGTGAGATCGAACCCGCGCGCACGTCCGCTGGCATCGATGGACGACACACGAAGGTTTTGCAACGCCCCCGTTGCGTCGAGCCGCCGGCCGCACGCACGAGTCACGTCGTCGAGTGTGATCGTCGTCTGCCACCGGTAGTACGGCGAAGACGAGCAGTACGTGCAGGGCACGCCGCCGAGGTACGGCAGCACCGCGCCGCCGCTCCATGCCTCGGACGACGATTCGGTGTGGCCGCCACAGCACGACGAGTACGCAATTTGCGCGTACGCGTTGTTAAACTTCACCACTTGTCCGGCCGTCGCATCGACCGCAGCGCGTCCGGCCGGCGTTTCGCTCGAAAGACCGCTGTAGACTTGATCGGCTTCGGAGGGAACCAGATCGTACGCTCGCTGTGGATTGCTACGCTGCAGCACGTACGTGCGCGCGCACAACGCCTGCGCTTGTAACGCCGAGGCCGGCCACGACGGCGGCATTTCGCGCGGCACGACCGAGTATAAATATTGTTCGACGTCGACGAGATTGACGATCTCGCCGCTCGGTAGGCGTTGGAACGATCCTCGATACGCGCGTCCCGCAAACACGAATCCGCCGCCGGAGGCAGGTTCTGCATCGCCCGCTCCGAGCAACACGCGCAACGCCGGGCGGGCGCTGTTACTTGCTGGATCCACGTCGTCCTGGGCTTTCACACGCAACGGCAGCGCACACGTCGCAGCCACCAATCCGAGAAAGCGCGCGCGACGCAGCGTCATAGCAATCGCTCCTGTATCGAGGGCGGCAACGCGACGCCTAAATGTTTGCGCGCCACGTCGGTCGCGCGACGTCCGGATGCGGTGCGGATAACGAACCCTTGTTTGAGGAGGTACGGTTCCACGACGTCTTCGAGCGTCTCGGCATCCTCGGTCAAGGTCGCTGCGATCGCGCCGATTCCGACCGGACCTCCGCCGTATTGCTCGAGGATCGTGCGCAGAAAGCCGCGATCCAAACGGTCGAGCCCCAACTCGTCGACGCCTTCGCGCGCCAACGCCTCCCGCGCAACCTCGGCATCGATTCTACCCTCGGCTCGAACTTCGGCGTAATCCCGCACGCGGCGCAGAAGCCGGTTGGCGACGCGCGGCGTGCCGCGGCTCCGTGCGGCGATCGTGCGCGCGCCCTCGACGTCGATCTCGACGCCAAGAACGGCCGCCGACCGGCGCAAGATACGTTCCAGTTGTTCGGGCGCGTAGTAATCGAAGTGATGGACGATTCCGAACCGCTCGCGTAGCGGCGCCGTGAGCATACCGGCCCGCGTGGTCGCTCCCACCAGGGTGAAACGCTTGAGCGGTAGTTTCAGCGTCTTTGCGTACGCGCCGCGGTCGACCAAGAAGTCGATCTGAAAATCTTCCATCGCCGGATACAGAAACTCTTCGACGACGCGTCCGAGCCGGTGAATCTCGTCGATGAAGAACACGTCGCCGTCTTCCAACGACGTGAGAATGCCGACCAGATCTTTGGGTTTCTCCAATGTCGGTCCGCTGGTCGGGCGGAAGTTCGCGCCCATTTCGCGCGCCAACAATCCCGCCAACGTCGTCTTTCCCAGACCCGGCGGACCGTACAGCAGAACGTGTTCGAGCGGCTCTGCGCGGCGTTTCGCGGCGTCGAGGGAGATGCGCAAGTTCTCGACCACCAAATCTTGACCGACGTAATCGTCGAACGAACGCGGACGCAAACTCGCGCCGTAGACTTCGTCCTCGAGCGTGTCCTGCGGGTCGACGACGCGCTCTGCATCGTCGGGACCGAGCAGCCTGTGGCGCGCGTCGCCTTCGGTCATGCCGGCGACTTCGACGACTTCCGATTGTATATCTCCGCCAATAGACGCTCGGAGTCGTCGATCGACGGATCGGCTTCGAGCGTCTCGCGAATCATCGTTTCGGCTTCGACGCGCTTGTATTCGAGTTGCAGCAGCACCGCGAGTGCTTCGCTCGCGAAGTCGGGCATGGGCGGCGGCGGCGTCTGCGGCGCGTCTTGAATCAACAAGAACTTTGCGACCTTGCCTTGCAGCTTTGCCACGATGTCGCGCGCCTTTTGCTGTCCGATCCCCGGCAGCGTTTTCAGAAAGGCATGATCGCCGCGATCGATGGCCCGCGCGATCACCGACATCGGCTGCGAAAACGCGCGCGCAGCCGAGCGCGGACCGATCGAAGCGACGCTCAACAGCGATTCGAAAAACGCGCGCTCGATCGGATTGGTGAACCCATAATAGGTAAAGCGGCCGCTGTTGCCGTCCATGTTGAGAACCGCAAAAATGTCCAGCGTTACCCGTTCGCCAGGCTTGCTCGGAATTTTTTCGGCGATGCATGGCGGAAGCAGAATTTCATAACCCAAGCCGCCGGCGCCCACCACCGCGCCTTCGTGCGTGCGTTCGATCAGGGGTCCGTCGATGCGCGTAAACATCAGCCGTGCACGCGGCCGAGCCGTTGGAGCACCGGCGACATGTTGACGAAGGCCAGCGCTAACGCTAGCGCGTCGGAAACGTCTTCCGGCTCCGGAGCACGCCGCAACCCGAGTAGTTGCGTGACCATTGCGTTCACTTGATCCTTGCGCGCGCTGCCCGAGCCGACCAGCGCGCGCTTGACGTGCGAGTGGCCGATCGAATGCACCGTGAGGCCCGCCTGCGCGGCCGCCAAACATAACACGCCGCGCGCGTGGGCCATGAGAATTGCCGTCCCTGGGTTACGGTACGTTGTATATAATTCTTCGATTACTACCGATTCGGGTTGCGTCTGCGAGATCACGTCGGTAATACCGGCGTGCAGTTCGCGCAAACGCCGTTCGAGCGTGTCACTCGCGCGCGGGCGCACCACGCCGGCTTCGATCAGCCGCATGCGGACGTGCGTTCCCTCGACGACGCCGTATCCGGTGGTTCGCAACGCCGGATCGATGCCTAATACGCGCATGTGAAACGAACTATTGCGGGCCGGTGCCGTTGACGATCAACGTCACGCTCGACCCGGGTGGAAGGCTCGTTCCGACGGCCGGATCGGTACCCACGGCACGGCCGCCCGCGCCGGCGTTGTTGGTGTACTGTATGTGCTGCACCGAATAGCCGTAACTCGCCAACGTCGACTTGGCCTGCTCAACCCCCATGCCTTCGGTGTCGGGGACTTCGCCGGATACGGCAAATGTCAACGTTACCGGCGAGCCTTGCGAGAGCGGCGTGGACGCCGACGGATCTTGCGCGACGACTGCAATCGGCCGGTTCTGCGGGAGATTTACTTGCACTTGAAACTGCATGCGCGCGCTAAAACCGGCGCCGGTAATCGCGCTAACGGCTTCCTGATAGGTGCGCCCGACCACGCCGGGAACGGCGGTCGTCGCCCCGCTGGTCGGTTGCGCGGGAACATCTTGTTCGCCGGTGCTCACGATTGCCGCGACGGCTTGTCCCGCTCCCAGCTGTTGACCCGCGGTCACGTTTTGCGATGCGATCGTATCGGCCGGAACGCCGGTCACGGCTTGCTGCGTTAAGGTGAGCGTGATGCCGAGCTTCGCCGCCAACGCTTGTGCTTTGTCGGATGTCAAACCGACGAACTTCGGGACGTCGATGGGCTTGGGACCATCCGAAACGATCAGCGTGATGCGACTCGCTTGCGGTACTTGCGTTCCGGCCTTCGGCTTTTGATCGATAACCGTGTCTTTGAGCGTATTATCGAATTGGCGCACGACGGTCACGGCAAATCCGAGATGTTGCAGAATGCGCTGCGCGTCGACGCCCGTAAATCCGCGCGCGTCCATCAATCCGACCGTCGGCTTTCCGTTGCTCACCACCAGCTCGACCAGCGAATTCGGATCGACTTTGGTACCCGCCGGCGGATTTTGGCGGATGACGTGATTCATCGCTACCGTGTCGCTCGGGCTCTTGACGAAGCGAACGCGCAAACCGCCGTTCACTGCAGTTTGCTGGGCCTGAGCGTCGCTCATATTGGTGAAGTCCGCGACGGCGATCGAGGTCTTCAGCGACGGTAGCGGACGCCCGAAAAAATAATAGCCGGCGCCGGTTGCAGCCGCTAAGAACGCGAGCAACAGCACGATCGTTCCGGTGTAATTTCGGCCTTCGCGTTCGTCGGCGACCGTGCGGTCGGGCATTGGGGTCCGGCGCGGCGGCAACGGGCGTGCTGCGTTCATCGCCTGCGTCGGCGCGTCGTCGGAGATGCGATAACCGGCAACGCTGGGGCGCTCGCGCGCTTCGCGTAACGCGGTTGCCAACTCGGCGGCCGACGTAAAACGATTCTCAGGACGCTTCTGCAGCAGCCGGTTGACGATCGCTGCCAACGCCGGACTCACACCCAGCCGTCCGGCGGGAACGGTCGGCACCGGATCGCCGATGTGTTTGAGCGCCACCGTCACCGGCGACTCGCCCGAATACGGCAGGTCGCCGGTCAGCATCTGGTACAGCACGACGCCCAAACTGTATAAGTCGGACGTTTCGTGCAGGTCGTGGCCTTGCGCTTGTTCGGGCGAAATGTAATAGACGCTGCCCATCACCAAGCCCGGCTTGGTGAGGGCCATGGTTTGTGTCGAGACGGCCCGCGCAATCCCGAAGTCCGACAACTTCACGACGTCATCTTTGGTGACCAGAATATTGGCCGGCTTGATATCGCGGTGCAACAGGCCGCTGCGATGCGCGTACGCCAAACCGCTGGCGATTTGGATACCGTAGTCCAATGCCACCGGTTCGGGCAGCTTGCCGTCGGCCGCGATGATATCGGCCAGCGAAGGACCGTCGACCAATTCCATGACGATGTAGTACGCGTCGCCTTCATGGCCCACGTCATATGTATTGACGATATTGGGATGCGAAAGCCGCGCGGCCGATTCGGCCTCTTGGTAGAAGCGGCGGACAAACTCTTGATCGGCGGCGTACTGTTCGCGCAATACCTTGATTGCGACGCGACGGCGGAGCACCGTATCGATACCGCCGAAGACGGTCGCCATGCCGCCCTCGCCGAGCTTTTTGTCCAGCTTGTAGCGGTTGTTGAAAATCCGCTCTTCGATCACGGACCTGCGCTTTGCAGAGCGGTCGCCAAGACGTCGCGCGCAATCGGGCCCGCGTAAGTCGCGCCGTACCCGACGTTTTCGACCACGACCGCCACCGCGACGCGCGGATGTTCGGCCGGCGCGAAGCAGACGAACCACGAGTGGGAGCGCCCCAACGGGTTGGTCGCGGTACCGGTCTTTCCGGCGACGGTGATATGCGGCAGCTTGGCCACGGTTCCGGTTCCGCGCTGCACCACAGCAATCATCATTGCCGTTACGTTCGCGGCCACCGCAGGCGATACCGGGTTCGAAAGGGCCGACGACTGGGACACGCTGGCCGGGACGCCGTCGCGCACTATTTGGCGCACCACGAACGGACGTGGTTCCACGCCGTCCGCGGCGATGGTCGAACCAATCAGCGCCATTTGCAGTGGCGTCATCAGCAGCGCGCCTTGCCCGAAGCCCATCTGTGCCAGTTCGCCGGGTACGAGACCCGCTTGTGGCGGCACCGATGCGCGCTCGGCCGGAAGTTGAAAGTCGAGCGAGCCGCCGATGCCCCAACGGTCGAGATACCGGTAAAACGAGTCCGTGCCCATCTTGAGCGCGATTTGCGCGAAGTCGACGTTACTCGAGAGCGCGAAGGCGGTGGTGAGATCGGCGTACCCCGTTGCTTCACCCTCGTTGTCGTGCAGCGTAAAGTCGCCTATTTGAAAATATCCGGGATCCTCGAAGTGCGATTGCATCGTCACGGTGCCGTTATCGAGGGCGGCCGCCGCCGTGAACATTTTGAACGTCGAACCCGGCGGATACAAGCCGGCGAGCGCGCGATTGAGCAGCGGGCTGCGCGTGTCGGCCGATAGTTGCGCGAACTCGTTATCGAAGTCGTTGGGATCGTAACTCGGCACGCTTCCAAGCGCGAGCACCGCGCCGCTACGCGGGTCCAACACGACGCCCGCGGCGCGCGGATACTTCGACAGTAGATCGAACAGACGTTGCTGCACGGTCGGCACGATCGTCGTCACGACATCGGCACCGTGCTCGACGAGCGATTGGCCGTGCAGAGCGGCAACGATGGTCGCAAGTTGCGCGCTCGGATCGCCGGCACTGTCGGGCGGCGTCAGAGCACGGTCGAAGGCTTGCTCGATTCCACTGGTCCCGTAGCGCGTCGAGAGATAGCCGACGGTTTGCGCCAGCGCGGAACCCATCGGGTACTGCCGCCGGCCACCGACAGTTTCGGCCAAAACGGTCCCGTCGGTTGCCAAGATGCGCCCACGCGCCGCATCGAGCAGCGCGTGACGCGGATTATTCGGACGTGCCGCGATCGAGGGAGCGGCGACGACCTGCACGTAGGCTTGGCGCGCCGCCAAGATCGCAAACAGCAGAACGAAAAAACCCGACAGCGCCCGAATCGCGCGGTTGGTCACGCTTCGTCGACGTTCTCGCGCAACAGCGTGTAACCACCATGCGTCCGCACGGCCATGTGCGGGCGTCCCTTACCGGCCGCGATGACGACGTTAACCGCCGCCAGGGCAGTCTCGTCCTCGATGGCCGTAGTCAACAGTACGACTTCGGCGTCACCCTCTGCCAAGAGCAGCGCCGAAACGTAGGCGCAACTGGGAATCGTTTCGAAGTGCCGCGTCTCGTACGGCGCTTCGTGCCACGGGCCGCGTTTTCCGAACGCTTGCGAGTGGAAATCCCAGGCGCACAGCTGTTTCTCTTTCCACACGAACTCGTCACGCACGCATAAGCGCCGGCACGCCGCGCACTGCACGATCGACGCCGCCGGTTGCGCCAGCGCGTCGGCCACATCCTCGGGAAGATCTTCGATGTTGAGAACGGCGTCATCGTCGAGCGATTCCGGTAATGCGGATTCCCAGCCGGTGCGAGCCAGCAACTCGACGTCACGCACGGGAGCCACGAACGCGCGGTGGTCTTCGGGCGCGAACGTGCGGTCCATCCAATCTACCAAGCCGGAGAGCGCGATGCCGACGTTTTGCCAGGCGTCGCCAACCACCGCACCGATCGGCGTCCATGCGATCGGCACGAGCCGCGCCGTGATGGCGCCGCCGCTGGGCCGAAAACTGTTGACGACGGCCAACGTGTTCTCGTTGCCGCCGAGCATGAAGACTTGCGGCTTTTCTTCTACGTCGCTATTGTCGTGTGCGCCGCGGCGTACTCTTGCAGGCTGCGGGGAGCTTCCGCCCGGCTGCCGAGCGCCTCCGCGAGGGCCCGGGCCGTATCCAGACTGGTCAAACACGCGATACCCGCTTCTACCGCCGCGCGGCGAATCTTGTAGTTATCCGATATTTCACGCGGACCGGCAGCGTCGTTGATCACCAGGTCCACGCGGCGCGACGAAATCAAGTCCAGTACGTGCGGCGAACCTTCGGCAATTTTATTGATCGGCTCGCACGCGATGCCGGCCGCTTCCAAGACCCGCCGCGTACCCGGCGTCGCCACTAAGGTGTGTCCCAGCTCGGCATAACGACGCAGAACCGGCACCGCTTCGGCCTTTTCGGCGTCGGCGATCGAAACGAGGATGCGCCCGCCGCTGCCCGGCATACGCACCCCGGCTGCGATGAATCCCTTGCGGAGCGCACCGGCAAACGTTGCGTCGATCCCGAGCACTTCGCCGGTCGACTTCATCTCGGGTCCGAGGATCGTTTCGACGCCGCGCATTTTCGAAAACGAAAAGACCGGCACTTTCACCACGACGAACGGCACGGCCGGACGCAACCCGGTTCCGTACGGCATGTCCCGCAAGCGTTCGCCCAATCCCACACGCGTTGCCGCCGCGACGATATTGATCCCGGTGGCTTTTTGGATGATCGGAACCGTGCGGCTGGCGCGCGGATTGGCTTCGATGATATACAACTGATCGTCGTGCACTACGAATTGAATGTTGATCAATCCTCGAATCTTCAGCTCGCGCGCGACGGCCTCGGTAACCTCGGCGATACGCCGTTCCATGGCGGCGTCGATCGTTTGCGCCGGATAGGCGCTAATCGAATCCCCGGAATGAATGCCGGCTCGCTCGACGTGTTCGAAGATGCCCGGAATCAAGATGTCGTGGCCGTCGAAGACCGCGTCGACCTCGAGTTCGAGTCCGCGCAAGTATTTGTCGACCAATAAGGGCGCGTCCGGGACGATATCCGGCGCGGACTCGGCGTAGGATGCCAACTGGCCTTCGTTGTAGACGATTTCCATCGCGCGGCCGCCGAGCACGAACGACGGACGCACCAGCACCGGAAAGCCCAGTTCGCGCGCGATCGCGCGCGCCTCGCGAAAGCTGCGTGCGGCGTGCCCCTGCGGACGTGCAACGTTGAGGCGCGACAGCGCGGCGTCGAACTGCTCGCGATTCTCAGCCATGTCGAGCGACGCTCGGTCGCTACCGACGATTCGGACGCCGCGAGCGCTGAGCTCGGCCGCAAGATTGATCGCGGTCTGCCCGCCGAACGCCAGCATCACGCCGCGAGCGTTGGTGGCGCGGTATGCCGCTTCCACTTCGTCGGCTGCCGGCGGTTCGAAGATCAGCACGTCCGAAATATCGAAATCCGTCGAAACCGTTTCGGGATTATTGTTCACGACGACGGGTGCGAAGCCGGCCGCCTTCAGTGCCCAGGCCGCGTGCACGCAACTGTAATCGAACTCGATGCCCTGTCCGATGCGGATCGGACCGCTGCCGACCACGACTACCGCCTCGCGCGCGACGGCGCGCATCTCGTCGCTTTCGCCGCGTGACAGATAGTAATACGGAGACTTGGCCGGAAACTCAGCAGCCGCGGTATCGACCATGCGAAATGCAGCCGGTTCGGCCGAGGCCATGCTCCGATCGTAGCCCCACTCGGCGGCTTGCCGCCGGTCGCCCGGCGACGGGTCGACGCGCA
This sequence comes from Candidatus Tumulicola sp., assembly GCA_036490475.1. Lineage (NCBI taxonomy): Bacteria > Bacillati > Vulcanimicrobiota > Vulcanimicrobiia > Vulcanimicrobiales > Vulcanimicrobiaceae > Candidatus Tumulicola > Candidatus Tumulicola sp. The sequence continues at coordinate 129,935 of DASXDT010000005.1, forward strand.
GGCGCTCTTCCAACTCGACGAGGTCGGCGAACTCGTTGAGCCAAAAGCGGTCGATCGACGACAGTTCGGCGATGCGCTCGATCGCGCCATGCCGGTCGCTGGCATCGAATCGCTCCGGGAACATGTCGCGACGCAGTAACTCGGCCACCGCGAACAGCCGCTCGTGCGACGGCTTTGCAATTTCCGTTTCGAGTTCGTCGCGGCTCCAGTCGTACAGCGCGCCGGTCAACGACCGCCGCTTGAGATCCAGCCCGCGGATCGCCTTGATCAGCGCTGCGCGAAACGTGCGTCCGATGCCCATCGCTTCGCCCGTGGATTTCATCTGCGTTCCCAAACGCGTATCGGCAAGTGGGAATTTATCGAATGGCCAACGCGGGATTTTTACGATGACGTAATCCAGCGTCGGCTCGTACGCAGCTTTAGTGACGCCCGTGACCGGGTTTGGAATTTGGTCGAGCGTCTGGCCTAGCGCGATACGCGTCGCGATCTTGGCGATCGGATACCCGGTAGCTTTCGATGCCAGTGCAGAACTGCGCGAAACGCGTGGATTGACTTCGATGATCGCGTATTCGCTGCGATCCGGATGCAACGCGAACTGAATGTTGCAGCCGCCCTGCACGTTGAGCGCACGAATGACGTTGATGCTCGCGCTGCGCAGCATCTGATATTCGAGATCCGACAGCGTCTGCGAGGGCGCGACGACGATCGAGTCGCCGGTATGCACGCCGACCGGATCGATGTTTTCCATGTTGCACACGGTGATACAGTTGCCGGCTTTGTCGCGCAGCACTTCGTACTCGATCTCTTTCCAACCGAGTAAGGAGGTCTCGAGCAGCACTTGATGGATGAGGCTGGCCGTCAATCCCGCGTCGAGAAACTCGCGCAGCTGTTTTTCGTCGTAGGCGATGCCGCCGCCGGTGCCACCGAGGGTGTAGGCCGGCCGGATGACTAGCGGGTAACCTTTGCGTTCGGCAAATGCGACGCCGGCCTCGATGTCGGTGATGATCTCGCTCTCGGGAACCGGCTCGCCGATCTCGATCATCTTCTTCTTAAAACGGTCGCGGTCTTCGGCCAGCTTGATCGTTTCGATCGGCGTCCCTAACGTTTCGACGCCGTATTTTTCAAGAATTCCGGCTTCGTCGAGTTCGACGGCAAGATTCAGGCCGGTCTGGCCGCCCAACGTGGGCAGCAATGCGTCGGGCCGCTCGCGCGCGATGATTTGTTCGATGGATTCAACGGTCAGCGGCTCGAGATACACCGCGTCGGCAATCTCGGGATCCGTCATGATCGTCGCCGGATTCGAGTTGACGAGGACGATCCGGTGGCCTTCCTCGCGCAACGCCCTGCACGCTTGCACGCCGGCGTAGTCGAATTCGGCAGCCTGACCGATGACGATCGGTCCAGAGCCGATGACCATTACATTCCGGGGCATGCTCGGGCCGTTTCATTGGCCTGCCGATGCTCGCAGTCCTGGAAAGTTGCGGCCGCTTCAGCGTCGAACCGCCCGACGCGCCCAATTATTTCGAATCGGATATTGATACATCTTGAGATCGCCATTGCCGGTATCCGGACATAGCCGAACCTCGCAACTCGTCTTGCCGGTTATATTTCTCTCAAGCCTTACATGATCTTCGGCTGCCCTTTCGCGTGTGCGAGCAACGCGATGCTGCCGAGTCCGGACTGTGCAACAAACACCACCCGGAAGGTCGGTCTAATCCCCGCTATCGGATTTGGTCTGGTTCCGAATCCCGCGCAACCGCCCAGGGCCGCTGCAGCGAAAAACAATACGTATTTTGGAACGGCATCTACTGCGACATTCCCGGGCTGATTGCCAAAAACTGGTACGAGCCGGTCGAAATCCTCTTGACGGCCTTTCCGCCCTGAGGGTATTTGAAGAGTTCGAGTTGCGTGCCAACTGTTACAAGGTGATCGTCCAAAAGGACATAGGGGTTACACTCGCCCTCACAATGCAAGTCGACCTGGCCGGTAATTTTTCCCGACGGTGCAATCTGATAGATTGGCTCGCCGTATGTCTCCGAATCCTGGAGGTTCATGCTCTTCGTGACGCTGGACCATGCAAGATTTCCAGGATACTGAATCGTCGCTCCGGTGACTGGGATGGTTTTAAACTTCCCTTTGCTAAACGAGCCATAAAAAAGCCGGCCTGACTGATTGGCGCCGTCGAGATAGAGCGTTCCGGTGGTACCGGCATAGGCGACGTAATTAACGATGAGAATCTTCGAACTTCGATAGAATTTCGGCTTTCCCGAGGCGCCCGTATATAGTGCGATATTCCCCGGACCGCTCTCCTCGGAAGTAAAGTTGCCGACAGCCAAATCTCCGGATTTAGGGTCGTACGCACAACTGATCGGCTCGTAGCCATCGTCAGCTAAGGTGGCGATATGGCTGCCGGTATGCGAATACTCTTCAATCGTCGAGCCTCCCGTGTTCGCAACCCAAACGTTCCCCGCCCCATCGCTGCAGTCGCTGCCTGGTTTGTTTAATCCCGTAATTACTCCCAATAACTTTCCGCTCGGATATCCCAGCATGTCGACGGCGTTCCCGTAATAGTCGACAACGAAGAGCGTCTCTTTTGTTTGGGTCGCGAGAGATGGCGCCATTGGCGTCGCGGGTACTTCGGTCGCGGACGAGCTGCAAGCGGCGAGTGCACCCAAGCCCACCAATACACAAATGCGACCTGCTAAAATGCCGATTCTCATAATCGATTTCTTCGCCGGGTCGAACTCCGTTCCTTATCCGGCGGCGGCGCCGCAATCACTACGGCTGGAGGCGAACGGCACTCCACCCATCGTGCGAACGTTCGAAGCGCATTCGATCGTGCAGCCGGTTGGGTCGGCTCTGCCAGAATTCGATACGCTGCGGTACGATCGCGTAGCCGCCCCACGAATGCGGGCGCGGCACGTCTTGTCCCTCAAAGCGAGCTTGGTACGCTTCGAAACGCTCCTCCAACAGTGCGTGGTCGTCGACGGGTTCGCTTTGCTCCGACGCCCACGCCCCTAAGCGATGCCCGCGTGGGCGCGACTCGAAATACGCGTCCGATTCATCATCGGATAAAGCGCGGGCCACGCCTTCGACGCGCACTTGCCGTTCCAGCTCGGGCCAATGCAGCACGGCCGCAACCGCCGGATTATCGCTGAGTTCGCGCCCTTTCCGGCTTAGATACGAAGTGTAGAAGCGCAAGCCGGCACGATCGAATCCACGCAGCAGCACGATGCGGGCCGACGGACGTCCCTGTGCGTCGACCGTGGCCACGCACATGCTGTCGGCCGTAATCGAACGTGCGTCGCGCGCCGCTTCTATCCAGCGTGTCAGCGTCGCGATTGGATCGTCTCCGGGAGCAACGTCGTACGGGATCACGGATATCTTCCCGTCGCCAAGCCGGTGATGAATGCACACAGCATCAAACCGCCACCGGCCAGCGCTAGCGGTAACGACGCATCGATTTCCTGATTGCGCACCGTCGTCAGGCGCGCAAGACGCGCCAATGCGTCGTGCAGCTGCACCGCATTTTCGGCGCGCGCGTACGCCCCGCCGCTGGCTTCCGCGTACTGTCGCAAGGCGTCCTCATCGATCGTGGCCTCGTCGTTGGTCCCCGGAATTAGGCCGCCTTGTTGCGTGCCGATGCCGACCGTGTACACCGGAACGTGGTGTTGCCCCAACCACTGCGCGGCCTCGATCGGATCCGAACCGGCGTTGTTGACGCCGTCGGTGATCAGTACGACGACGCGATGGCCGGCGGCCGGGAGATTCTGCGCGGCTAGCCGCAGCGCGTCGCCGATTGCCGTCGCGCCGTCGGGTTGCGGCAAATTATCGAGCGATGCCGAGACCGCCGTGCGGTCGGAACTGAGCGGCTGCACCATCTCCGCTCCAGCGGCAAACGCAATGATGCCGATTTTCGTACCGGCCGGCGTCTCGTTGATGAACGCCCGCGCCGCAGCTTTGGCAGCTTCGGCACGCGTCGGCGCGACGTCGGTCGACGCCATCGAGCCGGACGTATCGATGCAGATGAACACTTGTCCATCGTGAATCGGCAGCGGTACCGTCACGTGCGGTCGCGCCGCCGCACCGAGCAAGCCGGCGACGCCCGCCACTAACGCGATCGTTAACGCGCGCGGAATCCATGCCCGCGGGCGAATCGCTTGCGCAAAAAAGTCGACGTTAGAATAGGCGAGATCGCGCGCGGTCGTTCTCCGCTGAAGCCGCACGATGAGGATCGCGAACGCAATAACCAGCACCACGGCAAACAGCAACCACCACGGATGCTCGACGCTCACGCCGGCACCCCGCGATACGCCAGTCCAAATGCTTCATGCAACGAGCCTCCGCCGTCGCGCTCGTGCAGCAGGCCGGTGCGCCAGTTCGCTTGCGCGAAACGCTGTACGACGCTCGACTCGCGCGCTCGGACGGCGCGAGCGTAAGCGCGGCGCTCGCGTCCTCCGACGTACGCGCGAACCGCTCCGCCTTCGGCTCCGCGTACGCGAACGATGCCGCCCAACGGCAAGCCGTCGTACCACGGATCGCGCGCGACCAGCACCGTGCAATCGAAGCGCGCTCCAAGGCGATGCACCAATGCGTCGTCGCCGGCGCCGAGATCGAACCAATCGCCGATCGCTAGCAACGCGGTGCCGCGCGGCAATGCATTCAGCGCCGTCTGGAAAGCGCGCGCACAATCGAACGGGCCCGGCTGCGCCGATGCGGCGATCGCTGCGTGACGCGAGCGTTGCAGCGCTGCGGGCGTCATCCAATCGGACGCGACGTTGATGCACCGGTCGTCGGCGGTCGCAGCTCCGAACCACGCCGACGTCGCTTCGGCAGCCGCAGATAGCAACGGCCTGCGGCGACCGACGCGCATCGATCCCGACCCGTCGACGATGGCGGCCAACGTCAACGCAACGTCTTCGAGAACCACCCGCGATTGCAACGTCGCCGCGCGCGCGGTTGCCGCCCAATCGATGCGTCGCACGTCGTCGCCGGGGACGTAGGCGCGCAACTCGACGAACTCGTAGCCGTCGCCACGATAGACCGTCGGCGATCCCGCCCCTAGCGCGCGCGGTCGCCGCTTACCTCGCAACAACGCGTCGCGAATCGTCATGCTGCGACTACGGCGCGGGAATCGCGGAGATCAGTGCGTCAATCGCGCGGTCGACCGCGACGCCTTCTGTAGCCATCCGGTAGTTGAATCCGATCCGATGCCGCAGCGCGTCCGGCGCGACCGCCCGCACGTCGTCCGGCAACGCGAAGTCGCGCCCGGCCAGAAACGCACGCGCTCGCGCCAGATTCGCCAAGGCGAGTGTCGCTCGGGGACTCGCACCGTAATCGATCAACTCGGCACATGAAATCGTCCGGCCGGCCGCGCTCGTCACCGAAACGCGGTCGCCTTCGCGCGTGATCGCGACCAACTCGACGATGTAGCGTTTCAACTTCTCATCGATGTGGACGGCGTGCGCTTGCACGCGCCAGGCTGCGACGTCGGCTAACGTCGCCACGCCGCGGACCGGTTGGGTATCGGCCAACGCGAACCGGTCGAGAATCTGCAACTCTTCGTCGCGGGACGGATAGCCGACGTCGACTTTGATGAGAAACCGGTCCATCTGCGCGATCGGAAGCGCATACGTGCCTTCGGCATCGAGCGGATTCATGGTCGCCATTACGACGAACGGGTCCGGCAGCGGGTGCGTCTGCGGGCCGATCGTCACTTGGCGCTCTTGCATCGCTTCCAAAAGCGCCGATTGCACTTTAGCCGGCGCGCGGTTGATCTCGTCGGCCAACACGACGTTGGCGAAGATCGGGCCTAGTACCGTGGTAAAGGCGCTTTCGCGTTGATCGAACACGCGCGTGCCGACGATGTCGCTCGGAAGCAGATCGGGCGTAAACTGAATGCGCTTGAACGTGCCGTCCAGCGCCGCCGCCATCGCGCGGCAGGCCAGCGTCTTGGCCAAACCGGGCGGACCCTCGAGCAGCACGTGTCCGTTCGCCAAGAGCGCCATGAGCAAGGCTTCGACCACATTAGACTGACCGACGATGGTTTCGGAAAGCGCCGCCGAGAGCGCGTGGGGAGTCCGTTCGTTCATCCGATGTTACGCTCCAGCGCAAGACATGCGTCCGAGATTGCGCCCGGAAGATCCGAATCGTAGGTAAATGCGGCGCGTTCCAACGCGATCAGCAATCCGCGCATCGGCTCGGCGCCGGCGCGCGGCAATCGCAAAACCGCCGACAACGTCTCGCCTTCGTCGGCACCGATCAGGCGCCACACGGCCCCGCGAACCGCAACCGCCATTAGGCGCGTCGGATCCGCCCGCAACACCAGTAACGCATCCGCCAATTGGTCGTGGATCGTACGCGGGGGCATCGCCGGCGCTTCGTCGACCACCGGCGGCGCCGTGCGAATATCTGCAACCGCGCCCCGGCGTGCGATCGCGATGACGATCGCCACGATAACGATCATAACGATGAGCCAGAAGACGACGATGAGGAACGCGCGACGCAAGTCGAAGCCGCTCGCCGCGTTCACGAGACTCGCCGTAGGCGAGTCAACCACGGTCAACGTTAGACCGTTGGTGGAATATTGCTTGGCGCGTTTGTCGCGGGCATCGATCGCTTGCAGAACGGCCGGCGCGATCGCCAGCGCGCCGGCCGCGTGCGCCGCGACGGAAATCGTTTCGCGATACGTCGATCCGCCGGGTCCGGCGCTTACTTCGCGCTCGTCGCCCAGCAATTCGAGCGACGCGAGCAGCGGAAGCTCGAGGTTGCCGATCGAGCCGACGTTCTCACGCACGCGCAACGTGACCGTTAGGTGAAACGGTACGTCGACGTGCGGCGTCGACGTGTCGGACGACAGCGTGAAGCTCTGCACCGTCAGATGCTGCAGCGACTGCGCGCCGGCGTGTGCCGGTGCGAGCGCGAGCGCTATCGCTAGCGCTGCGATAAGCCGGCGGATTCGAACCATTGCTTGAAGAGTTTACGAGCGTCGAACGGACCGGGCGACGCTTCGGGGTGAAACTGCACGCCGGCGATCGGCAGCGTACGATGTTGGAAACCTTCGTTGGTCCCGTCGTTTAGATTGGTCATCGTTGCCTCTAACTCGGCCGGTAGCGACGATGCGTCGACCGCATAGCCGTGATTGTGCGCGGTGACGATCACCTCGCCGCTACGTTCCTGCACCGGTTGATTTCCGCCCCGATGGCCGTACGGAAGTTTGTACGTGCGTCCACCGTACGCCAATGCCAGTAATTGGTGCCCCAAACAGATGCCGAAGAGCGGCGTGCTGTCGCTCAATGCGCGCAAGGTCTCGATCGTTTCCGGCAAATCGGTCGGATCGCCGGGTCCGGGCGATACGAATACCGCCTGTGGAGCGGTGGCGAGCACGTCGTCACTCGATGCATCGTAGGGCAATACCGTTATTCGAGCGCCGAGTGCTTGGAGTTCCCGGAGAATCGCCCGCTTGACACCGCAATCGATTAGCGTAACGGGTACGCCGCCTACCGGCCCTTCCACGGTCGCCGTTTGGGTTGCCACCGAGGCGACCAAGCCGGCATTCGCGTTCCCGCGAACGAATTCGGCCAGCTTACGCTCGGCGTCGGCCAACGCGCCTTCACCAACCGCCAACGCACCGGCGATCGTGCCGTGCTCGCGTAACGCGATGGTAATCGAGCGTGTGTCGGCGCCGATGAGCGCGGGAACGTCTTGCTCGACCAGCCATGACGACAAATCGGTTCGACTTAGATGGTGCGACGGGTGCGTTGCAATCTGCTTGACCACGGCGCCCGCCGCGCACGCGCGCGAATATTGGCTGGCGCTACCCGAAATGCCGTAATTCCCGATCATCGGATAGGTGAAGGTCAGAATCTGGCCGGCGTACGACGGATCGGTCAGCGCTTCTTCGTAGCCGGTCATGCCGGTGTAGAACACCGCCTCGCCCAGCGCCAGCCCATCGGTCAAGCCGTAGCCGTCGAAGCGGCTCCCATCGGCGAGAAACAGGGCGGCCGGAGGCGAGGAATGCATCGGCCGTTCGGGTTAGCGCCGGGTCTCGCGGGTCCCTGGGAGGAGCGCTCGCCCTACTCCGTATCGACCGGCGTGTAGTCGGGTGGTAACTTCATGAAGTATGCCCGATCGTGGCTCGGATTCTCGGGTGCGATCGGCACGAACTTCCGCGGTTTCTTCGTAAAGTCGAAAACGTCGGTCAGATTGTTGGCCCGCACGTCGGTCGTGTTCAAGCTATCGAGCCCGAAGGTCGTCTCCATAAACTTCAAGATGCTGCCGAACTCGTATTGCGTGTGCGACACGTAACCTTTCTTGGCATAGGGTGAAATAACGAGCAGCGGGACCCGAAAACCGAGTCCGCGATAATCGAGTTGCGGCGGCGAAATGTGATCCCAATATCCGCCCCAATCGTCCCACACGATGATGATCGCGGTCGAATTCCAGTATTTGCTCTCACCGATCGCGTTGACGACGGAGGCCACCCAATCGGGCCCGGTATCGACGGACTTGTAATGTTGGATACTGTAATGGTCGGACTCCACGCCGGTTGGAATCACCCAGCTAACCCCGGGCAGCGCAACGGGGCCGGGAGTGTTCGGCGTCGGACACGGGCTCGTAACCGTTCCGACGTCGCAGAACACGTTGGTGTTGGGCCACGAAACGCAGTTGACCGTTGCGTTGCAAGTAAACGGAACTTTGAATTTCGTCGGCCACTCACTGCTATAACGTACGGCGGAGATGCCGTCGAACGCGTTCCACATTTGTCCGCCGTCGTCGGGCCACGGGGGGACGTAATATCGCCAGCTCACGCCTTTGGCTTCGAGCGTATCGCGCATGGTCTCGTACGTCATGCACGGGAAAGGACCGGCGAGGTTATACTGTTGTTTCGAACTCAGCAGTGGCGTCTGCGTGTACGGCGTATCGTCGCAACCCCACTTGCTGGCGCCATGGTCCTCGGGGAGATCCACTAAACTCTCCCCTTTCTCGTAGGTTGCATCGCCGCGGATCAGCGTTTGATGGGCGGTATAACTTGCGCTGAACTCGGTGGGAAACATGCGATCGCCTAAGACGTAACTTTTTGCTAACGCCCAGTACGGCCTGATATCGGCCGGATCGGTAACGCGATAGACCCAGTTTTTCTTCGGGTATTGCAGGCTATCGACGTACGCAAACCCGTCCATTCTGCCGTCGTCGTATTCCATTTTGAACGTCGGACAGTAGGTATGGCCGGGATCGTTTATTCCGGCTAACGGCTGATGGAATTTGATGTTGATGGGCGTCGGACTGGGGCCGGGGCTCGGTGTGTTCAGCTCCGGACATGGGCTCGACGCGGTCCGCGGACCCGGTTCCGCGCCGGAACCGGGGGCCGTCATTATACAGTCCGTGCCCTTAAAACAATCGAATAGATTGTCGAACGTGCGATTCTCTTGCACGATGACGACGATGTGTTGGATCTTTCCGCTGCTAGCCTGCTGTCTGGCGAGCGCTGGAAGATCGCCCGTTGCGTTCGACGTCGAAACGCCCGAGCATCCAACCGCTATGCTAACCGCAAGGAGACATGCTAGAGCAACGAGTTTCTTTGACACCGTTTGTTACTCCGTATCGACCGGTGTGGTATCGGGCCGGCGTTCGAGGAAGAACTGCAGGTCTTCATTCTTCTTCAAGGGCTTAATCGGAACGAACGCGCGCGGCTTTTGATTAAAAAAGAACGAATCGGTGATGTTGGCGGCGCGTCGATCGGTCGTTCCCAGGCTGGGAAGTCCGAACGTGCCCTCGATAAACTTTAACACGCTGCCAAACTCGTACTGCGTGTGCGATACGTAGCCTTTCTTGGCATACGGCGAGATGATGATCAACGGGACGCGGAAACCCAAGCCCGCATAATCGAGTTGCGGCGGCTTTACGTGATCGTAGAATCCACCCCAGTCATCCCAGAAAATCACGATCGCGGTCGAGTCCCAATACTTACTCTCGCCCACCGCATTGACGACGGACGTTACCCAATCCGGTCCGAGGTCCGTGCCTTGTCCGTCGGCATGATCGGATTCTTCATTGGTCGGAATGACCCACGACACGGCCGGCAATACCGCCGGTCCGTTGGATTTCGGCGTCGGGCACTTTCCGCCGGTCTTCCCGGAGATATCGCACAAAATGTTCGTGTTGGGCCACGACACGCAGCTGCCGGTGCAGTTGAAGTTTTTCGACGACGGCCATTCGTCGCTGTACCGCACGGCTTTGACGCCGTCGAACGCATTCCACATCTGGCCGCCATCGAAGCCAAACGGCGGCGCGTAATATCTCCACGATATCTTGGCCGCATCCAAGGTGTCCCGGATCGTTTCGTACGTCATGCACGGAAACGGTCCGTTGTGAACGTAGAGATGTTGCGACGTGATGAGCGGCGTCTTGCTGTCCGGCTGGTCGTCGCAGCCCCAGTTGCTCGTATTCTCGCTATTCCAGGGAAAATCGACGAGACTCTTGCCGGTTTCGTAGGTCGTGTCGCCGCGAATCAAGTCTTGATGCGCCGTGTAGCTTCCGCTGAACTCCGTCGGGAACATGCGATCGCCAAGGACGTATTGCGACGCCATATCCCAATACGGCTGAATCTGCTTGGGGTTCGTGACTCGATACGTGTACGACTCACACGGCTTGTGGAATACGCAGTCGGCCTCCCAGTAGAAACCGTCCATCCGGCCCTTATCGTATTCGACTTTGAAGCCCGGACAATAGAAGTGGTTCGGGTCCAGGTCGACGAGCGGAACGTTGAACTGCAACGCGATCGGGGTCGGGGTCGGCCCCGGCGGGAGCGTGTGCAGTGCCGGACACGGACTCGGCTCGGACGACGGGCCCGGTTTTGCGCCGGGGCCAGGCGCCGTTTTTACGCACTCGGTTCCCGGAAAGCAGTCAAAGAAATTATCGAACGTACGATTCTCTTGAACGATGACGACGATGTGTTTGATCTTGTTCCCTTGTCCCGCGTCTGCCAACGAGAACGCTTGCGCACCGGCGTAACCGCTCGGCATCGGCGTACCGGAGCAACCGACCGCGACCGCGACCGCTAACACGAGACATACTGAAACCAAGGACCTGAACACATCTTCTCAGTTACGAGGTCTCGATGCCAGTCCTCCCGCTCGCTTGCCGAACGCTTGGTTCGTCGATAACCGAGGTTATAAATCTTCGCAAAATGCGACGATTCCGCCGACGATGGTCGCGATGATCCGCCGCGGAAGCGTTCGCCCGGCGAACGGCGTCACGCGGCCTTTCGACGCGAATTGTTGCGGATCGACGCGCCACGGACGGTCGGCGAACACCACCGCGTCGCCCGGACTCCCGACCCGAAGCGATCCACCCGGGATGTTGAGAATGCGCGCCGGAGCAGTCGACAACACTTCGACGTAACGCCGTAGCGACAAATCCTCGATCGCATACGCCAGCGCGCCGGCCGCAATCTCTAATCCGGTAAACCCGACCGCGGCGTGTTCGAAATCGCCAGACTTCTCTGCATCGGTGTGCGGTGCGTGATCGCTGGCGCACGCGTCGATGCTTCCATCGCGCACGCCTTGGCGCAGCGCCGCTGCATCGGCATGCGTTCGCAGCGGGGGGTTGACTTTCGCGGCCGATCCAAGCGTCGCGACGAGCTCGTCGGTAAAGGCCAGATGATGCGGCGTCACCTCGCACGTGACATGCGTAGCCTGCAACTTCGCCGCCCGCACGAGATCTAAACCGGCGGCGGTCGTAATGTGTGCGATGTGCCAGCGCTTGCGGGTTTCGATCGCGATCGTGCAATCGCGTGCGACGATCGACTCTTCGGCAATCGCCGGGCTTCCTTGCAAACCCAATCGCCGCGAGGTCACGCCTTCGTTCATCACACCGCCGGCCTTAATGCCTTCGTCTTCGCAATGCGAAATGAACGGCGCTTCGCCCGCGGCCGCCAACGCCGCCCGCACCAACAGTGCGGTATCCTCCACGGTCGACCCGTCGTCCGAAAACGCCACCGCGCCGGCGGCCTGGAGCGCGTGATAGTCGCACAGCTCGCGTCCGAGCCGGCCGCGCGTGATCGCGCCGATCGGATAGACGCGGCACTTCGCGCGTTCGGCGGCCGCCGCAACGACGGCCCGCAGCACCGCCGGATCGTCGAGTGCCGGTTCGGTGTTGGGCATACACGCGACGGCCGTGAAGCCGCCTCGCACGGCGGCATGTGTGCCGGTCACGATCGTTTCCTTTTCGGGAAATCCGGGTTCGCGTAAGTGGACGTGCATGTCGATGAAACCGGGCGATACGAACGCGTTGCTGGCATCGATCGCGATGTCCCCGTCCTCGAGAGCGATGTGCTCGCCGACCTCGACGACGATACCGTCGCGAATGCGCACGTCCCGCAGGGCGTCGACGCCGATCGACGGATCGACCAATCGGCCGCCGGCGATCACGACGCTACCACCGCCGGCGATCAACGCCGTCCGTGCACCAAAAAGTCTAGCACGGCCATCCGAACCGATACCCCGTGTCGCACTTGCTTGGCATATCGCCAACCGGCAAAATCGAGCACGCAGTCGTCGAGTTCCATGCCGCGATTGTACGGACCGGGGTGCAAGATCACCGCGTCATCGCGCACCTTCTTCAACCGAGTACGATCGAGGCGGTAATCGCGCACGTACTCCTCGTCCGTTAGGGGCATCGACGCAAACCGTTCGCGCTGGATGCGCAACAACACGATTCCATCCGCTTTGGGCAAAACCGCATCGAAGTCGCGCTCGATGCACACGCCCGGGCCGGCGTATTCGTCGGGAAGAAACGGCGGCGGTCCCACGAGTACGACGTCGGCGTGGGCGCGTTTTAAGCCTGCGATCAACGAATGCGCAACGCGGCTGTGCGCGACATCGCCAACGATCGCGACCGTCCGTCCTTCTAAGCCGCCGAACTCCTCGATCAGCGTATACATATCCAGCAACGCTTGCGTCGGGTGCGCGTGCGTTCCGTCGCCCGCGTTGACGACGTGCCCGTCGAACACCGCGCCGAGCCGCTCGGCAAAGCCACTCTCCGGATGACGCACGACCAGCACGTCCACGCCCATCGCTCCTAGCGAGATCGCGGTGTCCTCGATGGTTTCGCCCTTCGCCAAGCTCAAGTCGCGCGGGGTCAGATTTACGACGTCGGCGCCCAGACGAAGTTCGGCTAGGTTGAAGGACGTGAACGTGCGCGTGCTCTCCTCGAAAAACGTATTGACGCACGCAACGCGATCGAGCAGGCGTCCGGGCGGCGTGCGTTCGAACTCGGCGGTCCGTTCGAAGACGTAGCGGAGATTGTCGGGGTCGAGATCGGTCAGGTCGATGAGGCTATGGCGTATCCGCAACGACCACTACCTCATCGGATGCGGCGCGTTGGGCTCCCAGCGACACTGCCACGCGTTCGCCCGCGCTGGTTGGGATTACACGGCCGACGTAATCGGGTTGGATCGGCAGCTCGCGCAACCCGCGGTCGATCAGCACGCATAATCGAATCGCCGACGGACGGCCGAGATCGGTCACCGCGTCGAGCGCGGCGCGAATGGTGCGCCCGGTGTAGAGAACGTCATCGACGATCACGACGGTGCGGCCGGTCACATCGACTGGAATTCGCGACTCCGCCATTTCGTGCGTCACGCGGTCGTCGCGGTACAGATTGACGTTGAGAAAGCCCAGCTCGGGCGGGGCGCCTCCTATGCGGGTAATTTCCGCCGCCAGACGCGCCGCGAAACCTTCCCCGCCGCGGCGCACGCCGAGCAGAACGACGCCGTCGCGCGCTTCGGACGGTTCGACGATCTCGTGCGCGAGACGCGCACAGGTACGTGCGATTTCGTCGTCGCGGATGACAACGCGATGGCGTGTGGTCGCGTTCATGCGACCGAGTCCGTTAGCGCGTCGAGTGCGGATTGCACGTTCTTTTGCTCCAACCGGTATCCCTCAAGCTTGGCTCGCTCCTTCGCAACCACGTCGGGTGCAGCCTTGGCGACGAATGCATCGTTCGACAGTTTTCGTTCCAATCGTTCCACCTCGCCCGCTAAGCGCGCGACCTCCTTGGTGTAGCGTGCCTCGAGCAACTCGCGCGGAGCCCGGGCGCGTAACGCGGCCAGCGCATCCTCCAGCGTGTCGCCGCTAGCGGGCGCGGGCTCGATGGCCGCAGCCACAAAGTGACCGAGCAACGCCGCGGCTTGAGCCGGAACGTTTGCGGGCGTTTCCAACGTTAGCGGCTCGCGCGGTTGCAGCCCCATCTCGGCCCGCAGATTGCGCAGACGCTCGGCCGCGAGCTGCACCAATTCGAAGGCGGCGGCGGCATCGCGGTCGACCGGCACCTCCTCCGGATCCGGCCACGTGGCGGTCATGATCGTCTTGCCGTCGTGCGGGATCGCCAGCCACACCTCTTCGGTAATAAACGGTTCGATGGGATGCAGCAAGCGCATCGCGTTGTTCCAAACGAACGACAGCACCGCGGCGCGCGTCGACAGGTTGTCTTCGATTTTCGTCGCCTCGAGATACCAATCGCAGAATTCGTACCACACGAAGCGCCACAACGCGTCGGCCGCCGAACCGAAGTCGTAGCGATCGTACGCGCTTTCCACCGCGAGGATCGTGTCGTGCAAGCGCGTTAAGATCCAACGATCGGCGATCGTCAGCGACTGCGGCTTCGGCAGAATACGCGCACCCGGCAAGCCTTCGGCTAACGTCAGCAAGAAGCGCGTGGCGTTCCAAATCTTGTTGTTGAAGTTGCGCGCTTCTTCGCAGCGCGACTCGACGAATCGTATTTCCTGGCCTTCGAGCCGCATCTGTCGCAGGACGCCCATACGAAATGCGTCGGCTCCGTATTGTTTGGCCAACTCCATCGGGTCGATCGCGTTGCCGAGCGATTTCGACATTTTACGCCCTTGCGCGTCAAACACCAGCGGCGGAACGAATACTTCGGGAAACGGCAGCTCGCCCATCACGTGCAGCCCCAGCATCACCATGCGGGCCACCCATAAAAACACAATATCGCCGCCGGTGACCAACACCTGCGACGGGTACCAGCACTGGAGTTCGGTGGTCGACTCCGGCCAGCCGAGAATCGAGAACGGCCAGATGCCGCTCGAAAACCAAGTGTCCAACGTGTCGGGGTCGCGCACCAAAACGTCGGTGCCGAAGTCGCGCAACGAGATCTCGCGCGCTTCTTCTTCGGTTTCGGCCACCACCGGAGTGCCGTCGGGCGCGTACCACACCGGAAGACGGTGCCCCCACCACAGTTGTCGCGAGATGTTCCAATCGCGAATATTCTCGAGCCACTGTACGTACGTGCGGCCGTGGCGCTCGGGAATAAAACGGAGCCGACCGTCGTGATACGCGTCCAACGCAGGCTTGGCGAGTTCTTCCATGCGGACGAACCATTGCAGCGATAGCATCGGTTCGATCGCATCCCCGGTGCGCTCGCTTACCGCCAGCGACATGCGATGCGCTTCTTCTTTCACCAAACGTCCGTCGCGTTGCAAGTCCTCGACGATGCGCTTGCGCGCTTCGTACCGATCCATGCCGTCGTACGGACCAACCCCGATCTCCGCGCCGGTGATGCGCGCCTGTTGATCCAAGATCGATGGCATCGGCAACGCGTGGCGAGTGCCGATATCGTAATCGGTTGCGTCGTGTGCCGGCGTCACTTTCACCGCGCCCGTCCCGAACGTGCGATCGACGGCCGCGTCGGCCACGATCGGAATCGAGCGGTCCAGTAGCGGGGGCACCAGCACGTGGCTCCCGACCAGCCCGGCGTAGCGCTCGTCGTCGGGATGCACCGCGATCGCCACGTCGCCCAGGATCGTTTCCGGGCGCGTGGTCGCGATGACGATGCTGCGGCGCGAATCGTCACGCAGCGGATACGCGACGTGCCACAATGTCGCATCCCGCTCGACACGATCGACCTCGGCGTCCGAAACGGTCGTTTGGCCGCGCGGATCCCAGTTGACCAGCCGCCGGCCGCGATAGATCCGGCCTTCACGATATAAGCGCACGAACAGCGACCGAACGGCCGCCGACAGACCTTCGTCCATCGTGAAACGGCTACGCTGCCAGTCCGGACCGAAGCCTAAAACCCGGAACTGCGATTCGATCGCGCCACCGTACGTGCGCGACCAATCCCAAGCACGCTCGACAAATCGCTCGCGCCCCAAATCGTCGCGCGTGATGCCCTCGCGTGCGAGATCTTTGATAACGACGGCTTCGGTAGCAATGGCCGCATGATCCAAGCCCGGCAGCCAGTCGGCATTGTTTCCGCGCATACGGTGGTAGCGGACCAGCACATCCATCGGGGTGTAGGTCGACCCATGCCCCAGATGCGCCCGCCCGGTAACGTTCGGCGGCGGCATGCAAATAATGAAGGGCGGCCGCGCCGGATCGGGCTCCTCGTGGAAGTAGCCATTCTCTTCCCAGCGGCGATAGAGGCGTTCTTCGACCGTGCTCGGGTCGTATTGCTTGGGAAGGTCCATGGGTGGGCCTGCGTTTCGCGCCGCGTAGACCGGACCCTCGGACCACGGAATCTTATACGAGCCGTAATGCGGCCTTAATGGCCGCTTGCTAGCATCGGCGCACATGACCACGGCGACCCAACAACGCGTAGACGAGCTTTTGCGCGACGCGCGTACGTGGGACGCGGCGCGTTTCGCGGACGCCGCCCGCTTAGTAAACGACGATCCGTCGCTGCGGCGGCTGGCCGCCGGTGTCTTTGCAATTGCGGGCCGTCACGAGGCCTTAGCGGCAGTCCAGGACGTTCGACTTCTGGCGCCACATGGAGCCGTCAACGTCGAAGAATACGTGGCTTCGCTTCCCGGCGGCCCGAGTGCGTTCGACTATGCTGCCGTCGCTGCCGCGGCAGCATGGCGGGGCGACGCCGATGCAACGTATCGTTTGCTGCGAACAGGGGCCGCGTTCGCAATCGAAGCGGGCGCTACTCATATCGCGATCGCCATCGACGAGCGGTTGGCCCAGCACGCGTTGCTCTTTGGAAACGTGGACGTCGCGCAACGCGCCGTCGCTGCGGCACTGGTATTGGCTCCCGTGCAACGAGCGTGGAGCTGGCATTGGCGCGCCGCTGCGACGGCCGCGCGATTTTCCGTAGCGGTGGGCGATACCGCGCGTGCAGTCGATCTGGTCGCACAGTCGCGCAACGCTCGATCGCCCGAGATCGACGCGCTATTCGCTCCGAGCGCGGTCGCGCTTTCCGCGCTGCAGGATGCGACGCCGTCACAATCGGTCGTCACCGACGAACTACGGCGCATCGCGCTCACGTGTGAGACGCCCCATCTGGCCGCGTCGGCCGCAATGGCCTGGGCCGTCGCCGAACCGTCCGAGCCGAGCGTGCCGTCACCGGCCGCCGTTGCTCTACGTCGCGCGCTTCTGCGCGGAAGCGACGGCTTGGATACGATCGAGCTGTATTCAATAACCGCGCGCTACGGCGACGTCGACGACGCGCGCATCGCGGCCGCAGCGCTGCTCGCGTTGGCCGCGTACGATCTTCCGTTCGCCGATGCCCACGCGCAGCTGGCGCGGGCATACATTCTGTTTCGTACCGGGCGTCACGACGCGGCTGCGGCGGCCGCCGGCGATGCCGCACGCGCGTTCGCGGCGGTTGGCCTGCGCGGCTGGACGAACGAATCGATGCTGTTGCTCGTTCGCCAAGAAGGCGATGCAGGAGCGCCACGCCGGCGACCGTCGGCGCTGGCGCTAACCGGGCGAGAACGCCAGGTAGCACAACTGATTCGCCGCGGCTCGTCAAATCGCGACGTCGCGCGCGTTTTAGATATCAGCGAGCACACCGTCGAGCGCCACGTCAGCTCGATTCTCTCCCGTCTCGGACTTCGATCGCGCTGGCAGTTGGTCGACGAACGTCAGGACGAACAATAAGACAACGCAGTCGATCATTAAGAACGTATCATTGATGCCGCTAGTGCATTAACGAACATCGCATCTCCCGGGATGCGCGCGAGCGCTAGGCTCGCCTACCATCGTGATGAGGAGTATCCGCCCCGGCCGCTTCTCGTTGCTACTGGGAGATCTCGTTGCTCGACTTCGTTGCGCGCCTCTGCAAGCGCCTTGCTTGCGTGGTGTTCTTGTGTATTGCGACTGCGCCGTTGGCCGCTGGAGCCGACACATCAGGCATCATCTCAGGTACGGTCACCGACTTTACAACGCACGTCCCGCTCGTGGGTGTGGCCGTCGTCGCGAAGTCACCGAGCGCCACTTACCGGGCCGTTACCGACGCGCACGGCCGCTACACGTTCTTGAGCGTGCTGCCGGACAACTATTCCATCTCGTTTACCCGCACCGGCTATGCTGCCTATTCCGCGGTGGCCGTCGTGCTGAACGGATCGCAGCAAAGAGTCGACGCCGAGCTATCGATCGCCCTGCGCACGATCGCCCATACTCGCGCCCGTTCGGCCGGCAGTGCGTACCAGCGCGGGATGACGATCGATACCTACACGGTGACCGGCGCGCAAATCGAGACCGTACAGGGCAAGGCGTTCAACGCCGACGAGAACCAGTTGCTGCGCAGCATACCCTCCGTCACGATCGATAAATCCGGAACCGTTTCGATTCGCGGCGGCTTCGCGTTCGAAGCGGCCTATGAGTTTGAAGGCATCGACTACACAACGCCCAACGCGAACCTGCAAAACACGCTCCAGAACGTCGGCAACTTCAACCTGCTCAATGGCGTCGGCAGCGTGCAGCTGATTCCCGGCGGCGGCGACGCCACGCACGGCGACACCGGCACCGGCCTCATCTTATTTACCGCCAAGCACGGAACGTATCCGGAGTTTTTCCATGCCGACGTCGAGTCGCAAGTGTTCCCATACTTGCATCAGCTCGGCTTGGAGTGGGGTTGGGCCGATCCCAAGCAACATCTGTCCAACTACGCCGGCTTTATCGGCATTCGCAAGAACTATCAATACGGAATTCCGGGAACGGCCGCCGCGACCCTCGGCACGTTGGGTACCAACGCAGCGACCCTCGGCAGCGTCATCGATCCAAACGCGGTGTATTACGCACCGTCGTTCGTCGCATCGAACGACTTCGTCGATAACTTAATCTACCGATTCGGCAAGAATGACAGCCAGCGGTTCCAGTTCTTCATTCAAGATCAGTCCGTCAATCAAACGCTGGATTACGGCGGTTTTCAGAACCTGCAGTACATCACCGGCGGTAAGGCCTCCGGACAGTGCTCGCGCTATCCCGTGATCGGTTCGAACGGTCCGGTCAACACGACGCAGCAGAACTTCGTGTGCGATACGCTGACGCCGACGTTCCCAGGGCAGCCCAACAGTTATGCGTTCGTATCGCAACCCGACACGCTGTCGAGCCCTTTTCTGGCGTACAAGTTTGAGTACGGCGCCAATCTCGGCGCGTCGTCGCTATTGACCGCACGCTACTTCCGTACGTTCAGCCAGCAAGAGCAGATCATGCCGGCACAAGGGATCTTCGCTTCGCCCTACGGCGGCCAGCGCACGGCGTTCCAGCTCGACGACACCACGCAAATCGGCAGCAAGAACACGATCAAAGTCGGCGGTATCTACGAGTTTCTCAAACCGTACGGCGACCGCTTCGATTACACGTCGTACACGGCGTTCACGTCGCCCGCGTACATCGTAACCTACGCGATCACACATCCCAATCAACCACTGCCGCTGCCGTACACGTATCAAGGTTTGCTGCCCAACAATAACCCGGCAGCACAGCAAGGCCTTGAAGAGGACTTCTTTTCGCCGTCGCTGTGTCGCCAGCTGAACTTGCAATCGGGCTGCGGGTATCTCAACTCCTACTTTCCAAACGGCGTACGCTTTCCGTACGAACACGACATCCCAACCGTGACGCAGCAGACGTATGGCTTGTACGTGCAAGACACGCTCGACATGTCGGACCGCTGGAAAGGCGAAGCCGGCCTGCGACTCGACGGGTACAACTTTCAGATCCCCGAGCAAGCCGGCGCACTGCCGACGGTCGGCGCGGTCGCTCACCAACGTTTATACGAGCCGCATTTCGATCTATCGTATCTGCCGGATCAACGCGATACCTTGCGCATCGGTTTCGGCCATACGCTGTCGATTCCGTTGCCCAGCCAACTCGGCAACGACGTCAGCATGACGCCTTACGCCGCCTTCGAAAATGTTCCGTCGTACGATAACACGACCGGAGCGCCCGCGCAGTACTGCGGTCCGCACGCCAACCAGCAGTGCTCCAACTATGCCCAGCAACTCTACTGGCTGACGCGCGACTATCGCTTCGGTAGCTCGACGCTTGAGGCCCCGCTCGTCGGCGCAACGTTTACCAACATAGACGTTTCGTGGGCGCACGAGTTTCGTGACGGCGCTGCATTCAAGGTGACGCCGTTTTACCGGCGCGGTTACAACGTGATCGAACAGACGGCGCAGATTATTGGATTCAACTATAATACCGGCACGCCCGTCTACGGCGACGTCGCGTATTCGAATCTGGGCACGCAAAAAGCCACCGGCGTCGAGCTCCTCTATACCAAAGAAGTTCCGCTCGGCTTGTCGATGCAGATCGGGGCGACCTACATCAGTCAGTTCGGTAACGAACCACCCGGCGCGTTTTTACAGCCTGCCGCACTGGCACTAGGCATCACATACCGCTCGCCCGATCTCTCGCCGTTCCAAGCCAATGCGGCCTTTAACTATCGCACGGCCAAAGGCTGGCGCATCAACCCGGTGATCGGCTTCAACGTCGGTTATCCGTACGGCGGCGGATACTACACCGCGGTGTATTGCAACGGTATAGCGGTCATCGTTCCAAGTACGAGCCTTTCGACGATCTTCTCGCAAACGCCGGGATACATCGATCCGCTCGATCCGGGAACCTGCACCAAGCCGAACATCGCCGCAACGCGCGGCATTCACGAACCGGGATTGCCCGGCGGCCTGCTCACCACGCCGCGCATCGATGCCGACTTGACGGTCGAGTACAGCCCGCCGACCAAATCGTTGACCAAATCGATCTTCGGATTACAAGTACAAAATCTATTCAACCAAATCTACAACGTTCCGATCGTTAACGGCTGTTACGGTATTCCCGTGACGACCGGTTTGACCAGCGGTTCGGCACCTTGTACCTACAGTACGCCGCAGTACGCACCGCCCGACGTAGCCTCACACGGCAACGCGCCGTATCTGACGTACCCGAACGAAACGCCGATTTCGTTCCGCCTCTACTACCAGGTGACGATATGATTCTGCGATTAACGATTATTGCTGCGATCGTGGCACTGCTTACCGCGTGCGGCAATGGTGCTTCCTCCGAGCCGCCGCAAACCTCGGTCGACCCAGCCGCATCGAGCAAACTGCAGTTTTCGGTCGGCGTTGCGACGATCAGCTTCAATGGCGGTCAGAGCGTCGCGTACGGACTGAACACAGTGTTAACGTTGCGTCAATCCAACGGGTTATCGGGCACGCTCTACAACATTCCGCAGATTCTCGGACCGTCGAACTTCAACGTGCTCACGTCGACGGTAACCGGCGACGAAGTGCAATCTGCCGGCGCCGATCTGGGCACCAACCACATCACCGGGGGGACGCTCAACCAAACGCTCTGGACCGGGCCGCCGCAAGGACAGAAGGCGGCGACCACCGGCGCCTTCGGGTACGGATTCTGTCCGTGCAACTCAGACGCCGGTCCGCAAAACGGCACGTCGCCGCTGTATCAAGCCTTCAATCTGCCGGTGTACGGCACCGGCAGCAACTCGGAACACTTCTATGGTGGTCCGCCGTCGTTTCCGAGCTTCGACCCGTCGCTCGAGGCGCTCGGATTCGTCGGTTATTCGCTCGGCTTTACAGACTTTGCGGTAACGCCGGTCATCGGTACGTATCGCTTGTATGCGGCCGTTCCGCCGGCATATACCACGCCGCAGAATCCGGTGCCGACACCCGGGCCCGACGGTACGCCGACGCCCGGGCCCGGAGTCCTCGCAGCGGCAGCGCAGATCACGCACGTTACGCCGCTGCCGGCGTTCAAGACGCCGAGCTTTAGCGCCGATGGTACCGGCGGTGGCACCGTTAAGGTTACCGTTCCCAAAGGCGCGACCGAGGCGGTCGTTATCCTGCGTGCGATCGCAAACAGCGGCACCGGCGTTTGCTTGCAAGCGCACACGTTCGACGCGTACTACACGCTCGTCGCCAAGCACACCGGCACGCACACGCTTACGCTGCCCGATACCATCGGGCCTAAGACCCAATCGAATCAACCGAGCGCAACGATTTGCCCGAACGGCTCATATCAGGTCTATGCGGCTGGGGCGAACTACCCGCTGTACGAGGCGTCATACCCGACGAATCTTTCGCAACTACCGGTCATTCGCGGCAACGACGGACAAGCCGACATCAGCACGTCCGATATGCTGCAAGGCACCTATCCGCAGTGATGTTACGACCGGACGCGCGTGCGGCAATCGCTCTCGCACTCGCGTTCACCGCGGGTTGCAGCGGCACTCCGGGCACGCCGAACGGCTCTGTCGTCGGATCTGGTGGCGGGCCGGTTACGCCGCCGACGGCGCTCGTGAATGTGTCGGTTGCGGTGACGGTCGCCGGCAACAACGGTGCTTCCCCCGGTTACGTTTCGTCTAAAACCGAGTCGCTCTCGATCGGCTTGGCGTCGGTGAACGGTGGTCCGGTATCCGGCGCCGGCACGTCGACCATCACCACAAGCATCAAATCGCCCGGCTGCAAACTGCGAGGTAAACAGCTGGTTTGCACCGGCAACGTTTCCGGATCGCCGGGCACCGACGTCTTCTCCGTAACGACCTACGACGGACCCAATGCAACCGGCGACGTTTTGTCCGTCGGCACGATGCAAGCATCGATCGGCAGTGGCGGCGGCAAGCTCTCGATTTCCGAGCAAAATTCGGGGCAAATCGACGGAATCGTTGCCAAACTCAAACTGGCGTTGGCCGAAAAGAACGGCAAACGCGGTAAGGCGCTCACAGTTCCCGTTGCCCTGAACGCCTACGATGCCGCCGGTGCGATGATTAGCGGAAAAACGCCCTACGCGTATCCGATCGCGCTCACGATCGAAGGCGATGCTACCGGCGCATATTCGCTGCACGCCGGCTCGCAATCGGGCGAGAGCGCGCAACTCGAAGATCCGGCCCAGCCGATTACGTTACGTTACAACGGCGATACGAACGCATCGTCGATCACGCTGCAAGCCAGCGTTTCGGCTCCGCAACCGGTCAGTGCGACGGCGCCGTTCAACTTGCGCGGTAACCCGCCGCCGCCGCCGGTCGGCACGATCTACGCCCTCAACCTCGGCAGCAACGACGGACAGGGCGCGACCGTTACGGAGTATTCCGGTAAAGCCGGCGGAAACGCCGCACCCGAGCGCACGCTGCAACTCGATGCGAAGCTATACGCGCGCAGCATCGCCGTCGACGCAACCGGAGATCTCTACGTCGGCTACTTCGATACGACGATCGGCTTCAATCCCTCGAACGGTTCTCCCGACCAGAAGAACGTGGTGGCGATGTACGCCCCCGGCGCCAGCGGTTCGGCTCGGCCGACCGCGACCCTGACCGCAGATAGCAGCAGTAAAACGTCGCTCTTCCCGCTCTACATGACGTTCGACACTGCGGGCGGTTTGGTTACGTACGGCGCGACCGACGTCGATGCGAATACCGGCGATGCCGCCCTAACGTATGCGCCCGGAGCTACCGGTGCGGCGACGCCGCAGTCCGCCTGGAACTTTTCGTCGCCGTTGCTTTCGTACGCTGGTCCGACCGGGCTCGCGCTGGACGCTGCTGGTAGCTTCTACGTCGCAGGCGCGCTCAAAACGTCACTGGGACCGCAATACGGCGTGTTCGTCAATCTCGCGAGCAACGGGAATAACCCGCAGGCAAACCCATCTCGCACGATTCCGTGGGATACGAAAACGGAACTCACGCCGGGCGACACTACCAACGTCGGACTCGACAGCAGCGGCGAGATACTTGTCGCGAACTCGCTCGTGACGTTCGGCAGCGGTAGCACCCCGACGTGTCAGGGGCGCGCCAACGTGTATGCCGCGGGCGCATCCGGTGGCGACACCGACGTTCAGCCGCTGCGCATCGTGACGTTCCAAGGCATCGTCACGCAAAATGAAGCTTGCGTATCGCCGCGCAGCCCGCTGCAGCCGTTCTATCCGTCGATCGCGGTGTACGGCGCCAACGTGTACGCCGCCGACGACTTCAACAATCAACTGGCGGCGTATCCGGACGGACACAATGGCACTATCAAGCCGTCGCTGACGATATCCGGCAGCGCTACCGGCCTCAACGCTCCGATTGCGATCGTCATCTCATCGCTTTCCGGCTCGGCCCCGGCCAAGCCGGTTACCGGCGTTTCACGCGCGCCGGCTCACTCGACATCCTCAGCTTCACGCACACGCTAGTACGAGGACATATTTGCAATGAACAAGACCCTGGCCACGCTGGCCCTGGCAACCGTTCCGGCGCTGCTTCTCAGCGCTTGTAACGGCGGTGCCATGAGCCCCAGCGGCACCTCGGCGCTGCCCGCAACGACGCATGCCGTCGGCGGCCACGCTAAACCCAACGACAACGGCCCGCAAGATCTCCACGCGGGCGGCGCGACCTTCCCCGCTTACGCCTACAACCTGGCAAACCAGCCCGTGGGTAACTACGACCAGGCACAACAACCGCCCGGCCAAGGCTCGCTGTTTAACGCAGCGCCGACCACCGGAACGATCTACTACTGTCTGACCGGCTCGGGCACCGGCCGTAAAGCGTTCGAAGGCGGCAGCGGCGATTCTGCAGCACCGCCCACCGGACCGTGCGCACCGCTCGGTGCGACGGCGACCGGCTTCGGCGGCCGCGTGGATCCGCTCGACTTCGTCGGCAGCGACGTCGCTATGCCGTCGACCGAATATCCGACCTATCAGCAGAATCGCGAAAGCGGCAGCCAGCAATGGGGCGAGCCGTTCGAGTTCCCGACGATCGGCGGACCGATCGTGTACGGCTACCGCTCTAAAGATTTCTCAACGTCGTCCAAGCTGAAATTCTCGGCGTGGACGTATTGCGCGATCGCCAACGGAACGATTTCGAATTGGAACGACCCGGCCATCACCAACGACAACGGTGGCTCGGTGACCGGCGGCACGTCCCAACCGATCACGTTCTACTTCCGTTCGGATAGCAGCGGCACCAGCTTCCTCTACACCAACCATCTCAACACGGCGTGTAACAGCAAATGGCACAAACCGTACGACGCTGCACCGTACGAAACGTCGGGACACAGTGCTGCTTGGACCTTCGGCGTTAACAGCACGTGGCCGGGACCAGGCTCGTCGAACGACCCGAACCCGAGCTTCATCGGCGAAAGCGGCAACCCGGGCGTGCTCGCCGCGGTCCAGTCCACGCCGTTCTCGACCGGTTACCTCGAAGGCGCCTACGCGAAATCGGCTAACCCGCCGGTCGCCCAAGCACTGCTGCAAAGCGGACAAAAGGGCCAGAAGGCGCTCTTCGTCGATCCGACCGACAAAGTGGCCGTTGCCAACGCATTGAAGAAAGTCACCGCCCAGTCGATCACCTACGGCGAAGGCAGCGACGGCGTCCCGCTCGGCACCAGCCGTCCGGAATGCGTCCTGTACATCGATCCGTCGCACTTCGTGACCCCGCCGAACCGTGCGTATCCGATCGTCGGCCTCAGCTACTTCCTGTTCTACGGACAGAACAACGGCGTCCACGTTGCCGACAAGAAGGCGCTGATCACGTTCATGGAATCCGCACAAGCGAACAAGATCGTCAAGAAGCTCGAATACACGGCGCTCAACGCCTCGGTGCAGAATGCCGTCCTTACCGCGCTTAACGGATCGGGCAGCAAGTCTGCCTGCCTCCAGTAAGCTTGCACTCGAAGGCCTTCGCTCGCCGTACGCGACGAGCGAAGGCCTCTTCTCTTAAGGGCCACACCATGCTCGCTCGAACCGGGTTGCTTCCATCGCTCGCGGCCGCCATCGTTCTGTTAGCGGGATGCGGCACTTCGAACGATTCTACGCCTTCGATTGCGGCCGCGCCGGGCAACGTGCAGGTTCGGTTCATCCAAGGATCCCCATCGCTCGAGGCGATCATCGGCGGACAGCCGACCGATCTCGGCCCGTCTACGTATCTCAGCGTCGACGGCACGACCGTCGCATCGTCGTTTCTCTACGCGTATCTGACGCCGTTCGCCAACTATCATTCCGGCTCGCTGTCGCTCGAAGCGCTCGATAGTTCGGGCTACAAAGTCGGCCCGGTAAAAACGACTGCGCTCGCGGCCGGAAAAAGTTATACCGTCGCACTCGTCGGCACGTATCCAAACTACAAGGCGCTGGCATTCGAAGAGCCGGCGCCGCAATCGCGGGTAACCGTTTCGGCGTACGGCGCATCGCCCAGCGTACCCAACGCTGATTTCGGTTCGTTTGTGACGTCGGGCCAGCGCCAATACAAAAAACTCGGTAGCGTAACTTTGGGAGAAATCGCCACCACGAACGTCGGCACGCACGTGACGAATTTCGGCGCCTACATCGGACACGGAACGATGCCTGTGGAACGCGGCGCGATCGCCGTAGAATCCGTCGACTCCTTCGATACCCGGGGCGTCCTGCCGTTCCACAACGCGACGCGCCTCTCATTATTTTTTCTCGACCCGAAGGGCGGTCAATCGCTCGGTCCGGTCCTAGGGAGCCTGGATCAGTGAAACGTTCGTTCTGGTTGGTCGTCGCACTCGGTGCGCTGTACGCCCTCTGGGCCTGCGGCGGCGCATCGCAAAACGGCCCGGTGCCAACGTCCTACACACCCGGCCCGGGCTCGACGCCAACGGCCGCGCCTAACGTCCTTTACGTCGATCATCACGGAACGTTGTACCGGTATGGGCTTCCATTGCGAGCCGGGGAACGTCCGTCGCAAACGCTGGTCGAATCGCCTGGTTCGGCACTGACACCACAGCTTGCGGTCGATCCCTTCGGCACCATCGCGATCGCGACGGCGCAGTACGTGTACACGTTCGCCCCGCCGATCCAATCGTTCCAACCGAAACACGCCAAGGTAAAGCTAAAACTAACGCCTGCCATAACCGAGATCGGGCCAGGCGGCGCCGATTTGGTCGACATCGAGTACGACCCGAACGATAACCTGTGGCTCCTCAACGATTTAGGCGGCGAAATCTCCGAACTCGCAGCGCCGATTCACGCGCACGCGGTTGCGGCGTTTGCCATTCCGTTCGGCGTCTCGGGAACCAAAGCGGCCGGTTTCACCGGCTTGATTCAGGCGCGCTTCGACGTCAGCGCAGCGTTGTACGTCTACGCAACTAACGCAGCCGCCAATCGCTCGCGTCTGTTCAAGATCTCGTTTCCGTATGCTAAACCACCGTCCGCCGTTGGAATCGATGTAGCCCAAGCAGACTTCGTGGACGCCAGTCAATACTTGCCGACGGACTCGAAGCCGAACTCGCTACTTCTCGGCCAATACAATGGCCTACTAGCATCTCCGGCGCCGAACCAACCGCCGCCGCCGCCATCCAACGTCTTGGCGCAGTTCCCCGAACCGTTCCCGCCGGGACAAGACTTCTTTCCGGAGTCGCACAACGACAGTATCGTCGGAGCGTTGATCGCCGACCCGCCGCGCGACATGTTTTATGCGTTGGATCGAAGCACCGGCCGTCTGGACGCGTATGCACTGCCGCTTCACAACGGAGCGACGCCCAAGTTCTCGATCGCCTGTCCCGGGGTTCCAGCCGATTGCGCCGGCCAAAGCGAGCATCTGTTCCTAGCGCCCTAACGGGACTAGGCGGGCATGTCCTTCTTCTGCTCGTGATAGATCAGCGTCGGCGCTTCTTTCTTGTCGATCACGTCTTTGTTGACGATGCACTTCTTGACGCCTTGCAGCGACGGAAGATCGTACATCACTTCCAGCATCGTCTCTTCGAGAATCGAGCGTAGTCCGCGCGCGCCGGTTTTACGGGTCTGCGCCTTGACCGCGATCGCTACCAGCGCCTCTTTGGTGAACTGCAGGTCGACGCCGTCCATGTTCAAGATCTTCTGGAACTGGCGGACAAGCGCGTTACGCGGCTCGGTAAGAATTCGGCGCAATGCCAGCTCGTCGAGCGCATCGAGCGTAACGACGATCGGCAAACGTCCGATGAACTCCGGAATGAGCCCGAACTTGAGCAGATCTTCCGGCATCAACTGCTGCAGAAGCTTGCCGACGCGGACGTCGCGCTTGCCCTCGGGGGTCGCGCGGAAACCCATGTTATTAGCAGCCACGCGCGACTCGATGATCCGCTCTAAACCGTCGAACGCTCCGCCGCAGATGAACAACACGTTGGTCGTGTCGATCTGGATGAACTCCTGATGCGGATGCTTGCGGCCGCCCTGAGGAGGCACGTTGGCCGTCGTACCCTCGAGGATCTTGAGCAGCGCCTGCTGCACGCCCTCACCGGATACGTCGCGGGTGATCGACGGGTTCTCGCTTTTGCGCGCGATCTTGTCGATCTCGTCGATATAGACGATGCCCTTCTCGGCGCGTTTGACGTCGTAATCCGCAGCTTGAATGAGTTTGAGCAGAATGTTCTCGACGTCTTCGCCCACGTAACCGGCTTCGGTCAACGAAGTGGCATCGGCCATCGCCAACGGCACGTCGAGGATCTTGGCCAGCGTCTGGGCTAGGTAGGTCTTGCCGGAGCCGGTCGGTCCGACCAGCAAAATATTCGATTTTTGTAACTCGACGTCGTCGGCCGTGCTGCCCGCATTGACGCGCTTGTAGTGATTGTAAACGGCGACCGCCAGCGACTTTTTAGCCCGGTCCTGGCCGATCACGTACTGATTGAGGATGTGGTTAATTTCTTTCGGCTTCGGGATGTTCCGAAGCCGCAGATTCTCGTCGACGTTTTTATAGAGCTCTTCCTCGATGATCTCATTGCAGAGCTCGATGCACTCGTCGCAAATGTATACGCCCGGACCCGCGATCAACTTGCGCACTTGCTCCTGCGACTTGCCGCAGAAGCTGCACTTTAGTTGTCCCTTTTCTTCTCCAAACCGGAACATCGTAGGAACGGGGGATCCTCCTTCGGCGCGCTAGGCCTGGCTCGGCAGACCCTGTCGGTCTTCGAGAATATGGTCGATTATCCCGTAATCCTTGGCCTCTGAGGGCGTCATGTAGTAGTCGCGGTCGATGTCGCGCAGCACTTGTTCGAGCGGCTTTTTGGTCGTCTCTTCATAGATCTGGGCGACCGTCTGGCGGGTCGCGATCAGATCGCGCGCTGCGATTTCGACGTCGGTGGCCTGGCCGCCGATCTGCGACACCCAGGGCTGATGGATCAGGATCTTCGTATGCGGCAGCGCATACCGCTTGCCCGCCGCTCCGCCGGTTAACAAGATCGATCCCATCGAGGCAGCCATGCCCATACAGATGGTCGCAACATCGGGTTTGATGAAGCGCATAGCGTCGTACATCGCCAAGCCTGCGGTTACGCTACCGCCGGGGGAGTTGACGTACATATCGATATCTTTGTCCGGGTCTTCTTTTTCGAGGAAGAGTAGTTGCGCGATCACCAGGTTGGCTAGGTGGTCGTCGATCGCTCCGCCGACGAAGACGATGCGGTCTTTCAGCAAGCGCGAGTAGATATCGTAGGCGCGCTCGCCGCGAGCCGACTGCTCGACGACCATCGGCACCAAATGTCCCATAAATTTACTTTCTCACGTTTCTCTTCGGACGATTGCACGGCGCCGCGGCAATGCGCGCCTGCTCCATAAACTACGCGGGCGTTCCCGGGGTTTCGATTGCCGGCGCTGCGGGTCCGGCGCGGTCGATCAGATAGTCGAGCGTTTTGGTGCGCACGATCCCGTCCATCAACGCGACGACCGAGTTGCCTAATGCTTTGCGGACTTTCGCAACGGGCTGGCCGTATTGCCGCGACAGCGCCTCGAGTTCTTCGGCAAGGTCGGCAGGTGTCGCGACGATATTCTCCTGCTTGGCAATCTGCTCCACGAGCAGCGTACCCTTCACGCGCGATTCAGCTTCGGATCGTAACTGCACGCGCAACTCATCTTCAGTTTGTCCCACACGCTCGAGATGTTGTGCGAACGAAATGCCGGACTGCGCCGCCGCGGCGGCAGCGTCTCCCATCAGCCGCTCGAGTTCGTTCTCGACCATTACTTCGGGCAACGGCACTTCGTGCGTCGCAACAAGCCGCTCGACGATCGCGCTTCCGGTCGCGCGCCGCGCGCGCGCATTCGATAGCGCTTCGAGCCGTTTGCGCACGTCGGCGCGCAGATCGTCTAACGGACGATCCGCCACGGCACGCGCGAACTCGTCGTCGATGGCCGGCACTTCAAGCGCCTTTACGTCGTGCAGCGTTACGGTGAAGTCGGCTTCCTTACCAGCCAAATCCGAGACGCTGTAGTCGGCCGGAAACGCGGCCGCAATTTGTTTGGTTTCGCCCGCTTTCATGCCGGCGATCCCGCTCGCAAATCCTGGAATAAAACGCCCTTCGGCCAGTTCGATAACCGAACCGGTCGCTGCTCCGCCTTCGAACGGATCGCCGTCGACGCGGCCCTCGTAATCCACCGTCACGACGTCGCCTAAATGCGCCGGGCGATCGGCCGGCACCAGCGTGCCTCGCTCGCGAGCTAGCGCTTGTAGGCTCCGCTCGATCTCGTCGTCGGTCACGGGCTCGGGCGTCGCCGCGACCGGCAATGCCGAGTACGGTTGTAGCGCGATCTCGGGACGCACGTGCACGGTCGCCTTGACGCGCGTCGGCCGTCCGTCGGTTTCTTCGACGATCTCGAGATGTGGATGTTCGACCGGATCGAGTTGATGCTCGCGCAGCGCGCGCGCGTATGCTTCCGGCACGACTTCGTCGACCGCTTGCGCGGTAACGGCGCCCGGGCCGTACGCCTGCTCGAACACCTTCCGCGGCGCCTTCCCTTGACGAAAGCCCGGCAGGCGAACATTTTTGGCGAGCTTGCGAAACGCGCGCTCCTCAGCTGCGGCCAGTTCGTCCGCGCTGATGGGAATGTCGAGCTCGACTTGCGTCGGCGCAAGGCGGTTGAGAGTCGAGGTGCTCAGGGTGTATATGCTCCGAAGAGAGGGGGGGCAGTCTGTAAAAATGGAGCGGAAGACGAGATTCGAACTCGCGACCCTCGCCTTGGCAAGGCGATGCTCTACCACTGAGCTACTTCCGCGTCTGCCGCCGACGAACGGGAACGACGTGGGCACACAGAGACTCGAACTCTGACGGGTTGCCCCACTGGAACCTAAATCCAGCGCGTCTACCAGTTCCGCCACATGCCCGGCACGCCCGTGTCCGGCGAACCCCGTCATATAGAACGTCCTCGTTTCATTTCCTCTCACAATGAGAGCCGTTCACGCGTTTTCGAAAGCAAGTTAGGATGGCGATGCTTTGAGGTATAAGCTCGCCGCGTAGACTCGATTTTTCACAACGCAATACAGAAAAGGTGCATCATGACGACTATCGGACCGGACGATTCGCCGGAAACGACGCCCGGCGGCGCCGACGATCTGAGCCAAGACTTCACGCTGACAGCCGGAGACGACGTCGACGACGATGATGACGACGACGACGACGACGATGACGACGCTGCCGACGACGATGTAGACGACGACGATGGCGGCGACGGGGCCAGCGAAGGCAATCCAGCCTAGCACCAATCCTAAGGGGAAGAGCCGGACCAGCATCCGGCTCTTTACTTTTGTCGCACCGAAAACGATTCACCGTCTAGCTAATCGAGGTCAGATGCGCCTGTAATCGCGGGCGTGTGCGGTCCCAAGTATCGCGATGAAATCGATGCGAACGTGATCGCGCTTAACCTGTTGCCGTTCGCAGTCATGCGACTGCTCGTCCCGACGTGCTCGTCACAAAAAAAGCCCCGCAATTTCTTGCGAGACTTTTTGAGTTTTGCACCGCGAGGGACTTGAACCCCCAACCAAGTGATTAAGAGTCACCTGCTCTACCAATTGAGCTAGCGGTGCGAATGTGGTGCGCCCTCCGGGACTCGAACCCGGGACCAACGGCTTAAAAGGCCGCTGCTCTACCGACTGAGCTAAAGGCGCTCGCGCGGCTCAGGCCGTCCTATCGATACGCAGCATTTCGTTCCGCGTCCTGCCAAACGAAAGAGAACTCGCTGCAACGCAGCCATATCAAAAAAGACCTGGAATAAAGAGCGAGAGGTTGGGGTGACCGACGGGATCCGAACCCGCGACCTCCCGAGTCACAGTCGGGCGCTCTGACCAGCTGAGCTACGATCACCACACGAACACCGAGTCTAGCATACCCGGCGACGGACGTTGCAATTCGCGCCCGGAGGGACTCGAACCCCCATCTTCGAGTTTAGAAGACTCGTGCCTTATCCTGTTAGACTACGGGCGCATATCGGGACGACAGGATTCGAACCTGCGACTTCTGCGTCCCAAACGCAGCGCTCTACCAAGCTGAGCTACGTCCCGCTCCGCCCTATCTAGAATATTAACGGATGAAAGCCTGCGTACCGTTCCGGCTCGGGAAGTGGAGCGTCGCCGGCCAGGATCGTGTGCGCTTCGACCCGCAGCCCGGCCTCCAACGCAGTGCGCAGCAGGCGGAGGTTTTCGGCTGGAACCAACAACGAACACCACGACGCGCCGAAGGTTCGCTGCAGCGTCGCCAGTGCGAACGAAAAGAGTTGCGTCGCGTACGCCGGCGAGGCGACCGCCAGCGGCCCGATGCGCCCGTCCGGTCGCGCATATGCGTACGCGACGAACTCGCCGTTGAGGGAGAAAGCGAGTGCCGCAGCCTCACGGGCGAACCGGAGATGATCCGACGGGCGCGCGGTTCCACGCACGCTGCGATCGAGCGCATCGATGAAGCGCCCGTGCTCGCGCACATCCAGCCGGGCGACGTCGAACCGGTATTCGCCGGCCGCCATCCGCAACAGTGCGTCCTCACGCGGGAGCGCGCCTCGCAACTCTACGACGCTACTCTGGACTCGCAGTCCGGCATGTGTCAAGAGTGCAAGCGCCGCAGCATCACCGGCCGCGACCGAAACGAGACGCGG
The DNA here is from genome assembly GCA_036490475.1 of Candidatus Tumulicola sp. NCBI lineage: Bacteria > Bacillati > Vulcanimicrobiota > Vulcanimicrobiia > Vulcanimicrobiales > Vulcanimicrobiaceae > Candidatus Tumulicola > Candidatus Tumulicola sp. The sequence goes on from DASXDT010000005.1 coordinate 163,009, forward strand.
CTCGCCGTCGCCCGCCCCCAGGGCTGCAGCAAAGAGACGCCGTCCGATTCCGCCTCCGCGGAAGCCTCGATCGACGTGTACGCGTCCGACCAGCAATTCATCCTCCGAACGATGCGCTAGTGCGATCGCGACCGGCTCGTCTCGATCGAATGCGGCCCAAGCACAGTCTTCGCGGGCGCATTCCATCGCCAGCGCAACGTCGAGATCGCCGCGGCCGTGTCGCCGTTCGTAGCGCGCCGCATCGTCAGCATCGCAGGCGCGAACATCGAGGTTATCCATCGTCACGCAACGATGCCAGCAACGCATCGGCCGCACGTTGCCGGTGGCTCACGCGATTCTTTTCGCCGGGGTCGAGCTGCGCGAACGTGCATGACCGCGGTGGATACCAGAACAGCGGATCGTAACCGAATCCATGCTCGCCCGCTTCACGCTCCGTGATCCGGCCCTCGACCGTTCCGCGCGCGGAACGCAAGCGTCCATGCGGTTCGACGAACGCCAGCGCCGACACGAACCTTGCACCGCGCCGCTCAGGTGATACACCGGTAAGTTCGTCGAGCAACAGCAAGCGTCGTTGCGGCCACGTAATGTTCTCGCCGCCGTATCGTGCCGAATGGATTCCCGGACGGCCACCGAGCGCGTTAACTTCCAAACCGCTATCGTCGGCCAATACGGCCGCTTCGATTCCGGCCCCGCGCAGTTGTTCGTGCAGCGCCAGCGCCTTCAGCGTGGCGTTGCCTTCAAACGAGTCCGAGGTTTCTTCGACGTCGCGATACTCCGCGAACGTTTCGAGCCGCAACGGCGACCGCTCGAAGATGGCGCGCATCTCCCGCAGCTTACCGGCGTTCTTGGTAGCGACGAATGTGCGCATGCTGTCAGGAGCTAGTCGCCGAGCCGCAAGACCGCCATGAACGCTTCTTGCGGAAGCTCGACGCGCCCGACGCGCTTCATGCGCTCCTTGCCGACCTTCTGCTTCTCGAGAAGCTTGCGTTTACGCGTGATGTCGCCGCCGTAACATTTTGCTAGAACGTTCTTGCGCATTGCGGCGACGGTTTCGCGCGCGACGATCTTCCCGCCGATCGCGGCCTGAATCGGAACGTCGAACATCTGGCGCGGAATCAACTCTTTCAGCTTTTCAGCCAGCGCGCGACCGCGGCTCGCCGCCTTTTCGCGGTCGACGATGAACGATAGCGCATCGACCGGCTCGGCGTTCAACAAGATCTCGAGTTTGACCAAGTCCCCTTCGCGGTACCCGATCACGTCATAGTCGAGCGACGCATAGCCCTGCGTGCGTGACTTGAGCTGGTCGAAGAAATCGACGATCACTTCGATGAGCGGCATCTCGTAGGTCAGAATCACGCGCCCGTCGTGGAGATATTCCATGTTCGACAGCGTGCCTCTGCGGCTTTGCGTGATGCCCATTATTCCGCCGACGTAATCCGGCGGCGTGATGATCGTCGCTTTAACGTAGGGCTCCTCGATCGTTCGAATCGATTGCGACGGCGGCATCTTCGACGGATTATCGATAATCATCGTCTCGCCGTCCGTCTTGGTCACGCGAAAAACGACCGATGGAGACGTTGCGATCAAGTCGAGCGAGTAGTTGCGTTCGAGGCGCTCCTGCACGATCTCCATGTGTAAGAGACCGAGAAACCCGCAGCGGAAGCCGAACCCCAGCGCGGCCGACGTTTCCGGTTCGTACACCAGCGCGGCGTCGTTGAGCTTGAGCTTTTCGAGCGCGTCGCGCAAGTCTTCGTACGCCGCGCCTTCGTTCGGATAGAGCCCGCAATACACCATCGGCACGGCCTTGCGGTAGCCGAGCAGCGGAATATGCGCCGGATTCGACGGGACGGTAATCGTATCGCCCACATCGATGTCGCCGAGCGATTTGATGTTGCCGATCGCGTAGCCGACGCCGCCGATGTCCAGCTTGTCGACCGCGCGCATCTCGGGCGTAAAGATGCCGACTTCGGTACACTCGAACACGTGCTGGTGCGCCATCGACATGAAGCGCATCCCGGCGCTCAACTCCCCGTCGACGACCCGAATATAACTGACGACGCCGCGGTACGGATCGAACTGCGCGTTAAACACTAGGCCGCGCAGATGATCGCGATGGCCTTTCGGCGCCGGAATGCGTGAAACGATTGCTTCGAGGATTTCCTCGATGCCGATACCGTTCTTGGCGCTGGCGAGAATGCACTCGCTGCGCTCCATCACCAGCAACTCTTCGATTTCCGCCATCACGCGTTCGGGATCGGCGGCCGGCAGATCGATTTTGTTGATGACCGGAATCACCGTCAAGCCATGCTCGATGGCCAGATGATAGTTCGCAAGCGTTTGCGCTTCGATGCCTTGCGCTGCATCGACGATCAAGAGCGCGCCCTCGCAGGCGGCCAACGAGCGCGACACTTCGTACGAGAAGTCGACGTGTCCGGGCGTATCGATCAGATTGAGCCGGTACGAGTCACCGTCGTTGGCATGATAATCCAGCGTGACCGGATGCATGCGGATCGTGATCCCGCGCTCGCGCTCCAGATCCATCGCGTCCAACTGTTGCTCGCCGAGATTGCGTAAGGCGATCGTGCGCGTAATCTCCAACAGTCGGTCCGACAGCGTCGTCTTGCCGTGGTCGATGTGCGCGATAATGCAGAAGTTGCGGACGTTCGACGCGACGTCGATACGGTGCGGGTCGGTTTTTGCCAACGCCACGCTACACCGCCATCAAAACGGCGAACAAGCGTTGATCATCGCCTTTAAGATAAGCTGCCGAACAACAACTTGAAGCAGTAAGAATACGACGAGAAACGAGATATCCAGGCCGCCGATCGGCGGGATGATCCGGCGAAACGGCCGGAGCACCGGCTCGACCAATCCGGCCAGAATGTAGACCCACCGGCCGCGCGCGTTCGGGAACCACGAAACTACTGCGTAAACGAACAAGATGGCAATATATGCCCACAGCAGTTTATCGACAACGTGCCAAAAAGTGCAAAGGCCGGCGTTCATCGCTGGTCCTTGGCACGCGCGATCGCCTGCACTTCTTCATCCGACGCTTGGGCGCTCGGCTCGAAACCCTCGACTTGCTTTCCGTACGTACGCGTGTCGGTTCGTGAATAGAGGCTCGACAGCACGACGCCATCGCCGTTGCGATTGAGCAGTGCGAGCGCATATGACAGGTCGGATCCGACGTCGTCGATCGCGTTATAGCGGACGAAGCCGATGCGCGAAACGTCGGTGGCTGCCAGCGTCTCGAGGGTCGCTACACGCGCGGCGGCGGCGGCGATCGCATCGTCGAGGCGTTGCTGGCCGGTCTGGAGCTCGCTCAACCGAGCCGACGCTCCACGGGCCGAGCCGCCGATCAAACCGTCGTGCACATCGATCGTTTCCTGTAGTTTCGAGAATGCGGGGCGCACGACCGCGGCGTGGTACACCAGCAGCGCGATCACCGAGGCGACGAATGCGGCCGCGGCCGCTATGAGGCTTGTCTGCATCTTCTTTATTATTGCACCACGACGAGGATCAGGTGGATCACGGCACCCGCAACGATCCGCTTACCGTTGCTTCCTTCCGGATCTGGCGGGGTTCACGGGGCTGCGCCGCGTGAAGCCCAACCCCCATCATGGCTTGCCCATGATAGCACAAGCCGCGGGCACCACCCTTCCGCTCGAGCGACCGGGGAGGCCCGGGCCGCCGCCGAAATTCCAGCCTATGAACGACCCTGTCATGATCAAGGTCCGCCGCGACGGTCCGTACCTCGTCACCGGCGCAATCACGCTGACCGATGCCGATGGCAACCGGTACGACATCGATATGCCGAATGTCGCGTTATGCCGGTGCGGCGCCTCGCAAACCAAACCGTTCTGCGACGGTTCGCACCGTACGAACGGGTTTTCCGGCGACGAATCCGCCGGCTCCGCTGAAAGGATCTCCTCGTAACATGCCGTCCTACGTCCGCGCCGGTTCCGTCCCGCACAAACGGCACATTCAGTTTCGCCGGCCCGACGGTGGTCTCTATGCAGAGGAGTTGTTTTCAACCAAGGGTTTCGAAAGCTCGTACTCGTTGCTCTACCATATGCGACCGCCGACCGCCACGCTCGACGTGCGTCCGTGGGAGCGCCCGGCCGTGCGCTACGTTCAGAACGATCCCTTACGCAACCGCCACTTTAAAACTGCGGCGTTACAAGTGCCCGCCGGCGACGCGGTCGAGTCGCGCGTTCCGGTGCTCGGCAATGCCGACATGAAGATTTCCGTGGCGCAGGCCGATCGCCCGATGGAGTATTGGTATCGGAACACCGGCGGCGACGAGATGCTGTTCGTGCATCACGGGGCGGGCGTGCTCGAGACACAGTTCGGCACCCTCGCGTACCGCGAGCGCGACTATCTCATCATCCCGACCGGAACGATTTATCGTTTGATTCCGGCGGCGCCGACGCGCTTACTCGTTCACGAAAGTACCGGCGAAATCAAAATTCCGCGCCGGTACCGCAACGAGTACGGCCAGCTGGAAGAGCATGCGCCCTACTACGAACGCGACTTCCGCGTTCCCGTGCTTGGGAAACCGCAAGAGCAACAAGGCGAATACGAGATCCGGGTAACCAACGCCGGCCGCAACGCAACCTATATCGTGCAAAACCATCCGTCCGACGTGGTCGGGTGGGACGGTTACTGTTACCCATACGCGTTCAACGTCGATGAGTTTATGCCGATTACCGGCAAGCTGCACCAGCCGCCGCCCGCGCACGCAACGTTTGAGGCTCCCGGTGCGGCATTCTGCGCGTTCGTTCCGCGGCTGTTCGATTATCATCCGCTCGCGATTCCGGTCCCGTACAATCACTCCAGCGTCGATTGCGACGAAGTGATTTACTACGTCAGCGGCAACTTCATGAGCCGGCGGGGAATCGACGAAGGTTCGATCACCCTGCACGCCGCCGGAGCACCGCACGGGCCGCAACCCGGCGCGGTCGAAGCCAGCCTTGGAAAAACGTCCACCGACGAAATCGCGGTGATGGTCGACACCTTCGCGCCGTTGATGATGGCCGAGCCGGTGCTGGCGTGCGAAGACGGCCAGTACTTTCGCTCTTGGCTCGAGCAGCCGGCTACGGCGCAGTAACGCCCGCGACGATCGTCCCGCGCGCCGTGCCGAACCCGATGCGCCGCGCGCGCTCGTTTTCGCACCAACCCCGCAACGTTATTTCATCGCCGTCCTGTAGGAACGAGCGGTTTTCGCCATCGATGTCGATCGGTCGCTCGCCGCGCCACGTCAGCTCGATCAGGCTTCCGTAACTGTCCGGCTCGGTGCCCGAGATCGTACCCGATGCAAACAAGTCGCCCGGCCGCGTGAGCGCGCCGTTGACGGTTGCGTGCGCGAGCTGTTGCGCCATCGACCAATACATCGCGGCGAAGCTGGTTCGCGAGATACGTTGCGGCGGGCGGCCGCGCTCGCGCATGCGCTGGGTTTGCAGTTCGACGCTCAACTGAATATCGAACCCGCTTGGCCCGCTCGCGCGGAGATAGTCGAGCGGTTGCGGATCCTGCACTGGACCGGCAATGCGAAACGGCTCGAGCGCGTCGAGCGACACGATCCACGGCGACATCGTCGTCGCGAACGACTTCCCGAGAAATGGCCCCAGTGGCTGATACTCCCAGGCCTGCACGTCGCGCGCGCTCCAGTCATTCACCAACACGAGCCCCGCGATATGCTCCTCGGCTTGCGTTACCGCGATCGGACCGTTGCGTCCGTTACCTTTACCGGTAATGAAACCGACTTCTAGCTCGATGTCGAGCATCGTGCTGGGGCCGAACGACGGCGCCGGCGCATCCGGCGGTTTGCGTTGACCGTTTGGCCGCGCCACCGGCTCGCCGTCGACTTGAATCGTGGCCGAACGTCCGTGGTAGCCGATCGGAATCCAACGCCAATTGGGAAGCAGCGGTTCGCCGCCGGGACGGAAGAGTTTGCCCAAGTTGGTCGCGTGTTCGAGCGACGAATAGAAGTCGACGTAGTCGCCGATGTCGACCGGAACGAGCATGTGCGCGTCGCGACCGTCGAGCAAAACGCCGCCGGCTACGCGATCGCGCAATGCCGAATCGCCGTCGGTCGCTAACAACTGCGACAGCCGACGCCGGAGCGCGGTTCCGGCGGCGCGGCCCTGCGCCAAGAACGCATTGAGGGTTGGCCGTTGCAGCAACTCCGGCCGGCACGCGTCGTCGAGCAATCCGGCTTGCGAGAGCGCGTACAGATCGACCAGCGTTTCGCCGACGATCGTGGCGGCATGCGGACCGGTCGGTGACGTGAAGACACCCAACGGCAAATTCTGAATGGGGAAGTCGCTATCGCGCCCGACGTCGATCCACGACTCGAGTTGCGGCGACAGCGTTTGGTCGGTCATCGCGCGGCCGGCGGGAAGACGCCCAACGCGGTGAGATCGTCGACCGGCTCTTGCACGCTGCAGCTGCCGTATCCGTGGAAGAATGTCGAACGCATTCGGCCGATCTCGCCGATGTCGACGCGACGATCGCGCCAACGCAGCGAGGTTTCGTCGAACGCAAACGCCTGCGGATCTTCTTCTGCCACGACGGCAGCTAGGTCGGCAGGCGAAACGTCGGGCGCGAGTGCGGCCGCAACCAAGATATTGAAGAACCCGTGCATCGTGAATCCGGTAACGGCATCGAGGTGTCGCACGGGATGATGCAAACCGGCCGTCGCTTTGAAGGCAACTCCATGACTTGCCGCCGCGGCGATGAACTCGGCCACGCGTTCGACGCTCGGAAACGCTTCGGCGACCGTGCCGCCGCAGCGAAGCTTGGCATGCAGACCGGTTCTTTGCAGCGCGTGCATCGCGGCATCGAGTCGCTCGCCTTCGGTACCCGGCGGGAGTTCCAGGTAGGTGGGCAGCCCGCGCAGTTCGGATCGTTGGAGCAGCGCCGCCGCCTGCGCGATCGGCGCGTCGGCACTTTCGCGCACGGCTTGCACGATCGCCATTGGAATTTCGAGTGCCTGAATGGCGATCTCGGTGCCTTCGGCGCGGATGGAACCCGCCAGCGACACGGCGGCGCCGAGCGAATCGAACCAGCGGCGCGCATCCCGTTCGACGTCGAGGATCAGCGTCAGCGGCAGCGGCCGCTCCGCGTCGCGCAATACGGCCAGCGCCTCGAGGCGAGACAGCGGCGCCACGAAACGCCCGACCAGCCACGCGTTCGTGCCGGCGACGGTGGCGTCGAATTCGTCGAGCGCGGCTTGCGCGTCCAAGGCAGCCGGCGGAAAAAGTCCGGCGTAATCAATCAGGCGTTCGAAGGCCGCCCGAACCGGCGGGAGGAGTGTCGTTGCATGCACGGTACGGGCGTGCTTCGAGCAGACCGACAGGGGCGCCTCGCGGGCTCCGCCAAGGCTCTCATATGACTACGGCAACCGAATCGCGCAGCAACCCGCTGTCGCACATCGACTGGGACTACATCGAATTCTACGTCGGCAACGCCAAGCAGGCGGCGCATTACTACATGTCGGCCTTCGGGTTCGACCAGATCGCGTACGCCGGACCGGAAACCGGGGTAAAAGACCGCGCCAGCTATTTGCTCGAGCAGAACGGTCTGCGTTTCTTGCTGACCTCGAGCCTGGTTCCGGACGACCAGATCGCACGGCACGTCGCACTGCACGGCGACGGCATCAAAGACGTCGCGATCGTCGTCGCCGACGTACGCGCAGCGCACGAACAAGCGGTTGCCGGCGGCGCGCGCAGCCTCATGGACCCGGCCACCTTCGACGACGAACACGGCCGCATCGTCCGCTCGGCGATTGCGACCTACGGCGACACGGTGCACTCGTTCGTACAGCGCGACGCGTATCGCGGTATCTTCATGCCGGGCTTCGTCGAAGCGCGCAAGAGCATCGCGTCGGTGCGCAAGCCCAATCTGCTCTTCGTCGACCACTGCGTCGGCAATGTCGGCTGGGGCGAGATGGACGTGTGGGGCGATTACTACGCCAACGTGTTCGGCTTTTCGCAGTTGGTCTCGTTCGACGACAAAGATATCTCCACCGATTACACGGCTTTGCGGTCGAAGGTCATGACCGACCCGCGGCATCGCGTGAAGTTCCCAATTAACGAGCCGGCACAGGGCAAAAAGAAATCCCAGATCGAGGAATATCTCGACTTTTATCGCGGCTCGGGCGTGCAGCACATGGCCATCCGCACCGAAGACATCGTCGCGACGGTGCAAGCCTTGCGCGACAACGGCGTCGAGTTTCTGGACACACCCGATTCGTACTACGATATGCTCGAAGAGCGCGTCGGCCATATCGACGAGGCCATCGACCTGCTGCGCGATCAGCGTATTCTGGTCGATCGCGACGATCTGGGGTATATGTTGCAGATATTCACCAAACCGCTGCAAGATCGCCCCACGGTGTTCTTCGAGATCATCCAACGTAAGGGCAGTCTCTCGTTCGGAAAAGGCAACTTTAAGGCACTCTTCGTGTCGATCGAACGGGAACAGGAGAAACGAGGAACCCTCTAGTGAACGCCACCCTAACCGGACTCGACCGCGATTGGTTGATCCAGCAGTATCGAGCGAATCGCCGGCGTTCGGCGGAGATTTTCTCGTTCGTTACCGACGAGGCGTTCTATACCCGGCCGATTCCGCTCCGGCACCCGTTCGCGTTCTACGAAGGACATCTGCCGGCGTTTAGCTTTCTCGTTCTGAACGAACGGGCGTTGGGGGAGGCGCAACTCGATCCCGTGCTAGAGAAACTCTTCGAACGCGGCATCGATCCCGGTTCGGTTGGCGATGCCCGGCGGCACGAGCGCAGCGACTGGCCGTCACGCGCGGAAATCGCCGCCTTCGGTAGAGCCTGCGACGAACGCGTCGAGCAAGCCTACGCGCACGCGCGGCTGGACGATCCGTCGAATCCCCGGCTGGTGCGCGCGCAATCGGCGTTCACGGTGATCGAGCACGAGCAGATGCATCACGAAACGACGATGTATATCGTGCACCGCCTGAAGCGGGCACTCAAGCACTACGTTGTCCAAACGCATCGAGACGGCACGCCGCCGGTCAACGAGTTTCGCACCGTTCCGGCCGGCATCGCGACGCTCGGCACAAACCGCGACGAGGTGCAGTTCGGCTGGGACAACGAGTTCGAACGTCAGACGATCGACGTTCCGGCGTTTGCGATGCAACGCTTCCCGGTTACGAATGCCGATTGGTTGGAGTTCGTCGCCGACGGCGGCCCCGAACCGCTGTTTTGGGTGCAACGCCACGGCAACTGGATGTTGCGCACGACGTTCGAAGAGTTGCCGCTGCAGCTTTCGTGGCCGGTGTACGTTTCACATCAATACGCCCGCGCATACGCCGCCTGGAGAGGCTTACGATTGCCGACCGAGGCGGAATTTCACCGTGCCGCCTACGGGGCTCCCGGCGGATTCGAACAAGCATTTCCGTGGGGCGACGCGCCACCCGCGCCCGAACACGGAAACTTCGATTTTCAACGCTACGATCCCGAGCCGGTCGACGCGCATCCGGCCGGCGCGAGCGCATGGGGTATTTACGATCTGATCGGCAACGGATGGGAATGGACCGACACGCCGTTCGCACCGCTGCCCGGATTCGAGCCAATGGCTTCGTATCCACAATACTCGGCCGACTTCTTCGACAACCGGCATTTCGTGATGAAGGGGGCGTCGCCGGTGACGGCGCGCGGTATGGTGCGTCGCAGTTTCCGCAACTGGTTTTACGACGACTACCAATATATGTTCGCAAAATTCCGCTGCGTCGCTTGATGTTCGCGCGCGGCTTTTGCCTTCTGGCGATCGCGGCGATGCTCGCCGGTACGGGCTGCTCGAGGGCCGGCAGAAACGGCGATTCCGTGAGCGACCGTCTGCGCATCGCTCTTCCGATCAATCCCACCCAACTCAACCCGATTCTGTCGCAGAACTCCATCGAAGGTTTTACCGACAGCCTGATGTTCAACATGCTGGTAACGCACGACGACCAGCATCGCCAAATCCCCGACCTCGCGGCAGTCGTACCGACGCTCGAGAACGGCGGTATCAGTCGCGACGGCTTGACGCTAACGTATCATCTGCGCCGGAACGTGCGCTGGCACGACGGCGCCCCGTTTACCAGTCACGACGTGGTGTTCACCTGGCACGCGATCATGAACTCGCGCAACAACGTGGTAGATCGCCGCGGGTTCGACCTCGTAGCTTCGATGGACGCACCCGACGCGTACACGGTCGTGATGCATATGAAAAAGCGCTTCGCGCCGGCCATCGACACGATCTTTGGCGAGAGCGACATGCCGGCACGTATATTGCCGGCGCATCTGCTCGAGAAATATCCCGATCTTAATCACGTCGCATTCGACGCAGCTCCGGTCGGCACGGGGCCGTACCGATTCGTGCGCTGGCTGCGCAGCGACCACATCGAGCTCGAAGCCAATCCGCAATATTTCCGCGGCGCTCCACACATCCAACATCTCACGCTGGCGATCGTTCCCGACGACGCGACGGTCGGCGCAGAATTACGGTCGCACGAAACCGACTTAGGCCTCGAGATATCGGCGCCCGTGTATCAGGCCTTAGCCAACGCCGACGGTATCACGCGCCAGTTGGCTCAGACTCCAGTCTATACTGCGGCCGACTTCAATACCCAACAACCGATAATGCAAGACGTGCGCGTCCGGCGCGCACTGGCGCTTGGGATGGATCGAGCGACGATCGTGCGCGACGACACCTACGGAACGTCGATGCTGGCGGTCGCGGATCTGTCGCCATATTACTATTGGGCGTTCGACCGTTCGCTCAAACCGATTCCCTACGATCCGGTTCAAGCCAAGGCGCTTCTGGATGCCGCCGGCTGGCATCCCGGCCCCGACGGAGTTCGCTCGCGCAACGGTAAGCGTCTATCGTTGTTACTCGTGTACGGCATTGGAAGCCAACTGATACGCAACATCGTTACGCAAATTCAACAAATGTACCGGCCGCTCGGCGTCGAGGTCGAGCTGAAGGGCTACGATTACGCCAATCTCTACGCGGCGGCCGAAAGCGGCGGAATCATCAACGGCGGCAAGTTCGACATCGCGATGTACTCGTGGATCTCCGGCGCCGACCCCGACAACTCATCGCAGTGGACGTGCAACGCCATACCACCGGCCGGCAACAACGTGGCGCGCTACTGTTCGCCCGCGATGGATGCGCTGCAACGCATCGCGACCAGTAGCTTCGATCGATCCGTGAGAGCGCACGCCTACGCCGGCATCGAAGCGCTCTTATTGCGAGATGCGCCGGCGGCTTTTCTGTACTACCAGCCGCTGCGCTATGCCCGTGTCTCCGACTTACGTAACTTTGCACCCAACGGCACCAGTGAAGCCTGGAACGCCCAGGAGTGGGCCCGCTAAGGGCCGTCGAAGCGTCGAGCATGACGACTTTGACGACTCCCACGGCGACTACAAAGAAAGTGCCGGTAACCGTCGCATACGGCGACGGCATCGGACCGGAAATCATGGACGCGACGCTGCGAATCATCGACGCGGCCGGTGCGCAACTCGATCTCGAACGCATCGAGATCGGTGAAAGCGTCTATAACAAAGGGTTGAGTAACGGCATCGAGCCGTCGTCGTGGGATTCGTTGCGCCGCACAAAAGTATTCTTGAAGGCGCCGATCACGACGCCGCAAGGCGGCGGGTTCAAAAGCCTTAACGTCACCGTTCGCAAAACGCTCGGCATGTATGCCAACGTACGGCCGTGCGCGTCGTTGCATCCGTACGTTTCGACCAAGCATCCGAATATGGACCTCGTGATCGTTCGCGAGAACGAGGAAGACGTCTATGGCGGCATCGAGCACCGCCAGACCGAGCAGGTCACGCAATGTCTTAAATTGATTTCGCGCCCGGGCTGCGAGCGAATCATTCGCTACGCGTTCGAATATGCGCGCGCCAACAAGCGCAAAAAAGTTACGTGCTTCACCAAAGACAACATCATGAAGATCACGGACGGATTGTTCCACCGGACCTTCGACGACATCGCGCGCGAGTACCCGGACCTTGAGAACGAGCACTGGATCGTCGATATCGGCGCTGCGAAGATGGCCGATACCCCCGAAGTCTTCGACGTCATCGTCATGCCGAATCTGTATGGCGACGTGCTGTCCGACGTCGCAGCGCAGATCACCGGATCGGTTGGACTCGCCGGTTCGGCCAACATCGGCGATCACTGCTCGATGTTCGAAGCGATTCACGGATCGGCACCGCGCCGCGCCGGACAGAATATGGCGAATCCGTCGGGCTTGTTCCACGGGGCGCTCTTGATGCTCGTGCACATCGGTCAAAGCGAAGCGGCCGAACGCGCGCACAATGCCTGGCTACGAACTATTGAAGACGGCATCCACACCTACGATATCCATGCCGACGGCGTCTCGAAGAAGAAAGTCGGAACGCGCGAGTTTGCCGACGCCATCATCGAACGCATGGGTCAACGTCCGCAGCATCTGCACCCCGCCGTGTATGCCAAAGACGCGACGATGGATATTTCCGCTCGTCCGGCCGGCAAACGTGCTGAAAAGCGCCACGTCGGCGTCGACGTCTTCATCGATCGTCCGGACGGTAATCCCGACGAGCTCGCGGCCGCGCTCGAAAAGCTCAGAGTCGATGGGACGAAGCTGTCGGTCATCAGTAATCGCGGCACCAAAGTATGGCCGAATGGAAATCCCGACACGTTCTGGAGCGACCATTGGAGCTGCCGTTTCGAAGCGCCCCACGGCGGTTCGTTCGGATCCAAACAGGTCGCGGACTTAATCGCCGCGATTGGCGGCGCGGGATTCGACGTCGTCAAAACCGAGGGACTGTATACCTTCGACGGCGAGCGCGGCTACTCGCTCGCTCAGGGAGAGTAAGACCGCAAAGATCGATCGTGCGTATCGTAAGCCTATTGCCCAGCGTCACCGAGATTCTCTTTGGAATCGGTGCCGGGCCCGAGGTGGTCGGCGTTACGCACGAATGCGATTTCCCGCCTGAAGCGCTCGTTTTGCCGCGGCTAACGGCATCGGCGATTCCGGCGTCCTCGTCACCGGCAGAGATCGATCGGCACGTGCGCGCCGGACTGCACTCTGGATCGAGTCTGTACTCGCTAGATGACGTCGCGCTAGCGCGGCTCGAGCCCGACTTGATCGTCACCCAAGAATTGTGCGACGTCTGCTCGGTGTCCTACGAGCAGGTCGCGACGGCGGTGCGCCGTCTCGGCAACGATCCGCGCGTGGTTTCGTTGGAGCCGTCGTCGCTCGAACAAGTGTTGGGCACGATCGTGACGCTCGGAGAACTCACCAATCACGCGGACGGCGCGCAAACGCTCCTTGCGTCGCTACGTCGGCGCATCGAAGGGCTGCGCGAATCCAATCAAGTGATGAAGAGTCACTTGGTCGAGCGCGTATTGTTCTTAGAGTGGACCGATCCACCGATGAGCGCGGGACATTGGATCCCCGAACTCGTCGAGCTTGCCGGCGGTGACCCGGTGCTAGCCGATCCATTGCGCAACTCGCGCCGTTTGCAATGGGACGAGATCGCCGCGAGCGACCCAGACGCGATCGTCGTAGCCCCGTGCGGTTTCGGTATAGAACAAACGCGCGAAGCGATCGCGCTACTGAATGGAAATGCAACGTGGCGCGGATTGCGGGCCGTTCGCGAAGGTCGCGTCCTCGCCATGGACGGAAACGCCTACGCGAGCCGGCCCGGACCTCGTTTGGTCGACACCGCAGAAATTATGGCGGGCTGGATTGAGGAGTTGCGGGCCTAGGGATAGGCTGCGACTCCGACCGGTTCGTTTACTCCGTTTCCGCGCAGGGCCTTTACGAACGTGCCCTTTGGATAATTGTCAACGCGAACTTCGCGCGCGCATGCGACGTACAGCAACGTATTCTTTTTATTCAATGCGACGCCAAACGGACCGCGACAGCCGGGGATCGTTCTCGTAATCGACGAGTATGGCGGGGCTATAATATCGACGGTGCTCGATTCTTGATCCGCGACGACAAGGTTCTCTTGTAGGTCCACCTGCAGTTTACCGGTGTACGGCCCCTTGAGGGTCGCCTTGAGCACTTCTTCCTTGCAACTGTTCAAGCCATGTTCGAACTCAACGATTCCGCCTCGTCCGCTCGAAAAACCATTGAATGAGACGAAGACGTGATCGGCATTGGCGACAGACACTCCGACCGCGTAGCCTGGAATCGTGCACGCGTGAATCGGAATGTTTTGCTGTTGCCGATACTCCGTTATCCCCTTAAGGTAATTAGCGACGTACACATCATCATGCGAGTCGGTGGTAACGCCGACCGGGCCGCTAACAAGCGTGGTGTACTCAAACGTCGGGGCCGTTTGCCCTTTGGCGTATTCATTGACGACCGCATTGTCCATATCGGTGACATACAGGTTTCCGTGGCGATCGTACCGGTCGTCGTAGATGGCTCCAGTGGCGTAGCCGGTAATGGTTTCGACCGGCTTATAGGCACCGTCGTAAACCACTATGGATCCGCTTTTTTGTCCCGCAACCGCGAGCAGCGACGAGGCCCCGGCGTCACTCGAGTCTGGTTGTCGTACCGCCGGCCCGGTGGCCCCCGGCGGAACGGAGGCTGAAGTCGTTCCCGAGCAACCGCCGATTAGAAATAAAGCGCAAATCATAAGAATACTGTTTCCGATTTTTCCGAACGTTCGCATCTAGCCGCTCCCTTCTTCAAAGCATTGAGCCGCGCGAAGTAGTCCGGTAAAGCCATTCTCCTACGGCTGCGCACCGCACCTGGGGCGCAGCCCCTCGTTTGCTCGATATCCAGAAAGGCTACAGTCGCGTCGCTTGTCGGCTCGCCTCGTGCCAATGCGAAGAATCCGAATCGAGATGGCTTGCGTTGCTCAGAGATGTCACCCGGCCCGAGCCGTCCGCATCGAACACGACGCGCGTTAGAGAAGTCGGCGCAAATCGAAAACGCCCGGCGGTTACCGCTTCGGAACCGTGAGGTGCCATCGCGCGCATCGCAGCGTGCAGCATTCCCGCGTGTGTTACGACGAGCACGCGGCCGGAGCGCTCGCTCAACACATCTCGTTGAAAAGAGCTCCAGCGCGCGATCACATCGGCGAGTGTTTCGCCGCCGGGCGGAGCGTAGGCCGCAACGATATCGGATCTTGAGTTCAGGTCGGGATGCAACGCCGTGATTTCCGGCCACGTTAGGCCTTCCCAATCGCCGAAGTGAAACTCGCGAAGACGAGCGTCCGTGGTAACTTGCAACCTGCGAGGTAATGCGATTGTTTCGGCGGTCTCGCGCGCGCGTTGTAAATCGCTCGCATAGATGCGATCGAAAAGATCGGACCGCAGGCGATCGGCGATTGCGCGCGCTTGCCGGCGGCCGAGCTCGGAGAGTTCCACGTCGCTCTGCCCTTGGTAACGCCCGGAGGCGTTCCATTCGGTGGCCCCGTGGCGGACCAACGTCAGTTCGATCGGTTAGCTAACTTTTTCCAGCAGGTCGTGCATGTCGTTGGCGTGCTCTTCTTCCACCGCCAAGATTTGTTCCATCAAGCGACGCGACGTAACGTCCTTGTCGCCGAGATAGCGGATGATCTCGGTGTACGACTCGATCGCGATGCGTTCTGCGATCAAATCTTCTTTGATCATGTCCCGCAGCGACGAGCCTTCTTTGTACTCCGAGTGGCTACGCGACGCCATTCCCTCGGGATTGAGGTTCGGCGAACCACCGAGCTGCGTAATGCGCTCGGCAATACTGTCGGCATGCCCCTGCTCGTCGTTGGCATGCTCGAGGAATTCGGCCGCAACCGCATCCTTATTCAAACCGGTGGCCATGAAATAATGACGTTTATACCGTAGGACGCAGATGATTTCGGTTGCGAGGGCTTGGTTGAGGATTTCGCAGACCGTGTCGACATCGAGCGCGTAACCTTCGGTAATCGCGCCCTTGTCGATGTTTTCGCGCGCGCGACGGCGCAGCTCCTGAACGTCGGTCAAAAACGGCTTATCGGTTTTGGAAGAAGTATCTTTGCTCACGTCGCTCCTTTTCTAGCAAACGGCGCCGTAGGCCCGTCCCCTGGCCTTCCTATCCGGGACCCGCGAGGAAGCGCGGACGGCCCCTCGAAAACGGCCCGCCGGTCGCGGAGAGGTGGCAGAGTGGTCGAATGCACTCGCTTGGAAAGCGAGCATACCGCAAGGTATCGGGAGTTCGAATCTCCCCCTCTCCGAAGCCCTATGCGCCGCCGGGCCGGAAGACCATCAGCGCCAGGATGACGAGCGCGATCAGGAACAACACTCCCCCAACGATATTTTGCCGCTTATCCAGTGCGACGTATGCCGGATCGTCCGGGGTGCCGGTCTCGAGCATTTTGATTTGCTTACGTAGGCCCGGTGAATACATTCCGTAGGCGAGCGCGGCCAACACGACCCACAGCAGAATCGCCCATTCCAGCCACGTTTGATGAAACGTTCGACCGGAGATCAGCACCTGCGCGATGCCGGTGATCAGCAGCAGACCATATGCGGGATTTGCTACCCGTCCGTCGATCAGTTTTATGCCGCGCAACACGAACAATAACTGATCGCGCTGCATTTTTCCGCGCGCCAGCCAAACGGGATACGTGCAGTTCGCGCCGACCGCAATGACGGCGCACAAGACGTGGATGAAGACGAGCCCTTGATACATGTTCAACTCCAAGATGCGCGGGCGCCTATTCGACAGCTCCTCGCATCGACGTTAGCCAGAAATCGAAACTCGCGTGCGCTTGCGCGCGCAACATCGCTCTGCCGTCGAACACTTCGCGGTTGAGGCGCGCACCCATCGTGGCACGCTCGCCGTAGTTTACATCGAGAATCGAATCCGACGAACGTAGCTGTTCGGCTAGCCGGTCGGGAATTTGCGCCTCCGGCGGAAGCGTGCTAATCACGAACTCGGGCGACTCATCGCGCGGCCACGGCGCAGCTTCGTAGTCGGCGCACACCGCCGCTACCCGCTGTGGGTCGCGACCCCAAACAAACGTGTAGACATCGTTATCGTGTAGTTCGACTAAGATCGCGCGCGCGGTCGCGCCGTATCCCAATATACCGACGCGTTTCAGCGCCAGCGGCTGATCGACCGCGGCCTCGAAGGCGACTCGCGCTCCAATTCCATCGGTGTTCGTGCCAACGATTCGCCGCCCAAACGCGATCGTGTTAACTGCGCGGGCGCGCCGGGCTTCCTCAGTAAGCTGGTCGCATGCCGACAGCGCTTCTTCTTTAAGAGGGAACGTAACGTTGCAGCCTACGTAACCCTCAGCCGCCAGGCGGCGGATCGCAGCCGCACCCTCGCCTTTTTGAACCCGCAACGCCGAATAGCTGCCTTCGATTTCGGCTCGCTCGAGAAACTCGCCCTGCAACAGCGGGCTTGCGCTATGGGCGACCGGATCGCCGATTAGTGCGAGTTTCACGGTCGCATGTTGCGCAACATAATCCGTTCGAAAAATCGGAAGAACGACGTCAGCGGCAGATCTTTCGCTTCGATCGGCTCGGTCAAAATGGTGTACAGACCGCAAAACTTGGCCCCGAGGACATCGGTGAACAACTGGTCGCCCACGACGGCGATCTGACTACGATGCAGATTCAGCCCTCGCATCGCCCGCATGAAGCCGAACGGCAACGGCTTGAGGGCATTGGGGATGCACCGGACGTTCAGCTGGGCGGCGATACTGGTGACCCGCTCGCTGAAGTTGTTCGACAGCATGATGATCTGGAAGCCGCGGTCGTGCGCCCGCTCGACCCAGGCGATGTGCTCCTGGGCCAATTCCGTCTCTCGATAGCCCAGCAGGGTGTTGTCGAGGTCCACGATGAGCCCCCGAATGCCGGCGGCTTCGAGATCCTCATGCGCGACGTCGTGCAGGCGCGGAGCGAAGCGGTCGGGTCCGATCATCTAGGTCCCCCTTGCACCGGTTATCCCCGGTATCCTCGGGTCTGTCCACATGTTGCTCTGCTCGGAGACGACTATCCGCAGCTTATCCGCCGGCCGTCGAGGTTGTTCGCAGCTCTCCCCACAAGGAATATTGACTTTACCCCAATATCTTGTGGTTCCCGGCCAAACGTGGCACAATAGATACTCCAAGGAGCGACCGACCATGAAGTTTGAGCGCACGTATTCCTCCGTCGACAACGCATATGCCGGCGTCGATTTCAGTCCCCGGACCTCGCGGATCGTCAATCCCGATGGCTCGGTGATTTTCGAAGCCAAGGACGTCATGGTCCCCTCCGTTTGGAGCCAGGTCGCCGTCGATGTGCTGGCCCAGAAGTACTTTCGGAAGGCCGGCGTGCCGAGTGCCACCTCCCGGGTGGCCGAGGAGGGCGTGCCCGAGTGGCTGTGGCGTTCCATCCCCGATGAGGCCGCTTTAAGCGAAGTCTCGCGCAACGATCAGTTCGGCCCCGAACGTGATGCTCGGCAGGTGTTCGAGCGACTAGCCGGTTGCTGGACCTACTGGGGCTGGAAGAACGGCTATTTCGACTCCGAGACCGACGCGAAAGTCTATTTCGACGAGATGCGCGCCATGTTGGCGCGCCAGGTGGGCGCTCCGAACTCTCCGCAGTGGTTTAACACGGGCTTGCACTGGGCGTACGGGATCGCCGGCCCGTCGCAGGGTCATTTTTACGTCGACCCGGCCAGCGGCAACACGAAACGCTCCACAAGCACCTACGAGCACCCGCAAGTATCGGCGTGTTACATTTTGTCGATCGAGGACGACCTCGTTAACGAAGGCGGCATCTTCGATGGCGTTCTTCGCGAAGCACGCATTTTTAAGGGCGGCTCCGGATCGGGCGCCAACTTTTCCCGACTTCGCGGCTCCGGCGAAAAACTGACCGGCGGCGGCACTAGCTCCGGCTTGATGTCGTTTTTGAAGATTTTCGACCGCGCGGCCGGTGCGATCAAATCGGGCGGTACCACGCGCCGCGCGGCCAAGATGGTCGTGCTCGACGCCGATCACCCCGACATCGAAGACTTCGTCAATTGGAAAGTTCGCGAGGAGCGCAAGGTTGCCGATCTCGTTCTCGGATCGCGCATTTTCGAACAGCAGATCAACGCAATCGTTTCGGCCGCCCACGACACGCGCGTTCCCGAACATGCGCGAATGGATCCCGCGCTCAATTCGAATCTGCGCCGCACGATCCGCGAAGCGATCGCATTAGGCGTCCCGAGCGGCGCGACGCAGAACGCGCTCGACTATGCGAAACAGGGTTATACACGCGTCGAAATCGAGCAATACGACACGGCCTGGGATTCCGAGGCATACATCACGGTTTCCGGCCAAAATTCGAACAATTCGGTGCGGTTGACGAACGAGTTCTTCCGCAAACTCGACGCGGATGAAGATTGGAATCTCACTGCGCGCACGACCGGTGACACGATCAAGCGCCTCAAAGCCAGCGACCTGTGGGAGCAGATCGCGCTCGCTGCCTGGCAGTGCGCCGATCCCGGTCTGCAATTTGACGACACAATTCAAGACTGGCACACATGCGCCAACGACGACCGCATTAATGCAACGAACCCGTGCGTCACGGGCGAGACGCTCGTTGCGACTGCCGACGGCCCGAAACGCATCGCTGACATGGTTGGTAAAGCTGCGTTCGTCATGGGCGGCGACGGCCAGCCGCACTTTGTTTCGCGCATTTTCAAGACGGGCACCAAGCCGGCATATCGCCTTCGCACGAAAGCCGGCTACGAGCTGAATGTGACTGCGGATCACCGCATCTGGACCGAAAATCGCGGCGACGTTCCGGCAAGCGAACTTCGCGCCGGCGATCGCATCGGACTAGGCGGCTCCGGCTTTGGTTCGCGTACGCTCGATGAGCGGATTGCGCTCGGTATCGGTGTCGCAGTTGGAGACGGCTGCGTAACGAACGGTCCTCGCCCCGGACTCATCCTGACCATGGCTCACCACGAAGCGCCCGTTTTAGAATCGATTGCCGATGGAATCAACGATTCAAAGTCGACCGCACTAGATGGGCGAGGTAGACGTGTCACGTCCGTCACACACCCGCCGAGTGCGTCTTGCGCTCGTATCTCTGTTGGGAATCGCTCCGTTATCGAGACCTTCTCTCGATATGTGGTGCTTGATCAAGGAAGCGCCGAGAAACGCTTTACCGAAGCGATCTTCGAGCTCGATCGCGTTAGCACCGCGCACATTCTTCGAGGTCTATTTACCGCCGATGGAACGGTCGCAAACTACGGTTCGAAGTCGCAGTACGTATCGCTCGATTCGTGTTCGCTCGACCTTCTCAAACAGACGCAGCATCTTCTTCTGTCCTTTGGCATCAAGGCGAAGCTGTACCAAAATCGTCGCGTGGAGCTAACCAGCCAATGCCCCGACGGAATGGGCGGCGTGGCCACATATAATGTTGCCCAGATGCACTCGTTGCGAATTTCGCGGTCCTCTCGTCTTCGGTTCGAGCAAGAAATTGGATTCGACATCGGATCGCCGAAGGTTCAGGCACTTCGCGAACTTAACGCGACAGTGGCGTGCTACGCCGACGCATTCTCCGATGAGTTTACGTCGCTCGAACTCATTGGTGATCGCGATGTTTTCGATCTTACAGAGCAGGATACAAATCACTTTGTCGCGAATGGATTAAAAGTCCATAATTGCTCCGAGTATGTATTTATAGATGATACAGCTTGCAACCTGAGTAGCCTAAATCTCGTTAAATTTCTCAACGATGATGGAAACTTTGATGCTAAACGCTTCGCAGCAGCATCACGTATTTGGACGACCACTCTTGAGATCTCCGTGACGATGGGGCAGATGCCGTCGCAGCAGATTGCTGAAAAGAATCACGGCTATCGCACGCTTGGCCTCGGCTACGCAAATATGGGCACCTTATTAATGCGTATGGGTCTGCCGTATGATTCCGAGGAAGGCTACGGTTGGTGCGCTGCTATTTCCGCGCTTATGACGGGCGCCGCATATCGCGCATCGGCTGAGATGGCGCAGCAGCTTGGGCCGTTCGCTCGGTTCGAAGCGAATCGCGACTCGATGCTTCGGGTTATCCGCAATCATCGCCGCGCTGCGTACAACGCGCCCAATGCCGAATACGAAGCGCTTGGTGCCAAACCGGTAACGCACGCGCCGACGTTGTTCACGCAAGAAACGTGGGCGCTCGCTCGGCGTATGTGGGACGATGCGTTGTCAATCGGTGAAGTTGCAGGCTACCGAAATGCACAAACCGTTGTGATCGCGCCGACTGGATGTTTAACGGGCAATACGCTGGTTGCGACCGACCGTGGACTCGCGCGCTTAAACCGTTTGGGCAACCCGGACGGCAACCAATGGCAGGATGTCGACTTCCGCGTGCTCACCGACGACGGCGAGCAACACGCGACCAAGTTCTTCATCAATGGCATCGAACCGACGCGTCGGATCACGACGAAGAGCGGTTATGTGATTCAGGGTACGCCGACGCACCGCATCAAAGTCGTCGATCCCGAATCGGGGGACCTGGTCTGGAAGCGCATGGCTGACGTCGCTCCGCACGATCGCGTAGCGCTGTCGATGGGTAAGTTCGTGGGACAACTCCGTTCCGTTACGCTGCCCGCACTTGGCGAAGCGTACTGGACAGGCGACTACACGACCGTCGTCCCGCGAATGATGACGCCCGATCTGGCCGAACTCGTTGGATACTTCATGGGCGACGGTTCGTTCCATAGCAAGGGTCTACGTTTCTGCGTTGCACAACCCGACGAAGACGTTGCGAACCGCCTGTGCGACCTCGCTAGGACACTCTTCAACCTCGACGCAACTCGCACGCAGAAGACCGGCTACGTCGAAGTCGCGATTAACTCGGTACCGCTCGTCCTCTGGTGGGAAGCGTGCGGCTTTAGAAAGCTGCCCCCGTCGGTGGGCCATCGTGGAAAGGGCTACATTCCGCGCATCCCGGATGCGCTGTTAGCGACGAACGACCCGGCGATCTACGGTGCGTTCCTTCGTGGGCTGTACGAAGCCGACGGAACCGTCACGAACGAAGTTCCCACTTGGTCGTCGGCATCGGCTGATTTCTCGGAAGAAGTCAAGACGCTGATGCTCATGCTCGGCCTTCCCACGACGACTAAAATCGATATCTCGGGCTGGGGGCAATCGAACCTGTACTGCTCGCGGCTACTCAACCTCTCATACGGCCGCCGGTTTGTCGAAGCGGTCGGTTTCATCGGTGCGCGTAAAGCGAATGCAGTGGGCGCACGCGACGGTTGGCAAGCCCGCCGTCACGACAATGTGTACGTGGGCGAGATCGCATGCCGCGAGCTCGTTTCTGCAGGCGCGATCGCCAAAACCGATCTCCACAACGCTCATTCGCGCAATCCCGGCGCGCTTTCTCGGCAGCTCGTTCAAAGGGCACTCGACGCCAACTGGCAATCTCGCCTGGCGTCGTCGCTCGAGTTCTATTACGACAGCGTTTCCGCAAACGAAGACGGCGGCGAGCAACTCACCTACGATTTGTCCGTACCGGCTAACGTGACGTACGTTGCCAACGGCTTCATCTCGCACAACACGATCGGCCTGGTTATGGATTGCGATACTACCGGTATCGAGCCCGACTTCGCGCTCGTGAAGTTCAAGAAACTCGCCGGTGGTGGTTACTTCAAGATCGTCAACCAGTCGGTCGAGGCTGCGCTGCGCAAGCTGGGATACTCCGACGAACACATCGACGCGATCGAGACGTATGCCAAGGGAACCGGAACGCTCGAAGGCGCGCCGCACATTAATCGTGCGACCCTGAAAGCCAAAGGCTTCGACGATGCCGCGCTCGCCAAGATTGAAGCGTCGTTACTCGGTGCGTTCGAGTTGCCGTTTGTTTTTAACAAGTTCGTTCTCGGAGAAGAGTTCTGCACACAAAACCTCGGTATTCCGGCCGACAAGCTGAATGACTGGAGCTTCTCCCTTCTTCGTGACGGATTGGGCTTCACGAACCAGCAGATCGAAGAATCATCGGCGCATATTTGCGGCCGCATGACCGTCGAAGGCGCGCCGTACCTCAAGGACGAGCATCTCGCGGTGTTCGACTGTGCGACACCGTGTGGACGCTACGGTGAGCGGTACATCCGACCGCTGGCACACGTCGACATGATGGCAGCGGCTCAACCCTTCGTCAGCGGCGCAATTTCAAAAACGATAAACCTTCCGCAGAGTGCGACGATCGCCGACGTCAAGGAAGCCTATCGCTATTCGTGGGAGCGAATGATCAAAGCGGTGGCACTCTACCGCGACGGATCGAAGCTATCGCAACCGCTAGCTGGTAGCTACGACCTCGGCGGAAACGACGACGAAGCGTCGCCGGCTGTTGCCAACACCGATTTCGCCACGCCGATGCAAATCGCCGAGAAGATCGTGTATCGTTACATCGCCAAGCGCCGGCGCATGCCGGAGCGCCGCAGCGGCTACACGCAGAAGGCGATCATCGGCGGACACAAAGTCTACCTGCGGACCGGCGAGTACGAAGGCGGACAGCTCGGCGAGATCTTCATCGACATGCATAAGGAAGGCGCCGCCTTCCGATCGTTGATGAACAACTTCGCGATTGCGATTTCGCTGGGCTTACAGCACGGCGTTCCGCTCGAGGAGTTCGTCGAAGCCTTTACCTTCACGCGTTTCGAGCCCAACGGTCCGGTGACGGGTCACGACCACATCAAGATGGCGACCTCGTTACTCGACTACATCTTCCGCGAGTTGGCCGTGAGTTATCTCGGCCGCTACGATCTCGCGCACGTACAACCTTCGATGCACGTCGATGCGATGGGTCCCGAACCCCACGACGAGTATCTGTCTGAGGAGGACGGCGGTACGAACGTCCGGCCGGTAGGAGTCGACGAGAAGCTGCATCCCGTCAGCTCGCACTTCCGGCCAGGACAATCTACCCCGTCGGATGCCGGAATGGCAGGCGCGCACGCCGTCTCAACCGTTGTTTCCCTGACGGCTACAGGCGGCGTGCAGGCTTCCGTCGCGACGGCCACCGTAACGCTGTCGCGCACCGAAGCCGTCAACGCGTCGAAGGCCAAAGGCTACACCGGTAACGCCTGCTCCGAATGCGGACAGCTCACGATGGTACGCAACGGGGCGTGCGAGAAATGTGACTCGTGCGGATCCACGAGCGGCTGCTCGTAAAATGGCCTCTCGATAGCTCGCTCCTCTTGAAAGGCTCCTAGCTCGCGCTAAACAACATTGCGAGGGTTATGAAGCGAACGCCGCTGCTTGCCGCAGTCCTTTGGACGCTGAGTGCTTGCAGCGGCGGTTCTTTTGTGGGCGGCGCGTCGAATGCGGCCGAAGAGGTCGCGCACGGCCTAGGCCACGCAGTCTCGCCGATTCAACACGTCATCATCATTGTCCAAGAGAATCGAACGCCGGACAATCTTTTCCAGGGTCTGCCGGGCGCCAACATTTCGAAGACCGGATTGGATTCGGAAGGTGAAACCGTTACGCTAAAACCGGTCTCATTGGCTGCGTCGTTCGACCTCGGTCATAACCGCGCATCATTCCTGACCGATTACGACGATGGAAAGATGGACGGTTTCGATCGAAACCTTCCGGAGAAGTTTCATCTCCGACCGTTCAGCTACGCCCCGGCTTCCGAGGTGCAACCGTACCTCGATATGGCGAGCCAATATACGTTCGCAGATAACATGTTTCAGACGCAGCAAGCCGGCAGTTTTCCGGCGCACCAATATTTGGTCAGCGGAACGTCATCGGCTCTACCGGCGACGACGTACAGCGCTGCGGATAATCCGTACGACGAACGCCAACCGACGAAAACGGCTCCGGCCGGTTGTGACGCCCCCGATTACTCGCTAGTCGCGACGTTAAGCCGGGGCAACGGAGACTCCGGAGCGGGCGTCTTTCCATGCTTCGATCGCCCGGCGTTGTCCGATCTATTGGATTCTGCGCATCTAACCTGGCGCTACTATCAGCATCTATACGGTACCGGGCTTTGGCACGCATTCGATGCAATCCAGCACGTCCGCTACGGTCCAGATTATGCGAATGTCGTTTCTCCGTCGCAAACGATATTGGCCGACATCTCGGCGGGACAGTTACCAGCAGTGTCGTGGGTCATGCCCGCGTCCGACGCGTACTCGGACCATCCGGGTAGTCGAAGCGCGAAAGGGCCGTCATGGGTCGCGGCAGTCGTGAATGCGGTCGGGGAAAGTCAATATTGGAACTCGACGGCGGTCTTCATTACGTGGGATGACTGGGGAGGCTGGTACGATCACGTCCCGCCGAAAATGTACAACCATTTCGAACTAGGATTTCGCGTCCCATTAGTTATCGTTTCGCCGTATGCCAAGGCCGGCTTCGTTTCGCATCGACGGCACGAGTTCGGAAGCATCCTCCGGTTTGCAGAAACCGCATTCGATCTCGGTTCGCTCGACACGACCGACAAGCGATCCGACGACCTCGCCGATGCTTTTAACTTCAAGAAACCGCCGCGCCAGTTCGTGCCGATTCAAGCGCCGCCGTTTAATCCCAGTAGCGATACGACCTCCGGTCCCGACATCGAGGATCGGGAATAGCCGACGTAACCCCTACGCCTTCGGCGGCTGCCAGAGCTCGATCGGATTTCCTTCGGGATCGTGGAGCCGTGCGAATGCCCCGATGGAATGAACCTGTCCATCGAAGTCCACGGGAATTCCCGAGGCGCGCAACTGTTCGACCATCTTTTCCATGTCGCGCACGCGAAAGTTGATCATCCACACTTTGCTCGCGTCGCCAAAATAATCGCTCGAGTCGGGAAATGGACTGAACACCGTCTGGCCCGCCTCTTGCTCCCAAACCGTTTCGCCCTCATTCGTCGGCGCGGGTGAGATCCCAAGATGTTGCTCGTACCATTTCGTCAACGATTCCGGATCGCGCGCGCGAAAAAACAGGCCGCCAATTCCCGTAACTTTTTCCATGTCGCCCTTCTTCTGCTCGGCCTGCCATCACCCGCCTTGCGCCCCAGGGCGGAAAGAGCCAGTCAAGCGGCGTAGCGACCCGTGTGGGCCCTTCCGCCTCGCGCTTTTTCTGCATCTTAGTAGCGCTCGTCACGAGCGGCTGCAACCTGGATGTCACCCAAACGATCGACGCGACGTCACCGAATCGCGAAACGATCACCTATCAAGAAACGTTCGACGACGAGGCGTACTCGCACGCGCCGGATCTCGGCGCTCCGGCCGCGTTCGGCCTCACTTCCGCGAAAGCTGACGGATGGAGCGTCACACACACGGACGCTCCGGATAAACACATCCTCACGTTCACCAAATCGATGGCTCCCAACGACGCGCCCGCGCAACTAACGAAAGTCGCTACTGACGCCACCGCCGAAGCCTCAAAAGGCGGCGGCTTTTTGCTCGGGCCGACGGCGTTCATCGGATTGCCGCTCGTGCGAGCCGGCGCAAACGGCCCGATTCTGCGGTCGGTTCCAGCGCTGCTCCGGCCATCGGAATCTATCCCCTTAACCACGAAACCCGACCCTGCATTTCAACTCGCAAATGCGCGCGTCAACGCCGCTGCCGTGAACACCATCGTAACGGTTGCCGTCATCGTGCGAGACGCGAGCGGCGAACATCGCCTGCCCCTTGACTTCGCACATGCCGTGACGGTACCGAGCGCGCTGCGCATCTATGCCGGCCATCTTTGGCGCCTGTCGAGTATCCTCGCGACGTGGCAAGCCGTCGGCGACTACGGCCTCTTCGATTACGAGCATTCCGCACCACCGCTGTGCAGCGCGCAACCGCAATATCGCAAGTCACGAATGTTCGGGGCCGGCGTGTACGCCGAAGGCGCGCGGATGCCCCCAGACCTCATGCGCAACGCCTTTACGCTCGCCGACGAATGGTTGAGTACACACCCGGTGCAATGCACGCCATCGCAGCCCTCGTAACGCTCGTAGGCGTGCTTGCAACCGCCGCGCCGACATCGGCGAGCGAAACTGTTGCGCCGCACATTCTCGAGCACTTCGTCGATCAACAGTTCGTACCGCCATTGCGCTCGTACGACCAGCACTTGACGATCGGCGATGCTCGATGCCCGCGTGGGCTCGACCGGCGCGCAGCGCAAAAAGTATACTGCACCATAACCGTCGACGGCGTTCCGGTCTCCGTCGGCGTTATCTCGAATGACGCCTCGCATCTGGCCTTGGTGCAGTCATCATTTTTCGATTTTCTAGGGGTCGCGAGCCTCGAAAAGACGGAGTTGCTCGAACAATGCGATGTAACAGCGAGCGATGTGCGTTGTCCTGGTCCACGCTTTCGCAATCTTGACGTCGGCGCTACCGTATCGTGTTACGCCGACGGTTCCTTTGGCCGCAAGCCGCTCAGCCTGACCGTCTACGCGAACGGCGTAATCTACATGCAAAAACCGGCCGGATCGCTCGCTCCCGCGTGGATGAGGTCCGCAATCGACGCGCACGCTGCCGGCAAACGAACGATCGTCGATGGTCCCACGCTCGCGCTGTGGCAGCAACAGGCCAATGAAGCGGCCTTAGCAGCCCGGCATCAAGCCGGGAGCATCAGCGTGCAATGCCCGCCAACGGTCGACCTCAGCGGCTCAAAGCACGCGATCTGCAGGTACCGGTTTCACGGATCCTCGATAAGGCTCGACGTACATATCGATCCGGTTCGCGGAGTCTCCAGCATCCCACTCGACGCGATCCTCGATTGGGATAAGCTCGAGAGGACCGCGCGCGAATCGATCGATTCTAGCCTGCGTGCTAACGGCCGGACTCCCGATGCGTCGGTTCGTTGCGACCGGACTGCGCTCGTGGCGACACCACCGGCAATCTTCTACTGCAGCATCGTCGCCGGCGGGAAGAGTTATAAGGCCCAGGTCACGCTCAAAGACGGCCTCGGCAACGCACAATTCACGATCGTACCGTAGCGCTGCGAAGTTACTCGTCGTCCATCGGCTGGTTGTCTATGTGATGGCTATGCTCGATAAAGTAGTCTTTCTTGAGGTCCGACTGGATCGTCGTAAATTTGCGCGGCTTTTGCGTGAAGTTGAACATGTCGACCATCGATGTCGAACGCGCATCGGTGGTATTCATTGACGGTAAGCCGAAGTTCTGCTCCACGAATTTGAGGATGCTGCCGAACTCGTATTGCGTGTGCGTGACCTCGCCCTTCGGAACGTACGGCGAGATGACCAGCATCGGAACGCGGAAACCGAGACCGCCCATATTGTCGAACAGCGGCGGCGGCTCGTGATCGAAGAACCCGCCGAAATCGTCCCACGTGACGATCACGGCAGTCGAGTTCCAATCGTTGCTTTGACCGATCGCGTTCACGACCGATGCAACCCACGACGGGCCGGTGTCTGCCTTGCCCTTACCCCAGGGGTGATCCGAAGCGTACGTCTCGGGAACGATCCACGAAACCGCCGGCAACGTGTTATTCGTGATGTCGTTAAAGATATTCGTCTCCGGCCACGAAACGTTGGAGCCCCACTCGTTCGGGTCGCTATACACGTTTTTGATTGCGGCAAACGCGTTCCATAGCGCTCCGGCGCTACCCGGCGCGTACGTGGGCGTATAGTACTTCCACGAGATACCGGCCGTATCGAGCAAATCGCGCATAGTTTTCGTCGGGAACGTCAGGCATGGAAACGGACCCTTCTTCGGCTCGTATTTACCGGCCGTCGTTAGGAGCGACGTGTACGTGCCGGCCGGAGCCCCGCAACCCCAATCCGTAAAATTGGACGGATAGTCGATCAGCGTCGACGAGCTCTTAATCTGGCTCCCACCGGCGACCAGATCGAGATGGGCGGTGAAACTGCCGCTGCCTTGCGTCGTGAACAGATGATCGCTCAGGCCATATTGCTTGGCCATCGTCCAGTACGGTTGAATGTCAGCCGGGTTGACGTACATGTAGGCGTAATTGTGGGATGGGTTGTTACCGTCAACGCCGATGAAGTTAAAGCCGTCCATATCGCACGAGGTTTTCGGATATTTGTCGTTACCGTCGCACGCGAGATTGTACGCCACCGAATTATGATTCAAATCTTCCTCGCCCGCTAAATCGCGCATCACGAGGTTGATCGGCGTCTTGACGTATTTCTTACCAACCGGCTTCAAGTAGTATCCCGACGTCGCGCCATCGGCTCCCGGGTACGTTGCGAATAAATTGTCGAACGTCCGGTTCTCTTGAACGATGATAACGACGTGTTTGATATACTGGCCGCTCGTCGCATTCATCGACTGGGGACCGGAAGGTGCGAACGAAGACTCTCCGCTGCCCGGCTGAGAGCAGGCGCTCAGCGCGGCGATCGTGCCGGCAATAACGAATGGTCGCAAACGCAACATACGAGTGAACGTTCCTCCGGGCAAAGTCTCGTTGCGCTTAGTCGCTCGCTGTTGCGGCACCTCCCTTCTACGAATTAAGCAACCTACGTCAGTGAAGCGACGGCGTCTTCGAGTATTGATAATCCACGCTCGACGTTTGCGCTCGATACGATTAGCGGCGGTGCGACGCGGATCGTGTTGCCGCCGGCGGTGCCGATCAGCAATCCAAGTTCGCGCGCTCGCGTCACGACATCGCTCGCTACAAACGGTCCTCGGACGTCGACTCCAAGCAGTAAACCAACTCCGCGA
The DNA here is from genome assembly GCA_036490475.1 of Candidatus Tumulicola sp. Classification (NCBI taxonomy): domain Bacteria; kingdom Bacillati; phylum Vulcanimicrobiota; class Vulcanimicrobiia; order Vulcanimicrobiales; family Vulcanimicrobiaceae; genus Candidatus Tumulicola; species Candidatus Tumulicola sp. Next base: position 192,606 of record DASXDT010000005.1, read on the forward strand.
ACTTCGCCCAGCAAGCGAGCGTTACGCAGCGCGATAGCTTCGAGTCCGGCGCGCAGCTGATGCGACCGCTGGGTAACGGCGTTCTCGAGCGCGAGTTCGTCGCGTACGCGCAGATGGGCCAACGCCGCTGCGCACGGAATCGGCGAGCCGCCGAACGTCGAACCGTGGTCGCCCGGAGCGAATCCCGCGGCCGCACGACCGCTCGCCAAAACCGCGCCGATTGGGAGCCCATTGGCCAGAGCTTTTGCCATCGTCACGACGTCGGGCACGACGCCGAAATGTTGAAACGCAAACGTCGGTCCGATCCGTCCCATGCCGCATTGCACTTCGTCGAATATCAATAACGCGCCGCGTTCGTCACACAGGTGGCGTGCGCGTTCTAAGAATGTACGGTTCGCGACGTGCACGCCGCTCTCGCCTTGCACCGGCTCGACGATGAATGCTGCGACCGAAGCGTCGATCGCGCTATCTAGCGCGTCGACGTCGTTAAACGGCGTAAACGCAAAACCACCCGGCAACGGGTCGAACCCTTCGCGGTACGCCGCGTTGGCGGTTGCCGCCAGCGCGCCCATCGTGCGTCCGTGGAAGGATCCCGTACAGGCTAGGATGGTGCGCCGCTTCGGTTCGCCGTTGCGGAAGGCGCGCTTGCGCGCGAGTTTGATGGCCGCTTCGTTGGCCTCGGTCCCCGAGTTGCAAAAGAACGCGCCCGATAGGCCCGATCGCCGCACCAACTCGCGTGCTAGCGTGCCGGCCGGCTCGTGGTGGTACAGGTTGCTGGCATGCACCAGCCGCCGCGCTTGCTCCGAAACCGCGTCCGCGATCGCCGGATGCGCGTGACCCAGCGCGCACACCGCGATACCCGCCAAGAGATCGAGATACCGGCGTCCGGTATCGTCGATCAACTCACAGCCTTCGCCCGCAACGAACGTCACCGGCGCGCGATTGTAAGTCAGCAGCAACGCCGCCGGCTGGGTGGCGGCCGTCACGTGCGGTAGCTCGCATTAATCCGCACGTAGTCGCGCGAGAGATCGCAACCCCATGCCGTCGCGCTCGCAGAGCCGAGGCCGAGCTGCAGTTCGATATAAATGTTGGCGAGTTCCAGCTCGCGCCGGGCGTGCTCTTCCGACAGCGCTTCGGCCGCGCCGGCCGTCACCCACGCGCGCCCGTTCAGCGACAGCGACCAACTGCCCGGAACCAATCCGGCCCGCGCAGATCCGGCCGACGAGATAATTCGTCCCCAGTTTGGATCTTCACCGTACAGCGCCGTCTTCACGAGATTGCTGTTGACAACCGCGCGCGCGATCGAGCGTGCCTGCGCGCCGTCGATGGCGCCCGTCACGCGCATCTCGAGCTTCTTCGTGGCACCCTCGCCATCCGCGACCATGGCTTGCGCCAAGTCGAGGCACACGCGCCGTAACGCTTCACGCACGACGTGCGGCGCGGCGTTGCCGCCGTCCGGCGCGAACGCATACACCGCATCGTTGGTCGACATGTCGCCGTCGACCGAAATCATGTTGAAGCTCTCGTCGACGCTCTCCGACAACGCCGCCTGAAGTGCGCCCCGATCCAGCGGGAAGTCGCTCGCGATAAACGCGAGCATCGTCGCCATATTGGGAGCGATCATCCCGGAGCCTTTGGCGATCCCGCCGATCGCGTACCGGCGCTCCTCGTGATAGAACGTGTAGGCCGAAAGCTTCGGTACCCGATCGGTGGTCATGATCGCTTCGGCAGCATCGTTGGCGGCCTTGCCGCCGCCCTCCAACTGCTGCGCGGCCCGATCGAGCCCCTCGAGCAAGACCTCCATCGGCAGCGGCACCCCGATCACCCCGGTCGATGCGACGATCACTTGCGATGGGCGCACGTCGAGTAAGCGCGCGACGCGACCGGCCGTCACGGCCGCGTCGGCCATGCCCGCGTCGCCGGTGCAGGCGTTCGCGCAGCCCGAGTTGCACGCCAACGCTCGCATCGGTACGCACGCCTCGAGATGCGCCCTACTCAGCAACACCGGAGCCGCCTTTTCATCGTTGGTCGTGATCACCGACGCGCACGCTTGCGGCTGCTCGAATGCGATCAGCGCGAGATCGCGCTTGCGCGGCTTGATGCCGGCGTGCACGCCCGCCAGCAACACGCCCGGAACGGCGCCCAGCCCTCCGCGCTGCGCGATCAGCCGCAGGGATTCGTCAACAGAGTACGGTGCGAGCGTCAAGACCGGTTGCCTCCGAAAAGCCGAGCATAATGTTGAGATTTTGCACGGCTTGTCCGGCCGCGCCCTTACCGAGATTGTCGATGGCGCAAACCGCCCGCACGACGTTCTCGCAAACATCGACGTGCAGTTCCGCCTCGTTCGTGCCGACGACCGATGGAACGCTCGGTACGCGCCCGCCCGAAACGAACCTTACGAACGCGCTGCCGCTGTAGGCGCGCACGTACGTGTCCCGCACGAGCTCGCGATCGACGGTGCCGTCGAAGATGGCATACGCATCGACCAGCATGCCGCGCACGATCGGCACAACGTGCGGCGTAAACACGACCGAAGCATCGATGCCCGCGAGGGCCAGCGTACGCTCGATTTCCGGTTGATGCCGGTGGCCGTCTAAACCGTACGGTCGAACGTCGCCGCTTACTTCGGCGAACAACGTGTCCACGCGCGGCGTCCGGCCGGCGCCGCTCACGCCGCTCTTCGCGTCGATCACCACGGTGTGCGGCCGTCCCGCCGACGCCAACGGCAACAATGCGAGGGCTGCTGCCGTCGGATAACACCCCGGGTTCGCAACGACCGCCGCGCTCGCGATTCGCGCGCGATTCCATTCCGAAAGTCCGTAGACGGCCGAGGAGTCGAAACGATAATCCGATGACAAGTCGATGACCCGCGCGTTGCGTTCCAGCAACGCCGGCACCAGCGCGCGCGCATCGCCCGAATTGCCGGCCGTGACGACGATGTCGCCGGGGCGAAGCTGTTCGAGCACGCTGCCGGGCGCATCGAAGCGCAACGAACTGTTACGCAATGCCGAGAAATGGTCGCCCGCCGCTTCGCGCGCATGCGTGCGGCTCTCGAGCACGCCGAGTTCGAGCGCCGGATGCCGGCTGAGAATACGAATGACTTCGGCCGCCGCGTATCCACTCGCGCCCCACACGTGAACGCGGGTCACGCGCCCGCCGATAAATGCGTTAACTCATCCTGCAGCGACGCGATCTGATCGCCGACCATCGCCCATCCCGTCGAACCCGCGGTTTGCTTTGCGGCGATCGACGCCTCCGGCGTTAGCGGCGCATGGATGTCGCTTGCGCCGAGCTGCACGGCGGCCTCTGCAACGTCCGATTCGTCCAACGCGCGCCCCAACGACTCGGCACGCACGACGGCCGCGCCGGCCAGCATGTGCGCGACGCGGGCTGTCGCGCCGTTCGCGATCAGCGCGTCGGCCACGTCGGTCGCGATGGTATATCCGTCCCCTGCCGTCGACGACATCCGCTGGCGATCGAACGTCACCGCATCGAACGCTCTACCGAACGCATCGAGCGCGCTCGACGAACGCTCGACGATCGAGATAACCGCCGCTTTGGTTTCTTGTAGATCGCGCTGATATGATGTCGCCAACCCGCACAACGTGGCGAGCGCGCCGGCGTACGCTCCAACCATCGACGATGCGCGCGCGCGCACCAGCTCGAACGGATCGGGGTTACGCTTCTGCGGCATCAAGCTCGAGCCGGTCGACGCCCGATCGGCCAAGCGCACGAATCCGTAGGCCGGCGCGCTCCACGCGATGAGTTCTTCGCAGATACGCGACGCATCGACCAGCGCTCGTACGTACGAGTGTGCCAGATCGAGGGCAGCGTCGCGATTGCCGACGGCGTCCAGCGCGTTGCGCGACGGCGCTGTAAAGCCTAGCGCTGCGGCGGCACCGGCGCGGTCCAGGGGTAACGTCGAGCCCGCCAATGCACCGCTGCCCAGCGGACACACTTCCGCCGCGATCGACCCAACGGCCGCAAAGCGGCGTGCCGCCCGGACGAACTGTTCCGCCCATGCGATCAACACGAATGCAAGCAACACCGGTTGGGCGGGTTGTCGATGCGTACAGCCTGCCAGCATCGTCCCGGCATCGCGCTCCTCGCGGGCACGCTGCACGATCGAAGCGGCGGTCGCGCGGGCCGTCGCGCCGGCGCTCGAAGCACGGTCGCGCGTATACAGCAGCAGCGTCGTCGCAACCTGATCGTTACGGCTCCTTCCGGCATGCAGTAGTTCACCCGCCGCGCCGGCCAACTCACGAACTCGTGCGTCGATCGCTCCATGCACGTCCTCCGCACCGGCGGCGCGCGCACGCGCGGCAAACGCACCGGAGTCAATCTCGCGGGCAACCACCTCTAACGCACCGATCAGCCGCGCCGCATGTTCGTCGGAGATCACGCCGCCGCGCAACGCGCGCACGTGCGCCATCGAGCACGTTACGTCGAACGGCGCGAGCACCAGATCTTCTTCTAACGACGAGCCGAAAGCGAGCAGCGACTCGTCCGGAGGTGCCGTGAAGCGTCCGCCCCATTGCAGTTGCGCCACCGTCAGGTCGGCGCCAAAGCGCCGTTCGCGCGCCGTGCGCTGGCCGCCACCGGCAAGCCGTGCAAGGCGATGAATCCGGTTGCGGCCGAGTGATCGAACGCGTCACCTTCACCGTACGTGGCGAGCGACGCATCGTAGAGCGCGTGCGGCGACGCAACTCCCGTGACGGTCGCGACTCCCTGATGTAACCGAACGCGCACCCGTCCCGACATGCGAGACGAGCCGGCCGCGTTGAATCCGTTCAGCGCGACACGCAACGGATGCATCCACAGACCGTCGTAAATCAATTCCGCATAGCGCTGATCGCAGCCGGCTTTAAAGCGTAGTTCGTCGCGTGTTAATACCAAACGCTCCAGCGCTCGATGGACGGTCAGCAGCACGGTCGCGCCCGGACACTCGTAGATTTCGCGCGACTTCATGCCGATCACGCGATCCTCGACCAGATCGATCCGTCCGACGCCGTGTTTACCGGCAATCGCGTTCAGCCACGCGACGAGCGCAAAGCCCGCTCGTCCGTCGCACCTCGGTTCGTTACGCTCGAACTCGATCGTTACGTCATCCGGAACGGATGGTCGTTCCGCCGGCGCCGCCGTCCACGCATACGCATCTTCGGGTGGCGCGTTCCACGGATCTTCCAGCACGCCGGCCTCGATCGAGCGGCCCCACACGTTCGCGTCGATCGAGTACGGTTTAGCGACGGTGTGAGCGACCGGAATGCCGTGCTCGCGCGCGAACGCGATGGCGTCCGGCCGCGACAACGGCCGATCGCGCAACGGTGCCAGACAGGTTATCGATGGGTCGACGGCGCGCGCGCTTACCTCAATGCGCACTTGGTCGTTGCCTTTGCCGGTGCAGCCGTGCGCGACCGCCGTCGCCGAATAGTGCGCCGCCGTTTCGACCAGCAACTGCGCGATCAACGGACGCGAAAGCGCCGCCGAGAGCGGATAGATGTTTTGATACATCGCGTTGGCGCGCATCGCCGGGAAGGCGAACTGCTCGACGAACCGCTCCTTGACGTCGATCACGATCGCGTCGTACGCACCGAGCGCCAGCGCCTTCTGCCGTACGCCCTCGAGCGCGGCGGTGGCCTGGGCGCCGGCTAACGCATCGCTTTCGCCGAGATCGACCGTCATCGCGACGACCTCGTGCCCATCCAGCAGCAGTTGCTTCAACAACACCGATGTATCCAGACCGCCGGAGTACGCGAGAACGATCCGGCTCATGCGGCGTCGGCGTTCTTCAGATCGAGAAACCGCTGCTTGACGTGCGGAACGTCTTCGATCGATCGCACGATCGCGAGCACCGTGTCGTCTCCGCCGATGGTGCCGATCACTTCCGGCCACGCGGCTTCGTCCAGCGCCGACGCGATCATCATGCCGCTGCCGGGCGCCGAGTGCAATACGATCAAATTGACGCTTTCTTGTATCGAGATGACCAATTCCGAAACCGCGCGGTGCAGACGGCTCACGTAGTTGACCGTTGCCGCCGGAACGACGTATTTGAAGATATCTTCACCGCGTTCGGATTTGATCGGCACCTTTGCCAAACCCAATTCCTTGACGTCGCGCGACACGGTGGCTTGCGTGACGACGAAACCCTGACTGCGTAATAGCGCGACGAGTTCGTCTTGCGAGTGAATTGGGCGGGTCGCCACCAGCGTTAGAATCGCTCTCTGCCGACGGTCCTTCATACCGGAAACCCCCTGCGATCGGTTAACAGCGCCACCAGTAGCGCTTTTTGTGCGTGCATTCGATTCTCGGCTTGATCGAAGACGGCGCTCCGTTCGCCGTCGATAACGGCGGCGGCGACTTCTTCTCCGCGATGCGCCGGCAAGCAGTGCAAAAAGATTGCGTGCGGCGCTGCGTTAGCCAACAGTTCTTCGGTGACCGCGTACGGGCGTAGCAACGCCTCGTTCCGCTCCCGGTACCGTTCCTCGCCCATGGACGTCCACACATCGGTGTACACCGCGTCCGCATCGCGCACGGCCCGCGCCGCGTTCGCGAACGTGCGTGCCGTTCCGCCGCTTCGCCGTCCAAGATTCCCAAGGTGGGCCAGCAGTTGCTCGGGCGGCCGGTGCGACGGCGGCGCAGCGAAGTGTACGGCGCCGCCCATCATCACCACCGCTTCCGCGAACGAAACCGCAACGTTGTTTCCCGCATCGCCCACGTAGGCGACACGCAAGCCGGCGATCTCGCCGAAACGCTCCTGTAACGTCAAGGCATCGGCCAGACCCTGACACGGATGTGATGCCGCCGACAAACCGTTGACAACCGGCACCGTACTCGACCGGGCGAACCGTTCGAGCGGTTCGTGCGCGTGGGTACGAACCACGATCGCATCGACGTAGCGCGAGAGCACGCGCGCTGCGTCTTCAGGTGTCTCGCGCGATCCGATCGCGAACTCCGCGCCGTGCGCGAACAACGCCTGGCCACCCAGTTGATTCACCGCGACTTCGAACGAAACGCGCGTGCGCAAGCTCGGCTTCTCAAACAGCAGCGCAACGGTGCGACCACGCAGCGGACTATGCTGAACGCTCGAGGGCCGAGCTTTGAGAAACCCGGCCAGGCGCAGGACGTCGGCCAGTTGGTCCGGCCGCAGGTCGCTGACGTTGAGCAAATTACGCCCCTGGAGGCCACTATTGGGGATGGGGGCTAGCGCGAGGCTGGTCATCTCTTGTATATTTATGCATATGACGCATAAACTTGCAAGTGGAGATCGGCCACTCGTCGTGAAATACGGCGGAAACGGGATGGGCGCCGATCCCGACGCACTCGATCCGGTGATCGACGAACTAGCCGGTCTCCAGCGCGCGGGACAAGCGGTCGTCCTGGTGCACGGCGGCGGACCGGATATCGACCGTGCGCTGCTGCGTCAAGGCGTCCAGACAAGCCGCATCGCCGGGCTGCGCGTCACGGATGCGGAGACGCTCGAAGTGACCGAAGCCGTGTTGTGTGCCACCTTGAACAAGCGTCTGGTGCGCGCGCTCACGCGCTCGGGATCGCGGGTCGCCGGTGTCAGCGGGCAAGACGGCGGAACGTTAGTCGCAACAAAAACGCAAGCGTCCGACGGAAGCGACCTCGGCTTTGTCGGGACGGTGATCGAAACGGATCCGGCGCTGCTGTTCGCGTTGTTACACGCCGGCTTTCTGCCGGTCGTCGCGCCGCTAGCGCTTTCGAACGGCGCATCGCACGCATATAACGTTAATGCCGACGCAGCTGCTGCCGCGATTGCCGACGCCCTCGATGCGAGCGCGCTGGTGATGCTGACCGGCGTACCGCGCGTCTTGCGCGATCCAAGCGATCCGTTATCGTCGATACATCGTCTTTCGCTGCACGACGCGATCGCATTCGTGGACGGGCCGGCCTGTCGCGACGGCATGCGTCCGAAACTCAACGCCGCTATTACCTACGTGTCGGCGAGAAGCGGTTCGGCCTACATCTGCGCCACCAAGCCCGGCGCCATCGCCGCCGCGCTCGATGGCGACGCGACGATCGTCGCCAATGCCTCTTAGGCTGCCGCCGATCGCCGGCGCACGCCATCGCGTCGTACCACGTGCGTTGTACCGGTGCGAAAATCGTAGGTTACGACGCCGGAAATCCGTTCGCCGCGCCCGGTGGTGCGTTCGGGAGTCACGGTCGGAAGCGCGGCCAGGCGCTCCGGGCCAGACGGCAAACGGCGCAGCGACAACCCGTATGGGGAGCCGTCCCGCCCGCGAACGATGGCATCGAATGGTCGCGCCTGCGCGCCCGCGGCGAGAACGTTCCGGCGAGCGATTCCGAAGCACCGCGACGCTAACCGCGACGACGCGAAACGGCGCAGCTCCGAGACGATTCGGTCGCGTTCGGCAAAGAGCGCGGCGGGCCGCACGCCTTCGGCTGCGGCTGCCTGCACCAGCGACTCGAAGCGCACCAGAGCCTCGTTGGCCAGCGCGCTGACCGTCGGCGGGCGGTTGCGATGCAAAAGTACGTGGCGCACGGCGTCACGCATGGCCGTTTCACCCAGCTGCGGAAGCGTTTTGGCGAGCAGAACCGGATCGTTCACCATCACACTATCGGGGTTTCTTGTGCCATACGCCTGGCACTATCGCTAAAATAGAACTCCGGTCATTTATAGATTTCGTGCCGGCGCCTACGAGCGACAGGTTCGGGCGGTCGAAGTTGGCAAATTCGAAACCCACCTATTTCGGAGGCCAGTTCGTGCAATTATTGTACGCGAGATCTATCGCCTTGGCTGCTTGCATCGCATTTCTAGCAGCTTGTGCGGGTGGCGCCGGGACCTCCCCAATGCCGGGTTCGCCGGCGCACCGGGCGGCCGGCTCGAAGGCGCACACCATCGATCACATCGTCATCATCGTTCAAGAAAATCGCAGCTTCGATAACCTCTTCGCCACATTTCCGGGCGCCGATGGAGCGACCTCGGGATATTACCTCAAGAAGAACGTTCCGACGCTCGTTCAACTCGTCGCAAGACCCCTGGACGACGGCCGCGACATCAATCATGCATCGCAAGCGTACAACGATGCCTGCGACGGCGAAAACACCTATCCGAAGACGGCCTGTGCGATGGATGGATTCAACCTCGAGGGGATCGACGGCAACAGCCCAGCCGGTACGTATCCGTACCAATACATCAAACCGTCCGACATCAAAGCATATTGGTCCTTAGCCAAGCATTTCGGACTCGGCGATCATATGTTTCAGACGCAAGGCAGCGGCAGCTTCACCGCGCATCAAGATCTCATCGCCGGCGGGAGCACCATCGACGACGCAAACTGCGGCAGTTCGCAAGCGACCTGTGCGATTATCGACTATCCGGGTCCGAAGAAATTTATCAACTGGGGATGCGCCGCGCCGGCTGGAACGACGACGTCGCTGCTAACCCAGCAGGGCCAATATCTTACGGGTGCGGGGCCGTTCCCGTGCTTGACGTATCCAACGCCGACGATGCGCGACCTCCTCGATGGAGCCGGCGTGACGTGGAAATACTACACGCCCCCATACGTTAGCAAGACGAGCGGCGCGCTGTGGAATGCCTTCGCTGCAATCTCGGCCGTGTACAACGGGCCGGAATGGCAGACCAACGTCTCGATTCCGGAATGCAACGTCTTTGCAGATATTTCAGCCGGCACGTTACCGCAAGTTTCATGGGTGATCCCAGAAGAGGAAGACTCCGACCATCCGCGTGGCCCGGGTAAGCCCGATTACGGGCCGCAGTGGGTCGGAGCGGTCGTAAATGCGATTGGGAAGAGTGCGTATTGGAAGTCGACTGCGGTGATCGTTACGTGGGATGATTGGGGTGGCTTTTACGATCACGAACCGCCGGCATTCTTCGACGACATGGGCGGACTCGGATTTCGCGTACCGTTGCTCGTCGTTTCACCGTACGTTCCAAAGAACGAAATCTCGCACACGCAGTACGAGTTCGCAAGCATCCTGAAGTTCGTCGAAGAAACGTTCGCGTTGGGATCTATGGGTACGACCGACGTGCGCGCGACGTCGATCTCCGACATGTTCGATCTCAATCAGAAACTGCGACGGTACGTCGCGGTGCCCGCCCCGCCGTCCAATACGTTCTGCACCAGCCCCCAATCGCTTAAGGAGCCCGTCGACCGCGAATGACCGCTCGTTTCATCCGATCGCTTGCCTTTATCGCTTGCGTTGCAACCGCCGCTTGCGGAGGAGGTACCGGAACGGCTCCGCCGCTTTCCGGCGGTCTCATGCCGGCGGCCGCAGCGTCGCCCGGCCCGATCCAACACATCGTGATGATCGTGCAAGAGAATCGCAGCATCGATAATCTCTTTGCAACATTTCCTGGGGTAGACGGAGCGACATACGGCTATTACCTCAAACCCAGCGGTAAGACGTACGTCAAAACCAAGGTGAATCTGAAAGAGCGGCCGCTCAACGGCGGCCTCGACATCAATCACGCATCGCAAGCTTACAACGACGCGTGCGACGGCAAAGACACGTATCCCAAAAAGTCGTGCGACATGGACGGCTTCAACCTCGAAGGCATCGATGGCGCGAACTACGCCGGTACGTATCCGTACCAGTACATCAATCCAAACGACATCAAACAGTATTGGGCGTTCGCGAGAAACTACGGTATCGGCGATCATCTCTTTCAGACGCAGGGCAGCGGCAGTTTCACCGCCCATCAAGATCTCGTCGCCGGCGGTTCCAACATCGACGACACACATTGCGGATCGACCAAAGCCTGCGCGGTGATCGATTACCCGTCGAACTTTGCCAACTGGGGCTGCGGTGCGACGTCCGTAACCGTTACCTCGCTGCTAACCAAAGCCGGAAAGTACGAGCCCAACCTCGGACCCTTTCCGTGCCTGACGTACCCGACGCCGACCATGCGCGACTTGATGGACGCGAAAAACGTCACCTGGAAATACTACTCGCCGCCGTATTCCGGTGATACCGCCGGTGCGATGTGGAACGCCTTCGCGGCGATTTCGGCCGTATACAATGGCCCGGAATGGAAAACCAACGTCTCGATGCCGGAATGCAATATATTTTCGGACCTTTCGGGCGGCACACTCCCCAACGTTTCGTGGGTGGTTCCCGAACAGCAAAACTCCGACCACCCCAGTGGTCCGAGATCGATCGATCACGGGCCGCAGTGGGTCGGCGCCGTGATCAACGCGATCGGAAAAAGCCGGTATTGGAAGTCGACTGCCGTGATCGTTGTGTGGGACGACTGGGGCGGCTTTTACGATCACGAACCGCCGCCATTCTTCGATGAGATGGGTGGCCTCGGGTTCCGCGTTCCGCTGTTGGCGGTTTCGCCGTATGTCGCGAAAGGCACGATCTCGCACACGCAATACGAGTTCGGCAGCGTCTTAAAATTCGTCGAGTCGACCTTCAACCTCGGTTCGATGGGAACGACCGACGCGCGCGCCACGTCGATTGCAGATATGTTTAACGTCAAGCAAACGCCGCGCTCGTATATCAAGGTTGCGGCCCCTGCGTCGGATACGTTCTGCACCAGCAAACAACAAGAGCAGATTCCGGTCGACCGCGAATAGCGGCGCATTGCTATTCGCGCGACTCGGCAGGCTGGCCGAGCGCGAACAGGTACACGGTCGAGTGGTTGACGCCATCGATCTGCAGCAACTCGTCGATCGCATAATCGAAGAAGCCACCAATAGGCGTTCCCGCCAACCCGAGCGCGGCCGTGCACAGCGCCATATTCTGAGCCGCGTGCCCGGCCTCGATCAGCGCAAATCTGTATCCGCGTTCGCCGTATTTTCCAATCGTTCGCTCGAAGAGCACCGTCGTGAACACGGTCGCAGCCGCTCGCGCCAATTCCGGCTGTGCGAGCGAAGACGCGAGTCGATCGCTACAATCGCGATCGACGAAGCGTCGTAGTACGCCGAGCGCCGGCTCGAAATGATAGATGCCGGGGGCGAGGCCGGCCACCGAAGCGGCGTGTACGTACAATTCCAGCGGGTACAGCGCTCCCGCAGAAGGCACGCTTCTGGATCCAAACGGAAACTCGCCGGACGTCGACGACGGCCGGACGATTCCATACGCATGATGTAAGATCGTCGCGAGATTTTCGAGCGATACGTTCGACTCCGCGAACGCGGCGGACGTCGCTCGTTCGGCCAAGGCCCGGTCGAGCGGGCACGTTAATGCTCGCGGCGGCGGCAACGTTGCGACCGGGTGCCCATCGTACGATAGCGACGGCGCCAATCTCGATTGCCATTCTAATAGCGTGGCCTCGGCGACGGGCCTGCGAAAACGCGTACCTTTAGAGTTTTCGTGGTACAGCTGCCAAACGGAATTCGCAGCGGGGATCCGGTGTCGATCCCATACTTCTCGACTCATGCGTAATCCTTAGGGAAACGGGTGCGGATTTGTCGGATCGTCGAGTGGAAACTCCGGCGTGTCATAACCGAGGCGCGCGGGGACCTCGTACAAGCGGTGGCCGCCCAGTGCCCGGCGTCGATGTCCGATAACCAATGGATGCAAACCCGGAACGATTGCGCGAACCACGTGAAGCCCGAGTGCCCGGACCTCCGGCGTCGTTACGTCGGCGCACAACATACGGAGACCGGCGCGTTGGAGTGACTCGCGCACCGAGCGCAACATTGCGGTCGCATCGTCGGAACTCCGTACGGCGGCCGATAGCGGCCGTTCCAACTTCGACTCAAACAACCAGCCGGCTCGATGGCGGTTAGAGAGCTCGGCCCAAAAACGAATATGCTGTTCTTGCTCGTAGATCTGGTCGACTCGATTTGGGTCGATCGGTGCTACCGTCGCTTTCACGCGCCTGGCGTAGAATCTGGTGTGCTCGAGTTCCTCGAGACATTTTCGCACGGCGACGTCTGCAACCGGATGCGATGCTGCCGCGACCGTCAGCGCTGGTTGACTGGGATCGTCGTGGCATGCGACCGCCATGGCGCTCGGAACGGATAGATCGGTTGTGATATTCAACAGCGCGATGTCGAAGCGCGCGCGTTCGAATCGATCGAGCAGTTCGCGATTCTCCGCATCCAGCGAAGCCCGCGGGATGCGTGGCGGCGGTAACTTCGCCTGCCAAAAAATGGTAAACGCATCCCGTTCGATCGCCTCGCATACCGCCGAGAGCAGTGCCATGTCGAAATCCTCACCGCACGCAAGTCCGGTCGATATGGGCTGCATGAACGGCTCCTCGGCCCCTCGATATACGTAGGGCAGATACACGGCTGCGGCGGGGACGTACGACGTTTCCGTGGTCGTACAATCGATCGCTTGGGTCCAGCGCACGGGTAATTCGTCGGTGAAGGGAACGAATTCGGTCGTACCGGCGGCATATTGATCGGGGCGATTGAGTGCAAACGAGCTGGGATCCACGTGCGCGAATGTGGCGTCTGCAGCGCTTACCAGCGGCAGATCGGCACGACGAAAAAATGCTGCGCAGTAGCGCTCGACGACTTCTCCAACCGCCTTGGCCATGGCGCGGTCACGATCCAGGGACGCTCCGCCTCCCAGATCGAATCCACCCTCCGCACCGAGCGCCGCAGTGTTGGTGCCGCGGGCGAAATAGTGGAACAGCTGCGGCATGCCCGGCTCGTGCGGAGTTTCCGCTAACTCCGTGATGATCCCAAAACGCGGGTCCAACAGCCGGGCGAGTATATCTTCCAGCACGCGGCGGCGTTAGGCCGGTTCCGATGCGCGTAACGGCGTAAAGCGGCCGCGCGAGTTGAGCGTGCTACAAACGCGGCAGTTCGGCACTTTCAGAATGGGACGCGTAACGGTGCTGCCGGCAAGTAGGTTTATCTCGATGACGTTGTCGATTGCAGCCGACGTCCAACCATATGCATACTGTTTGGTCAACTCGATCGCGGCAACGTCTCCCGTCGCCGACGCCATCGACGGATGGTACGCCGCCACAAGCTGACCCTCGAACGCAAAGTTCTCCAGCGCCCTGCGAATGGGAACCGTCGCCGAGTTCGCCTCTTCGCGCGAAAGGAGACATTGAAAGCATGCCGTCTCGCCCGGGATAGCTAGCGGGCCAACCAGGCCGACGGCGTTCTGCAGAACGGCCGGCAGAAAGTGCCAACCGCGCCGGTTCGCCAAGCTATTCCATTCGGCGAGTCGCTGCAAGCCGCCGAAATCCGAACACACGACCAGGCATGACGCTGCGGTTTCCTGCGCCGAGCTATTCCATACGTCATACGGCGTGGGATACGGTAAGCGCCAAAGATCGCCGTCGAGACGTTCGTTTGTGTCGAAGAATCGAACGTTGCGAAAGCCCGGATGGTCGATCGCGCGAGCGCGCGCTCCAACTTGCAGTAAGCTTTCAACGAGTCGTTGCGATACCGCGTTAACGCCGATGACGTCGATTGCGACCGAAGCGAACGCATCGCGCATCGCGTTCGGGCTACGGCCCATTCCCCAGCCGAGCAACTCCGCCGGAGTTTCCGCGCCGGCACTTACGTCCGCCGGGTCGACGAGCATCCGCTTCTTGCGAAGTTCCTGGATCAGTCCGTCGGCCTCTCCGTCTGCGTCCGTTTGCAGCATCGCCAACAACTCGGCATACGGTGCGCCACCGGGTGCTCCGGCGCGCGCCAACGCCGCCGCAATAGCGGCGGCGCTTCGCACTGGGACGACGAGTTCGTCGACTCCCCGCTTGATGATGATGCCGCCCGGTATTTCGAGCAGCTGCACCGGTTGGGCAGCGAGGCGTTTGTCGAGCGAGCGATCGAGCGTAGACACGAGGGAGAATCCGTTCTACGCCGAGCTAGGACTTAAAATTCACCTCTTTGCAGCAGCAGCAACAACAACAGCCGAACATCAGCGACTGGCCGCTGGCCTCACCGAACAGTGTCTGTTTTGCGCCGAACTGATTGATGGCGTACTGCACGCACTCGCCGATATCGCCGAGGGTCACGGTAGGAAACTTGCGGGAGACTTTGGTCAGCACTTTGGTGTTAAATTCTGCCAAGCCCGCGAAATCTGCGAGGGTCAGTTCCCCCGTATTGTCCGGAAGGTACGAGCCGGGGATGAACGCCTGGATCTGCGTGGATTTCGGAAAGAGAAAGCTGTTGGGTTGCATTTCCGAATCGAAGAGGTGCCCGCCGCTTCTCGCCAGCGCGGCCGTTGGGTCGGCGTACATCGCGCCACCCACGAGAAGACCCGCCTTGAGAAACGAGCTGCGAGAATTTTTCTGTTGCTCCATTTCGAACACGCTTTCTTAAAATCTGGTTAAAAACCAGGCAGGTCACCTTCCATTGCAAACAAGCAGGCCCCTCCTATACAAAATGGGCCGGCGGGCGCCTAGCCATTCGGCTAGATGCTCACCGGCCCACTTGCCGATCGGAGGTTTAGAGACTAGAGGTCTTCGGGGTTGATGCCCTTCAGGCGATCGTATTGCGTCTTCTTCGGCGGAGCTTGTACCGCGACGTTCTCGTCGTAGTTGCCTTCGTATTGCACGGCCAGCGGTTCGCGGCTACGCTCGTAGGCGCTCACCAATCGGCTCATGCCGTCTCCGTTACCGCCCATGACTTCGGCCAGGGCGGCGTCGTCGGCCGTCATGCCGGCGTACGCCATCTCGTAGTCCTGACGCGGACGGCCTTCCTCGTCGATGTCCTGGCCTTCCGGCACGATATCGACGTTGCGATAGCGTGACATACCGGTTCCGGCCGGGATCAACTTACCGATGATCACGTTTTCCTTGAGGCCGAGCAGCGGATCGTACTTGCCCTTGATCGCTGCGTCGGTCAAGACGCGCGTGGTCTCTTGGAAGCTTGCCGCCGAGAGGAACGATTCGGTCGCCAGAGATGCTTTGGTGACACCCAACAGCACCTTATTGGCGGTCGCGACGTCCTTGCCGTCGGCCTTGATCTTCTCGTTTGCCTCGGCGAACGCCGCGCCTTCGATGACCTGGCCCGGCAACAGCAGCGTGTCGCCGCCTTCGACGATCTTCACCTTACGCAGCATCGCGCGAACGATGACTTCGATGTGCTTGTCGTTGATGTCGACGCCCTGCGAACGGTAGACCTTTTGCACTTCTTGCACGAGGTAGTTCTGCAACGCCGTCTCGCCCAAGATCCGCAGGATGTCGTGCGGATTGCGCGAGCCTTCGTTGAGCTGGTCGCCCGGCTTGACCTGCGATCCCTCGGACACCGTCAAGTGCGTTCCGAAAGCAACCTCGTAGTCGTGCTCTTCACCGGTTTCCTCGACGACCGTTAGGATGCGTTTGTTGCGGTCTTCGCCGATCCGGATCGTGCCGGCCACTTCGGTGGTGACGGCTTGGCCCTTGGGCTTGCGCGCTTCGAAGATTTCTTCGACACGCGGGAGACCGGTGATGATGTCTTCAGTAGCGACGCCGCCGGTGTGGAAGGTACGCAGTGTTAACTGCGTGCCCGGTTCGCCGATCGACTGCGCGGCGATGATACCAACCGCCGTTCCGATGTCGACCTTGTTGCCGGTGGCTAAATCGCGGCCGTAGCACAACGAACACACGCCGTATTTCGACTTGCACGTTAGCACCGAGCGGATCTTAACCGACTGGATGCCGGCATCGATCAACTCGCGCGCCTTTTCTTCGTCGATCTCGTCGCCGCGGCCGACGATCGCCGTCGTCGGACGCTTGGGCTCCAAGCGGATCTCTTCGCAGGCGCGCCGCCCGACGATGCGGTCGATCAGCGGTTCGATGATTTCCTTACCCACGCGGATATCGCTGACGGTGATACCGTCGCTGGTTCCGCAGTCTTCCTCGCGCACGATGACGTCCTGCGCGACGTCGACCAGGCGCCGGGTGAGATAGCCCGAGTCGGCCGTACGCAACGCGGTGTCTGCGAGACCCTTACGCGCGCCGTGCGTTGAGATGAAGTACTCGAGAACGGTCAGGCCTTCTTTGAGTGACGCCTTGACCGGGATCTCGAGAATCCGGCCTGACGGGTCGGACATCAGTCCGCGCATACCGCCCAGCTGTTTTACCTGGGCGATCGAACCACGAGCGCCGGACGTCGCCATCATGAACACCGGGTTGAGCGGATTTTGCGCCGCCTGCATCGCGCCGGTAACGTCTTCGGACGCCTTCGACCAGATCTCGATCGTTTTGTTGTACTGTTCGTCGTCGGAGATGAAGCCTTGGTCGAACAAGCGATGGAGCTCGTCTACTTCGTGCTGCGCCTTATCGACGATCTCGTATTTCTTCTCGGGAACGATGATGTCGCTGATCGACACCGTGGTGCCCGACAGCGTCGCGAAGTGGAAGCCGAGGTCTTTGATGGCGTCCAAGAAGCGCGCCGTTTCGGCGTTACCGTACTTGCGGTAACAATCGGTGATGATTTTCTTCAGCGCGCCCTTATCGACGATGCGATTGACGAACGCGTGGTTCCACTTCTCCGGAAACGCCATGTTGAAGATAATGCGACCAGGCGTGGTTCGGATTAGTTCGCCGAGCCAGCGCACGTAGACCCACTCTTGCAAACCGACGCTGCGGGTCTCGTACGCGATGACCGCTTCGCTCGGACCGTAGAAGGTCGGGATCGAACCCGGGCCACCCTCGGGCGGCGCGTTTGCGTTCTTCGCATGCGGAACGATCGCATCGTAGTCGTCGATTACCGCGGCTTTTGCCGGGCCGACGTACTCGTCGCGATTGAACGTGATGTAGTACAGACCCAACACCATGTCTTGCGTCGGGATCGACACCGGATTACCATACGCCGGCAGCAAGATGTTGTTCGACGACAGCATCAGGATGCGGGCCTCGGCTTGCGCGCCGGCCGACAGCGGCAAATGGACCGCCATCTGGTCGCCGTCGAAGTCGGCGTTATACGGCGTACATACCAACGGATGCAGATGGATCGCCTTACCCTCGACCAACACCGGCTCGAAGGCTTGAATGCCCAGACGATGCAGCGTGGGTGCGCGGTTCAGCAGCACCGGATGTTCTTTGATGACTTCTTCGAGAACGTCCCAGACTTCCGGGCGCACGCGCTCGACCATTCGCTTCGCACTCTTGATGTTGTGCGCCAGCGCGCGGTCGACGAGCTTCTTCATGACGAACGGCTTGAACAGCTCGAGCGCCATCTCTTTGGGAAGGCCGCATTGATGCAGCTTGAGCGACGGACCGACGACGATGACCGAACGGCCGGAGTAATCGACGCGCTTACCCAGCAAGTTCTGCCGGAAACGGCCTTGCTTGCCCTTGAGAATATCCGACAACGACTTGAGCGGCCGGTTGTTCGGACCGGTGACCGGACGCCCACGGCGGCCGTTGTCGACCAACGCGTCGACGGCCTCTTGCAGCATCCGCTTCTCGTTCTTGATGATAATTTCGGGCGCGTTCAACTCGAGCAACCGCTTGAGACGGTTGTTGCGATTGATTACGCGACGATACAGATCGTTTAAGTCGGACGTAGCGAAACGGCCGCCATCGAGCTGCACCATCGGACGCAGTTCGGGAGCGATCACCGGCACGGCGGCGAGCACCATCCATTCGGGCTTATTGCCGCTGGCTAAAAACGCTTCGACGACTTCGAGTCGCTTGATCGCCTTGAGACGCTTCTGTCCGGTCGTCTCTTTGAATTCCTTACGCAGATCCTCTTGATTGCGGCGCAGGTTCAGGTCGCGCAGCAGTTCGCGGATGGCTTCCGCGCCCATGCCGGCCTTAAAGCGATTACCATACTTCTCGCGCGCTTCGCGATACTTTTGCTCCGACAACACTTCGCGCTTGGTCAGCGTGGTGTCGCCCGGATCGATCACGACGTACGCGGCGAAATAAATGACCTTCTCGAGCTGGCGCGGCGACATGTCGAGCAAAATACCGATGCGGCTCGGAACGCCTTTGAGATACCAAATGTGGCTAACGGGCGTCGCAAGTTCGATGTGGCCCATTCGCTCGCGGCGCACTTTGGCGCGCGTGATCTCAACGCCGCAGCGATCGCAGATCATGCCCTTGAAGCGAATGCGCTTGTATTTGCCGCAGTGGCATTCCCAATCTTTGGTCGGCCCAAAGATCTTTTCGCAAAACAAACCGTCGCGCTCGGGCTTGAGCGTGCGGTAGTTGATGGTCTCGGGCTTTTTAACTTCGCCGAACGACCAGGCGCGAATTTGCTCGGGCGAAGCCAGCCCGATGCGCATGGCGTCGAAGTTGTTGACGTCGATGAGGTTCAAGAAGAGACTCCGTTATGTGCCGGGCCGCCGATCGGTCGTCGCTGACGCAGGGGGCCCATCTCACGTTGTCTCGTAAGGGACACCCACCGTTGCGGCTGACACAGGCCTCAAGGCACAGACTCTCATCATACTCCTGCCGCCCCCCTGGGCGCAAGAGGCTAGTTGAGCCCGAAAAAGGCCTCGAGCGCGGCGGCAACCGCCGGGAAATCGGTCCGATGCAAATTGTGGCCGGCGTCCGCGATTTCGACCAACTCGACTCCTCCGGCACGGTCCCGCCGCACCGAGTCGACGACCTTCGGATCGTTGATGCCTTCTCCCGGAGCGGCCAGCAGCACCAACAACGGCTTGGGATAGTCGGCAACGACCGGGCGCAGGTCCCAAACCAGTGGCGGGTTCTCACGAAACAGGCGCTCGATGGGTTCCGCGGTCATCGCGTGCACCGCGTGCACCTTGCCCTCCACATCGAGGCGATCCCAGTGCGCGACGCCCTCGCGCGTTTTCTCGTCGCGTTCCTCGCCGTGCAGGGCAAAGTGCTCGCGAAGTTCCTCGACGTACTCGTCGTACCACCCGCGCTCGACTTGATGTAGCATCGGGTCGATCGCGGCGATTCGCGCGATCTGAAGGCGGGCGCCGCCGAGGATCGCGACGGCGCCACCCCACGAATGTCCGATCGAACCGCCCGGCGGCTCGTCGAGCGATTCCACGACCGCGGCCAGATCGGCGACGCCGCGCTCCAACGCCATCGGACCGGTAATAGCGGCGCTATCGCCGTGCCCGCGCTGATCGTAGGCGGCGACACGAGCCCGTCCGTCCCAGTGCTCGGCCAGTCGCTGCCACGACTTGCGCGAGCTAGTCATGCCATGAACGGCAACGATGAATGGGCCGCGATCGCCCCAGATTTGCAACGTCGTTTCGGCGCCGTCGCCGAGCGCCACGCGGCGCTCGATGGACGTCACCCGGCGTGGACTTGTTTGTGCAGTTCGTGCAAGTCGTCGAGCGAGTTGAGCGTTACCGCGTCGTTCACGTTTTCGTCTTTGAGGCCTAGCGACTTTCGCATAGAGCTTGCGGTTTCCGGCGAATGGTCGTAGCCCGCAATCGCGCTGTTATGTTTGTCGATCGTGACTTTATCGGTCTTACCGTTGGCTTTCACCCACTCTTCGAATTGCACGTAAGTCGGTTTGTGCGTGCGGATGAAGCCGAGAACTTTCTCGCGTTCGAGGCCCAGATTATCGATCGTCATCTGATCGAAACCGTCGCCGCATTCGTCCCAGCCGTCGGCCAATTTGCCCTTGCTACCTAACGTGAGTTTGGTCCACAGGCGCGGAAGATGTACGGCCCCGAGCGGACCGGTCGTTTGCGAACTAATATAGGGAATGTGTTTGCTATCCGGCATTCGATAACGCTTCCTTTCCATGACGGTCGATGAACGTGAGTTCGGATACTCCGGACTTGTCGAGCTGTCCTAAATCGAGCGCTTTCATGCGTTCGAATTGTCGGTACGTCGCCTGCGCGAGCGGCAGCGATAATCCCGTTCCGGCGGCCATGCCCAGCGCGATCCCCGAATCTTTCGCGGCGTGCTCGGCTGAGAAGTAGACGTCGTGATCGCGATGTTGCATGTCGGCGCCGTCGGTCTCGAGCACGCGCGAGTTCGCGCCCGTCTGCGAAAAGATTTCGCGAACGACGTCGAGATCGAGGCCTAATGCGTCGGCTAAGCCGAGCCCTTCGGCCAAACCGGCCGTGTTGATATTCATGACCATGTTGACGAGCGCTTTCACTTGCGCCGCTCGGCCGGCCTCGCCGACGTACTTCAACGACGCGCTCATTTGTTCGAGCAGCGGTTTGACGTCCTCGAACGCTTCTTTGCGGCCGCCGATCATCAAATACAACGAACCGTTGCGAGCTTGCGGAATCGAGCTCGCCATGCACGCTTCGAGCGCTTTCGCACCGGCAAGCTCGGCGCGCCGTTCGATTTCGACGTGCACCTGGGGCGAAACGGTCGCGCAGTTGATAAAGATCGTGCCCGCGGCGTCTCGCAATAAGCTATCGGCGTTTGGGTCTTCGCTAAAAATCTGCTCCATGGCAGCGTCGTCGACGACGACGGTGATCACGATGTCGGACAACGCCGTAACGTTTGCCAACGTCGTGACCACCTCACCGCCTGTGTCCCGAGCCGTTTCGCGCGCCGCTTCGGGACGAGTATCGTATAACGCCTCGATGGCGTATCCGACGTCGTTCAGGCGCCGGGCGATATTCGCACCCATGCGCCCGGTGCCGACGATCCCGATGTGCGGCGCGTCAACCATCGACTAGTATTCGTCCTCGTCCTTGCCGTTTTCGATGAATGGCGTTTCTTCTTCATCGCCGTCGGCCGAGGGTTTTTCCTCATCGTAGGTTTCTTCGTCTTCCTCCTCGAGTTCGTAGCCTTGGCGCCCTTCCTCGACCTCTTCTTCGGGCGCTTCCTCTTCCTCGAATTCCTCGGATTCGGCGTGGGCTGCGGCCGGCGGAGGCGCCGGCAACGGAGCGGCGGTGTCGATCGGCTTGCTGTCGTCGATCTCTTCCTCTTCCTCCTCTTCCACTTCAACGGCCTGACCCGGACCCTCAGCCGCGCCGGCTTCGGCAATGGCTTCGCTGGCCGCGACGGCGGTCTGCGAAACCAGAGGCTGTTCGTCGCCCATCAACAGACCGTACTCGCGGCGCTCGCTTTCGCCCATGTCGTCTTCGGGCGAACGAATCTCCACCTCTTCGCGATTTTCCGTCAATACTTTGACGTCGAGCGCGAGCGATTGGAGTTCCTTGATGAGCACCTTGAACGATTCCGGAACGCCCGGTTCCATGACGTTCTCGCCTTTGACGATCGCTTCGTACGTCTTGACGCGACCGACGACGTCGTCGGACTTGACCGTCAAGAGTTCTTGCAGCGTGTACGCCGCGCCGTACGCTTCGAGCGCCCAGACTTCCATTTCGCCGAAACGCTGGCCGCCGAACTGCGCTTTACCACCCAACGGCTGTTGCGTGATCATCGAGTACGGACCGGTCGAACGCGCGTGGATCTTATCGTCGACCAAGTGAGCCAGCTTGAGCATGTAGATCAATCCAACCGCGATCGGACGCGAGAAGCGTTCGCCCGAACGTCCGTCGCGCAGCCACGTTTTGCCGTCGGCCGGTAAGCCGGCGTCTTGCAGCCACTCGGCGATGTCCTCGGCGTGCGCGCCGTCGAACACCGGCGTCGCAACGCTCATGCCAAGCATGCGCGCCGCCCAACCGAGATGCGTCTCCATGATCTGTCCGAGGTTCATGCGCGAAGGTACCCCCAGCGGGTTCAGAACGATGTCGACCGGCGAGCCGTCTTCCATATACGGCATATCTTCTTCCGGCAGCACCTTGGCGATGACGCCCTTGTTACCGTGCCGTCCGGCCATTTTGTCGCCTTGCAGAATCTTACGTTTCTGCGCGACGTAGACGCGTACCAAGTGGTTCACGCCCGGCGACAGCTCGTCGCCATTTTCACGCGAGAACACCTTGACGTCGATAATCTTGCCTTTTTCGCCGTGCGGTACTTTCAAGCTGGTGTCGCGTACTTCACGCGACTTTTCGCCGAAGATGGCCCGTAACAGACGTTCCTCGGCCGTAAGCTCGGTCTCGCCCTTGGGCGTAACTTTGCCGACCAGAATGTCTTCCGGACGCACTTCGGCGCCGACGCGAATGATGCCACGCTCGTCGAGATCCTTGAGCGCGTCTTCACCGACGTTGGGAATATCGCGCGTGATCTCTTCCGGCCCGAGTTTGGTATCGCGGGCTTCGCACTCGTACTCCTCGATGTGAATCGAGGTGAAGCGATCTTCCTTGACCATGCGTTCGCTGATCAGGATCGCGTCTTCGTAGTTGTAGCCTTCCCACGGCATGAACGCCACCAGCACGTTTTGTCCGAGCGCCAGCTCGCCTTCATCCGACGACGGGCCATCGGCCAGAATTTGGCCGGCTACGACCGCATCGCCGAGTCCGACGATCGGACGCTGGTTAATGCACGTTCCGGCGTTGCTGCGAACGAACTTCAGCAACTCGTAGCGCGTTTCGACGCCGTCGGCGCCGGCCAACACGATGGCTTTGGCATCGACCGACGTCACCGTGCCCGCAGCATCGGCTACGATAAGGCTTCCAGAATCCTTGGCTGAGCGATATTCCATGCCGGTGCCGACGATCGGCGTTTCCGGACGCAGCAGCGGCACCGCTTGCCGTTGCATGTTGGCACCCATCAACGCGCGGTTGGCGTCGTCATGTTCCAAGAACGGAATCAACGCAGTCGCCACCGAGACGATCTGTTTCGGCGAAACGTCCATCAAATGCACGCGCGCTGCCGGTTCTTCGATATACTTTTCGGCATAGCGGCACACGACCGAATCGGTCATGATGTGGCCGTTCCCGGCGTCGACCGGCGTGTTGGCCTGTGCGATGATGTATTCGTCTTCACGATCGGCCGTGAGGTACACGATTTCGTCGGTTACGACGCCTTCTTTCACCACGCGGTACGGCGTCTCGATGAACCCGAAGCGATTGACGCGTCCGTAGGTCGCGAGCGAGCCGATCAGACCGATGTTCGGGCCTTCCGGCGTTTCGATCGGGCAGATCCGTCCGTAGTGCGAATGGTGAACGTCGCGAACTTCGAAGCCCGCGCGTTCGCGCGACAGACCACCCGGTCCGAGTGCCGACAAACGACGTTTGTGCGTGAGTTCGGCCAACGAGTTGGTCTGATCCATGAACTGCGACAACTGCGAGGATCCGAAGAACTCCTTGACGGCTGCCACGACCGGGCGAATGTTGATCAGCGCTTGCGGCGTTACCGTTTCAATGTCTTGAACGGTCATGCGTTCGCGCACGACGCGTTCGAGACGCAGCAAACCAACGCGGAACTGATTTTGCAGCAGTTCGCCGACCGACCGCACCCGGCGATTGCCGAGATGGTCGATGTCGTCTTTTTGCACGATGCCGGTGCCCACTTTGATCAATCGGCGAATGACGGCGATCATGTCGGCGCGCGTCAAACAGCGCGTTTCGATCGCCGGCATTTCGAGGCCGGCATCGGTGTACTCGTCGATCACGACGTTCGGCGTTTCGAGACGCGCGTCGACGTCCGGATTCTCGATACGGTAGTGGAACTTCGCGTTCAGCTTGTAGCGGCCGACGCCCGCCAAGTCGTAGCGCTTCTCATCGAAGAACAACGACTCGAGCAGTTTCTCCGCGTTTTCGGCGTTTTCGGGCTCGCCGGGACGCAGCTTCTTGTAGATTTCTTTGAGCGCGTCCTCGCGCGTCTTGACGTCCTTGTCCTTCTCGATCGAGTTGCGGACGAGCGGACTGTCGCCGAACAGTTTGAGGATGGCCTCGTCGGTTTCCCAATTAAAGCCGAGATCCGGGCGCGACAGCGCACGGATGAACGTCGACACGTAGATCTTCCGGTTCTTGTCGATGCGGACGCCGATCGTACCCTCGGTCTCGTCGTTCTTGGTACCGTTATCGGTTTCGAACTCGATCCAAGCGCCGCGGTTCGGGATGATCGTGGCGTTGAAGGTCGGGCGCGAGTTGGTATCCGCGTCTTGGCTGTAATACACGCCCGGCGAGCGCACCAGTTGGCTCACGATCACGCGCTCGGCGCCGTTGATCATGAAGGTGCCCTTGTCGGTCATGAGCGGGAAGTCGCCCATGAAGATCTCTTGGTCGGGGATACCCTTGATTTCGCCGGATTCAGCGGTAATGAGACGTACGCGGACGCGCAGCGGGGCGCTGTAGGTCATATCCCGCTCGCGGCACTCTTCGATCGTATACTTCGGCTCGCCGAGGCTGTGTTCGCCGAACTCGAGGATCAGGTTACCGGTAAAATCCTTGATGGGCGATATCGACGAAAATGCTTCCGCTAGGCCCTCGGTCTTGAACCAATCGAAGGAAGCCTTTTGCAGCTCGATCAGGTTCGGGATTTCGAGGACGTCGGAAATCTTCGCGAAGGTGTAGCGTTCGCGCTTGGGTCCCGGGTCGGGCGGTTGCGCGACCGTGAAGGCGCCGGTCGGCATCGGGAAGGTCGCCGGCATGACCCTGGAAGCACTATTGGCGACGGCCGTCATGGCCGCGCGTTTCGACTTGCCCTTGCCGCCTGCGGTGGATTTCGCAGGAGCTTTTTGAGCTGTCGTCTTCGCCATTATTCTCTTTCTCTGTTGGACGATTTTAAAAGGAAATGCGTTCGTTCTGGGCGGAAGTTGACGCACGCGAAATAGACGAGCTCACGCTCTACTGGCTGCAGAGGTGGACCCGCCTGGCTTCTTATTGTGGACTATTCGCCCCGGGGCATAGACGCACAGTCTAACACCGCGTCGCGGAAAGCGCAAGGAACCCTGCCCCCCGACCCGACGTTGGTCGGACGTATCCACACTCGCACCGAGCGGGGACCCGACTGCTCGCCACCAGAATCCGGCGTACATGCGATGGTTTGCGGGCATAGCGATCGGCTACGTGGCCCTCATGCTGATTGCCTTAGGTGCGATCCAATTGCTGGCGCGGGCCAACCGCGACCCGGCAGTCGAGTACATCGCCCCGACCGGCGAGTACACGCTGCGCATCTACCGAGACGCCCCCATTCCAGCATTTTTCGGAGCGCATGGTGACGCGCCGGGAGAACTCGAGGTGGACGACTCGGCCGGCCGCGTGATGGACTCCGAGCACGTGCCAGACGTCGAGAGCATCACCGAAATTCAGTGGGAGCGCTACAGGGTGGACTTCCGGTACCGGGATGGCGCCGGCATCTATCGGGGCGCCCTTAACCTGGCGCAGTAGGGCCTAAACGGCCACCGGGATCCCGACGACGCGGCCGATCCGTTCGGCCAGCGACTGCGGCGTGAGCCCAAAGAGAACGCGCTGTTTATCTTGCGAATCGTGCTGCACGAGCGTGTTTCCGACGCCCACACGTTCCACCGCGATCGGCAGGCAGCGGTCTGAAACGAACTCGGCGACGGCCGAGCCGAAACCGCCGTCCAGCGAATGTTCTTCCAGCGTGATCAGCAGATCGTGATCGCGCGCTAACTCGACGATCAAATCGCCGTCGAGCGGCTTCGCAAACCGCGCGTTGACGATCGTCGGCAGCGAACTCGTATTTCCGCCGGCTTTCAAGAGCGCGTGTGCGGCTAACGCGATATCGCAGGTCGTGCCGTATGCGAACACGGCCACGCCCGTGCCGCGACGAAGCACTTCGGCCTTGCCCTGCACGATCGGCGCGTGTTCCGCTTCGTCAACACAGCTGCTCGAACCGCGCGGATACCGAATGGCAGCCGGAGCGGCAATCGAGAGCGCGTGCTCCAGCATGGGCTGCAACTCGGCCTCGCAGCGCGGCGCCATCAGCGTAATATTGGGAAGCGTGCGCAGATAGGCGACGTCGTATAAGCCCATGTGCGTCGGGCCGTCGTCGCCGACGAAGCCTGCGCGGTCCATGCAAAACACGACCGGCAGTTCTTGCACGACAACGTCGTGGACGATCTGGTCGTAGGCGCGTTGCAGGAACGTCGAGTAGATCGCGCAGACCGGGCGCAAGCCGCTGGCGGCCAAACCGGCAGCGAAACACACCGCGTGTGCCTCGGCGATACCCACGTCGAAATAGCGCTCGGGAAAGCGCTTTCCGAACTTCGAGAGACCGGTGCCGTCGGGCATTGCGGCGGTGATACCGACGACGCGGTGATCCTTTTCGGCGATTGCGATCATCGCGTCGCCGAACACGTCTTGGAACTTCGGACGCGCCCCAGGCGCGCTCTTTTTCGAACCATCGCTCGGTTCGAACGCATTAGCTCCAACGCCGTGAAACGAGCGCGAATCCCGCTCGGCAGGCTCGTAGCCTTTGCCTTTGATCGTGCGAACGTGCACGAGCACCGGGTGTTTAAAATCTTGCGCCGTGCGCAGTGCGTCGACCACCACATCGTAGTTGTGGCCGTCGATCGGGCCCATATAGCGGAAACCTAGCTCTTCGAAGATGACCGCGGCCTTCTCGGTGGGCGAGATGAATCGCATTGCGCCGAGCTCGGCCGACTCGATCGCCTTTTTGGCTGCGCCGCCGAGCGGAATGCGATCCAGCACCATCTTGCCGGTCTTGCGCGCCAACTTGGCAAACGGTTTCGAACGTAAGACCGAGAGATACGCCGCGATCGATCCGACGTTGGGCGCGATCGACATCTCGTTGTCGTTCAGCACTACTATGAACGGGCCACCTGAGGCTCCAGCGTTGTTGAGCGCTTCGTAGGCTAATCCACCGGTCAGCGCGCCATCGCCGATGACCGCGACGACCGTCTCGCTGCCGCCCATGAGATCGCGCGCCTGGGCCATGCCCAGCGCCGCCGACACCGACGTGCTCGCGTGACCGGCACCGAATGCATCGTACGGCGATTCGGATCGCATCGAGAAACCAGAAAGACCGCCGCCTTTACGAATCGAGCCGAAACGATCGCGACGACCGGTGAGGATTTTGTGGACGTACGTCTGGTGGCTGACGTCCCAGACAAGCTTATCGTTCGGTAGATCGAGCACCGTGTGGAGCGCCAGCGTGAGTTCGACGACGCCGAGGTTGGGCGCGAGGTGCCCGCCGTTAACGGCGCACGTTTGCACCAGCATCTCTCGAATCTCGGCGGCAAGGAGGTCGATATCTTCGCGATCCAGGCGTCGTACGTCGGCGGGTGACTCGATTTTCTCTACGATCATGTCGATTGGGCGCGCTTCGGCGAAGCCAAACCTATCTCCCCGGCCAGCGCGTAGCGTACTATTTGCGCCGCCCGGCGCGCGTACGACGGCGCAAATCGCGCCAGCCAAAGGGCCTGCGGCCAATTCCAGGGGCGCAGCATTGCCGTAGTGGGCCGAATCCAATCCGCCGAGAGTTCCCGCTCGGGCGTATCGAGGACGACGCGAACCGCGGCGACTGCGTCCGAACGAAGCAACGCCGTTTCCATATCGACGCCCGCGAAACCGCAGCGCGCCCATCGCGCTCGTTCGGATCCTCGAACGATCGCATCCGACGTGAGCATCGGGTCGGTAATGGGTTCGAAGCCGAGCGCACGTGCCGCAGCAATCAGCGCGCCCACCCATTGCGGATCGCACGCACGACGCGTTCCGTCGGCGAGCCCAGTTTCGGTTGGAATCAACACCGTGCCGCTTGGAACGTCCTCGCGCAATCCGCCGGCGATACCGCAACTGATTGCCGTCGCGATGCCGTGGCCGTCGAATTCGACGAGTGCGATGCCGGTTTCGTAAACGCGAACGCCGTCGACCTCCTTACGCGCGGCGTTCGCTTCTAAACGCGTCGCCGCAACCACGGCGACGCGATCGATTGCAGGATCTACGATGACTTCAGCTTGTGCAGGACGACCTTATTGCCTTCGGTATCGTCGATCATTACCATGAAACAGCTCGGGCTTTCGTGCTGCATGACGATCTCGATCTTGTTTGCTTTCAAGCTCTCGACCGTCTTGTCGAAGTCGTCGACCGCAAACAAAATGCAGTTGCTCGGCTGAAACGGCATCATGTCGTTGCCGCTCCACAATCCGAACGTGCTGCCGTCGGAAAGTTCGAACTCCGCGCCGGCATCGCCGTCGAAGATCTTCGTGGGCTTCATCCCGATCACGTCGCGATAGAACGCGATCGCGCGCGGCACGTCTTTGGCCATATATCCGACGAGGTCCATGCCCGTCACGTGAAATGTATTACTCATGGCGATGTTCGTTAAGGCCTACCGGCGAACGTTCCTACGGCAATGAAGCGGGCTCGAAGCGGATGGATCGCCGCATGCGGAGCGATCGTCGCGAGCGCATCGCTGGCGGCGGCGCCGATCGCCAACGATTCGGCTGGAAGTCCGATCACCGTCATCGCCGCGCGCGACCACCCGTTTACCGCGCTGCCGTCAAAAGACGGTTCGACGCTCTTCATATCGATCGTGCGGGACCGCGGCCCGAACGGGATCCTCGTCGTCCATCGATCCAACGGTGCGTATCGCGCCGGAGCGTTCGTGCCGGTCGATGGCGCTCCCACCGGACTTGCCCTGACGCCCGACGGACGGACGCTGCTCGTCGGAGCCGACGATCGCTACGCGGCGCTGTCGGCAACGGCCGCCGAACGCGACGAAATCCCGCCCATTTCGTACCTCCGCAACCATTTCACCAACGCCGCGATCGAGGTCGTTCCATCGATCGACGGCACGCATGCGTTTTTTTCGAACGAGCATGATGACAGCGTCGGGATCGTCGCGCTCGGGGCGACGGCCGGCGGGAATCCATCGCTTACGTTCACCGGTCGGATCGCGACCGAGCACCTACCCGTTGGAATGGCGCTTTCGCCCGACGGCGCGCGGCTGTACGTCACGAGCGAAATTGGATTCGGGCGCCCGGCGGTCTGCGAGAAGGGACGGCACGCCGGCAGCGTGGCCGTCATCGACGTCGCGGCAGCCACCTCGAATCTGCCCAAACACGCCGTTCTTTCGACGGCGACGGCCGGCTGCGGGGCGGTCCGCATTGCGATCGATCCCGACGGGCGGACCGCGTGGGTGACGTTGCGCGGCGAGAATTCCCTGGCAGCGTTCGATGCAAACAAGCTCGTCTCTGACCCAGCGCATGCGCTGCTGCGAAAGGTGCGCGTCGGAGCGTTCCCGGTCGGTTTAGCGCTCGTACGAAACGGCGCCGTCGCGTTCGTGGCAAACTCCAACCGCTTCGATAAAAGCGCCACGAACTCGACGGTGGATGCGGTCGACACTGCTGCCGCGCTATCGGGCGGCGACGCAATCGTACGATCGTATCCGACCGGGGCTTTCCCGCGCGAGCTTCGCGAAGCGCCGCAGCACGACGTCGTCTACCTTACAAACTACAACGGCGGAACCGTCGAGGTTATTCCGATCCAGTAATCGACCGGGTTGCCAGTCGCGCCGCGTGCCGGTCGAGCGTTGCGCGTAGATCGTCGGCCAGATCGTCGATTTCGGCTCGTATCGAATCCGCAGTTTGTCGCGCCACTCGCACGCCGGCCTCGATTGCGGTGAAGTTACGCTTGAGTTCGCCGAACCGTTTCGCTGCGATATCCAAGCGTTCGACGTGTTCGCCCACGACGGCGGCGTCGAGCGTTTCCGCCGGTAGCGACTGCATGAGCGCGGCGGCCTGTATACGCGCCGCCGAATACGCCAGCTCGAGCAGCGTTCGGTGGTATTCAACGTCGGCCGCCGGGTCTCCAAACGACGGGAGGTAGACGACGATTCGCGACGGTCCGTACAATGCGATCGGCCGGGTCGTGACTCTTGGGTTCGTTAGCACGCCGATTCCGACGATCGCTTCGCGATTTTCCATCGCAACGTCGAGTTGGTCGCACAGTTTCTTCACGGTGATCGCGGCCGTCTTCGCCTCGATCACGATGCGAGCGTCGGCACCGCGCGTGACGCTGCCGTCGACGATCGACACGAAATCACCGACTTTGGAATTGAGCAACGCTCCGGTTTCGCAAGAACAGTTTTCGAACCGGTCGCCCAGGCGGCCGGCCAGTTCGCCCACGCACGTTTCCACCACGTCTTCTAAGTCGTATCCTTTATGCACTGAAATGCTCCGTTGACGCTGCGCGGCGAACGCGCCCTCGATCGACGCACGCAATTCGATTTGACCGCACCGCACCTCGTGTAACGCACTCGCGATCGCGCCAAGTGGCCCGGCTGCATCGTTGACGTTGAGCGCGCGGACGATCGGTTCGAGCGCATCGGTGACGCGCCGGCGCACGTCGATGCCGACGGTGTCGCGCAGCGACTCGCCGAGTTCGGATGCCACGCGGCCGTCGCGTCCGAAGTACTGCTCGCACAGACCGTCGACATGCCGTCCGATGAGGACCGGAACGTCGGTCAAACGAGCCGCCGCCGAAGCAACCGCAGCCTGCAAGCGCTCGTCGAGTGCGAACATCGTGGCCGAACCGCAGGCCGCGGCCAGCGCGCGCGATCCGAGAACGAAGGCCTGCTCGGCGGCGGCCGGCCGATTGTGCGCGTCCATCGCGGCGAAGTAGTCGACCACCGCGGCATCGACGGCGCGAAGCCGGTCGACGTAGACCGCGTCGTCTTGACAGCGAACGTGTGCGCTAGGGAGTGGGGTCGGTTCTCCCAGCTGTTGCGGTGCGGCGTTCATGCTCCGACGTTACCGGTTCGGAGTGCCAACTGGGTGGCCGCTTTGCACGATACAAGACGTGCCGCTGCAAACGATGTCCGGATTCTAACCTGGGATGGTCGAAATCGTCTGCCGGATCGTAGGTCATCTCGAGACGTTCCATCACGGCGCGCGAGCGTCGATTGATCGATGCCGTGATCGCTGCGATTTCGGGAAGATGGAGCCGCTCGAACGCAAACTGCATGGCTGCAGCAGCGCCCTCGCTCGCGTATCCATGCCCCCAGGCTTCGACCGGCAGACGCCAGCCGATTTCGTGGACCGGCGTAAAGTGCGCTTCGAACGGAATGGGCTGCAGTGCGATGATGCCGGCAAAGCCGGCGTCCTGTTTGCGTTCCAGAACCCACCAGCCGTACCCATCGCGCTCGAATGCGGTCCGCAGCCGTCCGCCACCTCCAGCGATTCTTCCCGGCTCGCGACATCCTGGAAAAATTCCCGCACGCGAGGATCGGCATTCATAGCGATCCACGCCTCGACGTCGTCGTCACGCCAGCCGCGCAAACGAAGACGCGGCGTTTCCAAAACCGGTGGTTGCTGCACGCCGCATGATTCGTGAACGGGCCGCACGATTCGTTCTCGTGCGGCCCGCAAAGGAGTGGCTTAGCTGGCGGATCCGCCTTTGCCGTTGATTCGGATCTCCGGGTGATATCCGCTCCAGCACGGCGTGTCGAGCTGCAGGCCCTGCGTCCCGTTGCCGGTTCCGTTGCAATAGAAACTCGGGTTCGTGTAATACACGAACACACCGTTGGGATCGAGCGGCGTGCCGTCGAAGCCGCCGTCGCCCCACGCCGAAACGTTCAGCGCGTCGTAACCGCAACCACCCGGCCCGGTGAAGCACTGGGTGCCCTGTCCGTACGGCTGGTAGCCCGAGTCGCTCGTGTTGTAGGCGACCGTCGCAATCACTTGTTGCGGCAGGTCCGTCTTCGGAATGCTAACGTTGAAAACGATCTTGTTAGCGAAGCCGTTGTCGCACTCTTTATCGACCTTTCCGACGAACTTGCCGGCGTTCGGGCCCTGGCAACGCGGATCGGACGACGGCCGGAACGGAATGTTGAACGTTTGGGTGTCTTGCACTAGCACGTCGCCCGGCGCAGGATTACCGCTCTGATCGGTGGTCAGGCTGTAAATCTTGAGCGTGACCGGTTCCGAGAACGTCGCGCCAGGTGTCGTGCTGCACTCGGTATTCCAGAATCCGCTTTCGCAGCCCCACGAATCGAGAATCACCGAAACTTGCGTCGGGCGCGCGTTATCTTCGGCGAGATTCATTCCGTCGCCAAACTCGTCGACGCTGCAGCACTCGAAGCCTTCGCTCGCGATGTCGCTGCTGGTTTTGCCGTTCTTGTTTGCGATGATACTGTCGTACAACGCCTCGGCCGCATCCGGGCGAACCGGCTGAAAAAGCTTAGCGATTCCAACCGGCGTTCCGATCACCGCATGATTCCGGCCGTGCCGAAGCGCGAGCATCGCTTTCGCCTGCGGTGCGATGTGGGTGGTAACCGCGGGATGCGACGCCTGCTGCGTTGCGGTCGCCGGCAACGCCGATCCGGTATTGGTCTGGGAACACGCAGTCAGCAACGCTGCAACGGACAGAGCGGCATACGGAAATGCACGCCGGCTCAGACGGGTAAACATAGAAAAGCCTCCGCATGAAAAGACGGTGGATAGAAGGCCGGTCCCTTCCCACCGCAAGAGTCTAGTCCCTTTAGACTAGGCGTTTGCTTGCTAGGTAGGCTTACGCCGCCCCATTTTCTCGATACCAGATGGTGCTGCGTTCCAGCGCGTCGCGCACCGGCGACGCCTGAAACCCGAGCTCTCGACTCGCCTTCGAGGAGTCGGCGTACATTCGCTCGCGCGACATCCGTACGCCCTCCAGCGGTGCGAACGGGACCGCGCCCACGTCGATGCGGCAACGCAGCTCGTCGACCGCGGCCACCGCATACGCCAAGGCGTACGGCGCGCGGAACCCCGGCAGCGGACGGCCCGTGACCTCGGCCAATAGGCGCCACACTGCGTCCATCTCCAAATTCTCACCGCCCAGCACGTACCGTTCGCCCGGCCGGCCTCGCTCGAGTGCGGCCACGTGGCCGCCGGCGACGTCCTCCACAGCCACCAGATTCATGCCGCCTCCCAGTGGCGGCATCGCTGCGATCTTACCGCGCGCGAAGTCGCGCACCAATTTTCCGGTTGGGGTCGGTTTCCAATCGCCCGGCCCGACCGGCGCCGTCGGCAACACGGCCACGACCGGTAGTCGCGAGGCAAATGCCGCTCGCTCTTGTTCGACCTTCGATGCGTGATAGTCGCCTCGCCGGGCCGCAAACGGCCGGTCGAGCGGGTAGCAGCTCTCGTCGGCAGGTTCGGAACCGCGAGCATGTCCGATCGTCGCCGAACTCGAGGTGAGCACGGCGCGCTCCACTCCGGCTAAATGCGCGGCCGCGAGGAGGCTGGCAGTGCCACCGACGTTCACATCGTAAATGCCGGCCCGTTCGTAGGGTGAGAACGAATATAACGCGGCGGTGTGCACCACATAGCGGCAACCGTCCAAGGCGTGGGCGAAATCGCCGGTTCGCACCAAATCGCCGTTGATCCACTCGACGTCGTCGTCGAATGCGATACGCGATTGGTCGCGCACCAGCGCGCGGACGTGATACCCGGCCGCCAGCAACGCGCGCAGAACGTGCGCGCCGACGAACCCGGAAGCGCCGGTTAAAAAGACTCGATCAGGTGCCAACGGCCGCGCGGAGCGATTCGCGCAGGGATCCCGTCGTGCGGATCACGGCGGTCGGCTCGTAGCCGCAGTGCGCCATGCAATTATTGCACGATTCGTGCTTGCCACGGCCGTATTTGGACCAGTCGGTTTCGTCGAGAAGCTCTTGGTAGGTCTTGGCGTAGCCTTCTTTGCTCATCAAATAGCACGGGCGCTGCCATCCGAAGACCGTGTAGCACGGAATGCCCCAAGGCGTGCACTCGAAGTCGACCTTGCCTTCGAGAAAGTCGAGGTACAAGGGGCTGTGGTTGAGGCGCCACTTCTTACGCTTGCCGCCCGCGAAGGCTTCCTTGAACACTTCGTGCGTCCGCGTCACGCCCAAGAAATTCCCTTGATCCGGCGCCTTCTCGTAGGCGTACGCCGGGGAAATTTGCATCATGTCGACCTTCAGATCGTCGTTGAGATAGTCGAGCACCGCACGGACCGACTCCGGACCGTCCTTGTCGAAGAACGTCGTGTTGGTGTACACGCGAAAGCCGCGCGCCTTAGCTTCTTTGATGGCCTCGACGGCTTTGTCGAACACACCGTCCCGGCACACCGACTCGTCGTGGCGTTCGCGCGTGCCGTCGATGTGGATCATCCATGCGAAATAGGTGGACGGCTTGAACTTATCGATCTTCTTTTTGAGCAGCAACGCGTTGGTGCACAAGAACACGAATTTCTTGCGCTTTACCAGCTCTTCGACGATCTGCGGCATTTGATCGTGGACCAACGGCTCGCCGCCGGCGATCGAGATCATCGGTGCGCCGCACTCTTCGACCGCGGCAATGCACTCCTCGACGCTCAGCCGGCGACGCAGAATGTCGTCGGGGTGCTGGATCTTTCCGCAGCCGGCGCAGGCCAGATTGCATTGCAGCAGCGGCTCGAGCTCGAGAACGAGCGGATAGCGCTTCTCGCCTTTGATCTTTTTTGTCGCGATATACTTCGCGACTGCAACGGATTGTTGCCACGGCATCGACATGGTGTGCGAAATTACCCTCTTACGGTGTCGAGGCCTGCCCAGAGGCCATTGGCTCGAGCAAAGCCTGTGTCCGGGTCTGCCGGTCGGCGAACGCCAATGCGATCGTCGGAAACAGATGCCGGTATAGGTGATAGTTGATGTAAAAGTCTCGCGGAAAGCCGGTTCCGGTCGCTTCGCGTTCGTCCCACGAACCGTCCGCGCGTTGGCGTTCGCACAAGTAGGCTAAACCCCGGCCAACGGCATTATGTTGCGCGTATCCAGCAATTTGTAGTGCATTCACGGCCCAGCCGGTCTGCGAGGGCGTACTGGCGCCAACGCCGGCAAATGACGGATCGGCGTAGGAATGACAGCTTTCCCCCCAGCCGCCGTCCGGGTTTTGCACCTGCAGGAGCCACTCGACCGCCCGCTCGATCATGTCGCGTCCTTGACCGATCGCGACCAACGCCGAGATGACGCACCACGTACCGTAAATGTAGTTCACGCCCCATCGGCCGAACCACGAGCCATCGGGCTTTTGTTCCCGGCGCAAATACTCCAAGGCGCCCGCGACGTAGGCGTCGTCCGGCGCGTATTGCATCGCAGCCAACATCTCCAGGACATGCGCCGTGACGTCTTCGGTCGGAGGATCGATCATCGCGCCGAAATCCGAAAACGGCATGTGATAGAGCATCTCGCGCGTGTTGTCGCGGTCGAACGCCGCCCACGCACCGTTGCGCGAGCGCATGGCCAGCGTCCAAATGCGCGCGCGATCGACTGCATCGGCAACCGCCGAAGGCTCGCCGCCTTCGAGCAACGCCAGCACCACGATGGTCGTGTCGTCGACATCGGGATATGCGTCGTTGTCGAACTCGAACGCCCAGCCGTTGCCACGCGTTTCATCGCAGTGAACGCGCCAATCTCCGGCCGCGTCGTTCGGAATTTGTTCGGCCAGCATCCACTCGACGGCGCGTCGCACGGCCGGATGCTGCGCGTCGAGTCCGGCCCACACTAGCGCGCGCGCGGCCCACGCCGTATCCCACACGGGCGACATGCAGGCTTGAAATCGCCAGCCGCGTTCGTCGTCGATCACGAAGCGTTCGCACCCCGCCAGTCCGCGCCGCATCGATTCGTCCTCCATCGGATATCCCATGACGGACAACGCGATCAACGAGTACACCCACGGAGGCTGAATGCCGCCCCAACTGCCATCGGCTTCTTGGCGTTCGACGATCCACTTCGCGACCGCGCGTTGCGCGTGCGCGCGCAAGGGTTGCCAAGGGAGGCGTTCGTACCACTTGAGAAGCTTTTCTACGGCCATCATCCAGCCCGAGCCGCGTACCTTGTGCAGTTCCGGTTCGCTGCCGGGGACAACGATTTCGGAGATGTCTACGCCCAGCTCGCGCACCGGTCGCATCGATACCACGATGGTCAGCGGTGCCACGGTCCCACGC
This sequence comes from Candidatus Tumulicola sp., assembly GCA_036490475.1. Lineage (NCBI taxonomy): Bacteria > Bacillati > Vulcanimicrobiota > Vulcanimicrobiia > Vulcanimicrobiales > Vulcanimicrobiaceae > Candidatus Tumulicola > Candidatus Tumulicola sp. The sequence continues at coordinate 229,125 of DASXDT010000005.1, forward strand.
GCCCAGCACGCAAAATCGTATAAATTGAACGGCATCCACGGCGGAAAATAGACCAACTCGGGGGGCAGCGACGGTACGCCCTCCCACGGATATTTACCGAACAGTGCCAGCCAGATTTTCGTGAAAACGCGCGCGTTGGTGACACCGCCGAGACGCAAGATCGTGGCGAGCGCCTTGGTCATTTCGGGTCGAGCGACGTCGACGCCCAGCACTTTGAGCGCGATGTAGGCTTCGATCGTCGTACTCACGTCCGCCGGCCCGTCGTAATACAGCGCCCACGAACCGTCGGAACGCTGATGGTCGAGCAAATGCACGACCGCGCGCTGCGCGATTCCGTTGACCGAGATGCCGAGAAAGCGATACAACAAGACCTGTTCGGCCGTCATCGTCACGTTGGTCTCTAATTCGCCCGACCACCAGCCTTCGGGCGACTGACGTTCCAGCAACCATCCGACGGCTTTGTCGAGCGCGCTTCGCGAACCGTTCATGCGGGGGCTCCAGCGGTTTCGCGCACTAACGCGGGCGACAGGCCGTCGAGAACGGCGCGCGCCGCGATACGGCCGCTCCGCACGGCCGATTCCATCGTGTCCGGCCAGCCGGTTTCGGTCCAAGCGCCGGCGATGGCGATGGCGGGATCGGACGTACGTTGTACGGGACGCTTCGACCCAGGACGCGGAAGATAGGTCGCCTCGGGATTACGCGTAACGGCCGAATCGATCAAATGCACGCGGTCGGGAAGCCGCAAGAACGCGCGTACTTCATCCCACGCCAGCGCTTCGAGCCGTTGCGTCGGAAGCCGCAAGTACTCTTCGGCTGCGCTACAACTGCAACACAGATATCCGGGCGCCTTTTCGAAAATCCACTGCAGCGGCGAGTCGAGCGCGGCCGCAAAATCGTACCCGATGCTGGGACCGTCGTGCCACAGGTGGATGTCGACGATCGGGAACGGTACGAACGCGTCGAGTCCTTCGATACCGTATCGTTCGGGAGTTTCGAGCATGCTGGTGAGCCCGCGCGGCGTCACCGCCAGCACGGCAGCATCGAACGTCCGCGTCTCGCCGCCAAGCAACTGCAACTCTACGCCTGCGTCACCCGTCCGCACGCGGGTTACCGCGGTCGACGTATGCACCGCCTCCGCGCGTCGCGCCGCCGATGCGGCAATATGGGCGAGCGGAACGTTGGAAAAACCGAAACGCGCCGCCGAGGAATCGCGCAAAAACGCGGTCGTCAACACGAACATGGCGTCGGCGTTGTCGACACGGTCGAACGGAGCGTTGAGCGCCGGAATAAAAAACGGATCCCAAAAACCGCGTCGCGCGCCTTCGCCCTGGCCGGTCGACTTCAGCCATGCCTCGAACGTTCCCGAAGCGGGCTTGCGTGTTAGGAGCGCGGATGCCAACGCCCGCGCGACTTGCAACTTACCCGCGATGTCGAGATGCGGGTAGCGCACGAACGAGGCCAGCAAGTGGAACGGAGCCGGTACATTCGCCGCGCGCAGCCGGCCGGTGGTGCCGTTTCGCGCCAAGACCATCGCGTCGAACCGCTCCTGCACGTGAAGTGCGTCTCGCATGCCGGCCCGGTCGACGAAATCGACGAACTCGGTGCAACACGCCAAAAACACGTGCTGACCGTTATCGACTTCGCGTCCACCGACTTCGAACGACGTAGCGCGCCCGCCCAGCAGCCTCGACCGCTCGAACACTTCGACCGCGACGCCGGCGTCGGCCAAATCCATCGCCGCCGCCAACCCCGCGAGACCGGCACCGACGACGGCTACGCGCTGCTGAGCCACGACCGCACGACGACGCGCAACTTTTCGGTTTTCGACAGCGCGGCTCGCGCGCGTAGCGGAAGCGCCGGATCGCGTTCGATCTTCTTCAGCAACTCCTGGTAGATGCCGGCCATCGTTTGTACGCAGGCCGCCGGGCGGCGCGGGATATAGTTGAGCACTTGGTAACCGCTCACGAAATACTCGTGCGCGCGGCGCGCGTAGCCGGCGACGAAATCGTTCCAACGCGGGGCAACCGTGCCGTCGGCGAAGCCGGCTTCCGCAATGCCGTAGCGTTGCAACTCATCCTGCGGCAAGTACACCCGATTCATATCCACCGCATCTTCGCGAACGTCGCGCAGAATGTTAATCAGTTGCAAGGCCAAACCTAAATCATCCGCCCGTTGCAGCGCCACCGGATCGGTGAAACCGAAGATTCGCACGCACATGCGTCCGACCACCGAGGCGACCAGATTGCAGTACTCGCGGAGTTCCTCGAACGACGCGTAGCGCGCGTGGCTAAAATCCATCTCGACGCCGTCGACCAACATCTGCAACTCGCGCTCCGGAATCGAATAGCGCTGCATGGCTTCGGCCAGAACGTGCAAGATCGGATCGTCCCCGGCATCACCTCGGCCGGCCCGGACGATGCGGTCGCGATGCACCAGCAGCCGCTGCGGAAGGTTCTCGACCCCGCCCGAGTCCGCTTCGTCGTCGACTTGGCGTGCGAAATTGTAGAGCGCGTAGATGGCCATGCGCTCGTGGTATCCCAGCGAGATAAATCCCCAATAAAAATTGCCGGCTTCGCGCCGGGCCATATCGCGGTTGAAGCGCTCGGCGCTTTGCAATCCTGCCATTAACCCGCCGCCAACGCGCGCACCGCGAGCGCCAGCTTCACCGGCGTCGGAACGCTCGGACGGATATTGACGGTGTCGTAGTTCACGCGTTGGATCGCGTCGCAGATCGCCCGGCCGCCCAAGCGATAGAGCGCCAATTGCAGACGCAACGCCATCGGCGCCCGGCGTTCCAACTGCAGGCCCGACTCCAACAGCGTGCGGGCGCGATTCACCAGAGATTCGACTGCGAATGCCACACCGCCGCTACGTACGTCTTCTTGCAGCAAGTACGAACGTCCGATCTTGCGATCGCGGCTGACATCCTGCGCGTGATTGGCCAGTTGCAGCCCGACGCAGACGTCGTCCGACCAGCGTTGGTTCTCTTCGCCGGCGATACCGAACACGTGCAACACCATACGCCCGACCGGCGCAGCCGATAGCATGCAATATCCCAAGAGTTCGGGCCATGATTCGTACGATGTCACGCGTTGATCCATCAAATTCGCTTCGATCAAGTCCAAGAACGGCTGCGCCGGAATCCCGCACCGGGCGACCGTCTGCGACAGCGCCAGCAACACCGGGTGCACCGGCGCGACGCCTGCGAACGCATCGCAAACTTCGGAACGCCAACGCTCCAATCTCGGGACGGCTTGTGCGCTCGCACTTTCGTCGCCGAGATCGTCGGTGGTCCGGCAGAACGCGTACAAACGCGCCAGGTCGGTACGACGGCTCCGGTCTACGAAGGCCGATGCGACGCTAAAGTTTTCGTAATGGCGTCCCGTTAGATACCGGCAGTAGGCATCGGCGGCATCCAAGGTGAGGCCGGCCGTCGCGGAGGGTTCCCGCATAACCGGCTTCCTCTTTCCCCCCGTTGCGTGCCGAACCTCCGCCGTCAATCGTGCGGCTCCGCTCGGTGAAGACGTTGCGTGCGACGTAAGTCCGCAATCGTTCGCGCACCGATGCAGAACATCGCCACGCGCAACGTTTCGATCAACTCGCGCGCTAAATTAGCCGTTTCGACCGTTCCTGCATCGGCCGCCCGCAAAAAGGCGCCCGCCACACCTGCGAAATCCGCGCCGAGCGCGATCGCTTTGGCGACGTCGATACCGTTGCGAATTCCTCCGCTCGCGCCGATCGTCGCGTGCGGCGCGACCCGGCGAGCATCCACCACACAACGCGCCGTTGGTATGCCCCAACCCGCAAACGCTCCGGCAACGCGCGCGCGCCAGGGTTCGGCGATACGAAATCGCTCGACCTCGCTCCACGATGTTCCGCCCGCGCCGGCCACGTCGATCCCGCGTACGCCGGCATCGATGAGGCGACGGACGGTATCCGGGGCGATTCCGTTGCCGACTTCCTTCACAATAACGGGCACGCCGACACCGGCGCACACGTCCGCAATCTGCGGCAACAAATTCGCAAAGCGCGTGTCGCCCTCGGGCTGCAACGCTTCCTGGAGCGGATTACAGTGAATCGCCAACACGTCTGCCTGCAATAGATCGACCAAACGACGGCATTCGTCGGCGCCGTAACCTCGATTCAATTGCACGGCGCCGACATTCGCGAAGAGGACGACGCTGGGCGCGATCTCGCGCACCGCGAATGTCGAAAGTTGCTCGGGCGATTCGATCAGCGCGCGGCCGGAACCGAGCCCCATCGCTAGGCCGAACGATTCCGCCGTTTCCGCCAGCCGGCGATTGATGCGGGTCGCTTCGGGCGTGCCTCCGGTCATGCACGAAATCAACAGCGGCGCCGCCAACGGCCGACCGAACAATTGGCACGACGTGTCGACCGTAGAAAAATCGAGGTCGGGCAGCGCTTCGTGGACGAAAACGTAATCCTCGAAACCGGCGGTTACACCTTTGGCGTCGACGTCGCATTCGAGGTTGATTCGAATGTGTTCGGCTTTGCGCGACGACGTCGCGCGATCAGGCGGCCTGCGCGACGACGTAGTCGACCACCTCACGAAATCCGCGCGCGGGTTCGGGCGCGGTCAAACAGCGATCGACCGCGGCGGCGGCTTTGGCCGCAATGCGAGCGCATAGCGCGCGATCTCCGCTCGACTCGGCCGCCGCCAGCAGCCGTCCGGCGCGGTCGAATCCGCGTGTGACGAAGGCATCCGCGCCGGCGACGATCGCCCCGGCAGCGAGGGCCGCTCCCGTCAGCGTCGCGCTGCGGCGGCGGACCGATCGGACGCGCTGCAACAATCCGGCGCGGTGGCCGCGGACTTCGAGCTCGACATCGCTGGTGCGGCCCTCGATGGCTTCGAGTACCGCTCGTCCGAGCGAGGCGGCGACCTCCAACCGGCGCGACGCGTTCACAACGTCTTGCGCCAGCGCCCGCAAGGCGAGCGCATACAGGGCATCGCCCGCGTTCAAGCTCTGCCCTAAACCCCATCGCGCGACGAGCGACTCGCTGCCCTCGGCCGAAGCGCCGTCGACCAATTCGTCGTGCAGCAGCATGAAGCGGTCGAACAGATCCATTGCCGCGGCCACCGGAACGGCGTCTTCGATCGGACCGCCGCAGGCGTCGCAGGCCCACAACACGAGGGTCGGCCGAAGCAACGCGCGAGCCTGTGCGCCCTCCGACGAACGTTCGATGATCGTCCATGCAGTCGACCGAAGTGGCAGCGCGATTCCTTGCAGATACTGCAGGATGCGGGCACGATAGTCGCCCAACGGAAGCGGCTCGAAGGTCGTCGCCATACGGGGACTGGCCTTCGTCGCCCGCCATCATCGTCCGCTTTGGAGAATTACATGCTGATCGGTTCGGAAGAACACAAACGGCTTTTCTGCGAAACGTTTATCGCGTCGCACAACCGCTACGAACCGCAAGACATGCCGTGGCCGCAACTCGACGACGTTTCGCTGGCGCGTCTGCGCGCGATCCCGATCTGGACGATGGCGCTCGATATCGAGTTCAGCGCCGGTGCGATGCTGCAAGGCTTTTCTACAACCGAAAGCGATCCGCTGGTACGCGATGCGCTGGCGATGCAGGGATTCGAAGAAGATCGCCACGGGCGCATCCTTGCGGAAATGATTCGCCGCTACGGTCTAACGGTCCAAACGAAAGAACCGACTAAAGACCCGACGCGTCGGGCGTTCGTACACTTCGGCTACGACGAGTGCGTCGACTCGTTCGCGGGTTTCGGCATCTTTAAACTAGCGCGCGACGCGCGCATTCTTCCCGAGTCGTTAACGTCGCTGTTTGCGCGCGTACTCGAGGAGGAAGCACGGCACATCGTCTTCTTCGTCAACTGGATCGCTTGGGATCGCGCGCGGAGCGGCTTGACGCCGCCATACATGCAGATCGTGCCGTCCCTCGTGAGTTACGTCGCCGCGATCGTTCGCCGCGTACAAGGCGGCAGCGCTATGGCCGGCAGCGGCAACAACGACGGAAGTGCCGCGATGGGTCTATTTTCGGACGTGATGCGCGATCTCACGCCGGCCAAATTTCTGCGGGCGTGCCTTACCGAAAACGATCGTTACATGCGCTCGTTCGACCGGCGGCTTTTGCGGCCGCGCGTCATACCTACGTTAGGAATGGCCGTACTCGTCGTCATGGAACTGATCGACGCGGTGCGGGCGCTTCTCGGCCGCGCGCAAGCGCGAGCATAAAAACCACACGAACTTCGGAGGACAACAGCCATGGCGTTACGCCGATATGTCATCGAACGCGCGATCCCGGGCGTCGGAACGCTCGAACGCGAGCAGCTGCGCGAAGCGGCCGCAACATCCAACGCAGCCCTCGCCCAACTGGCTCCCGACATCCAATGGGTCGAGAGCTACGTCGCCGGCGATAAGACGTTTTGCGTCTATCTGGCTAAAGACGAAGACGTGATCCGCAAACATGCCGAGATCAGCGGATTTCCCGCCACGACGATCACCGAAATTCGCAAGACGATCGACCCGACCACCGAACGCGCTTAACCCGGAGACGACTTTTCCACGGCGCGGGCCGTTTCGGTTTCGAGCCGGTCCACCGCCGTTCGTAGATCCGTCGCCTCGGCCATCTGCTCGGCTTCCGAATCGTTGCGATCGGGCAGCGTCGGATCGTCTTTGCGTAACGTCTCGAGCAATTCGACGATTTTCGCGGCTTTACGATCGATAACTAGCGCCAACTGCAGTGTCACTTGGGCGCGCTGATCGGCGAGTCGACCCTGCCGGTTCTCGCTGATCAAAATCAGCGCCGCCATCATGAGCGAGAACGTTCCGACGATCAATTGCAGCCACGAAAACGCGCCGGTATCGAAGGGACGATGCAGTCGCCCGGCAACAATATCGACCCCACTCCATAACAGGACGAAGGCAACAAGCGAGTACGCGAACCACGGTCGGCCGATCGTATCGGTCAGCCACTCGATCCCTCGTTGCGAGCGCGGCACCCGCCGTAAATTGTCGGCGTGGATCTCCGCCAACATTTTGACCGCGTTTTCAACCGGGTGCGGACTTTTCTCGTCGTTCATGCCCCCGGGGCCGTTTACGGGCGCTGGGGCCAGTTCCCGCCGAAGACGGTCAGCCGGCGACCCTGGACGCGGCGGCGCACGGCACCCGCCGAGCGTAGGCGCGCTCCCACTTGCTCTTCGGATTCCTCGCCGATGTAGTTGCGCAATGCGATTTCCACAATCGCCGAAGTGGAGCAAGAGTGCCGTGCCTTGAGGCGCTCGAGCCGCTCCAGCAAGGGAGCGGTGAGGGTCACGGTGATGCGGCCGAGATTTGCCTTCGTATCCATAATCTTATTGAGAACGGGCGACGACGCCGGTTGGATTGTTTGAATTCGGGGCGATTTTACCCGAGGCGTTCGATCTGCCGCAGCGATGGGAACAGTTTCAACCACAAAACGGCGATGGCGATGCATGCCAAGCCGCCGAGCCCGGCCGCGGCCACCGGCCCGAGCAATGCCGCCGCCGTTCCGCTCTCGAACTCGCCTAGTTGATTCGACGCATTGATGAACAGATAGTTGATGGCGCCGACCCGCCCGCGCATCTCGTCCGGGGTAGATAACTGAACGAGCGAGGCTCGAATCACGACGCTCACCGTATCGGCGGCACCCATCAGCGCCAGCGCGGCCAGTGACAGCGCCGTCCAGCGCGATAGGGCGAATACCACCGTCGCCGCCCCGAACACGCCGACCGCCGCCAGCATTTTGATGCCGACTCGCCGCCGGATGGTCCGGCGTGCCAGAACGATCGTCATCGCCAGGGCGCCGACAGCCGGAGCGGCTCGCAGCGCACCTAAAGCCCAGGGGCCCGCGTGCAAGATGTCGCGCGCGTAAATCGGTAAGAGCGCGGTCGCACCACCGAACAACACGGCGAAGAGATCCAACGAGATGGTGCCGAGGATCGCGGGATTGTCGCGCACGAACGCGATGCCGGCGAAGGCGTCGCGCAGTGTCGGACGTTCCTCCGGCGCGGGCGAACGGTCGACTCGAATCGAGGCGCTCAGCAAGGACGCCAAGAGCCAAAACGCGGCCATGATTACGCACGGAACGCCCGGCGAAAATGCATACGAAATGCCGCCGAGCGCCGGCCCAGCGATCGCCGCGACCTGAAAGGCTCCCGACGATAGCGCAGCTCCGCGCGACAAGTCTTTGTCGCTGGTGACGCCCGGCAAGAGCGCGGCCGACGACGGACTTTCGTACGCGCCGGCGATGCCGAGAAGCAACACCGCGGCGTACAACTCCCAAACGTTCAGCCGATGTGCGAATGCGCCCCACGCAAGAAATCCGGCGGTTATTCCCTCGACCGTTTGGCAAATCTGTACGATGCGCCGCCGCTCGAAGCGATCCGCCGCATGTCCCGCGACGAACACCAACGCCGCTGACGGAACGAATTGCACCAGGCCCGCCAATCCGAGGGCGAACGCGCTTCCGGTGATGGCGTAAATCTGCCAACCAATGAAAACGGCCGAGATCGTGTACGCGAACTCCGATCCGGCTCGCGACGAAAAGTACAGGACGAACGGCCGATGCCGCAACAAGCTGCGTGCGGACGTCACGATGCCGAAAGGAGCTTTACGAGCTGAGCTTGACCAGCGCGATCGGTTTGGTAGTCGGTTTGAGCGATCCGCCTTCGGGCTCGACGCTCAGGGCCACCATCGCCAGCGATTGCGCCGACGCCGGAATTTCTATTATCGTCATCGAGCTGCCCGGCGCACTGAAAGTAATCGACGGTCGAACGACCTTCGAACCTTTAGCAATCGTCCAGGCTTGATACACGCGACCCTTCGGAAGCGATTCGGGCGCGCGCATCGCGACGTACAGATGCGAACCGCGCGTGACAATCACACCGTTTTCGAACGGGTACCGCCGCGCATCGCCCGCAGCGAGATCGGCCAACATCCGATGCTCGCGCTGCGCCGACGCGTTGGCTGCGAGCAGAGCCGTCTGCTCCGATGCAGAGGTCGCACGCTGGGCCGCTATATCGCGTTGTAACCGTTGGTTTTGCGCGCCGAATCCGAGCGCAATGGCGACGCATGCCGCGGCAGCCAGCCAACCGGGCCAAGCCGAGATCGAACGCCTTGCCAGCACCGGCGGGCGGGCGGCCTGCATGATGCGCGCCTTGAGTTCGGGTCCGGGAAGTTGCGCTGCAGTCGCCTCCGCGGAGTACGCGATTGCCGTAACTGCCGGCGCGAGCGCATCGTATTCCGCGCGACACTCCGCGCACGTGTCCATGTGCGTTTGCACCGCTGCGGCTTGGCTCGCCGGAAGAACGCCTAACGCGTATGCTGCGACGTCGTCGAGCATCGTCTCGTGCGAATCCATCACGATATCGCCACGTGTAGCAGCTCGCGAAGCCGGCGCAGTCCGGATCGAATTCGCGTTTTTACCGTGCCGAGGGGCAAACCAGTTTGCCGCGCGATCGCGTCGTGCGTCATGCCTCCGAAAAATCCCAGTTCGAGTAGCAAGCGCTGTTCGTCGGGTAACCGACCCATTGCGGCTCGCGCGCGCTCCCCGTCCAAGCGTTCCATCGCCGACTGTTCCAACGTAGAATCCGCAGGAATTGATTCGGAGAGTTCGCTTTCGGAGCGCAGCTTTTTCGAACGTAGGACGTCGATGGCGCGATTCCGGGCAACGCGAGCGAGCCAACCTTCGAGGTTGCCCGATTGAAACGCATCCGGAGCGGTCCAAATTTTGAGGAACACGTTCTGCGTCACGTCCTCGGCCGCAGAAGGATCGGCTAGGACGCGCAAAGCCAGACCGTATACCAGCGCGTGGTAACGGTCGTAGAGGCTCTCGAAAGCGTCCGCATCACGAGCGCGCACGCGCTCCATGAGGCGCGACGCATCTTGCATGTCAGCAACATTCGCGCCACTCCCAACGAAGGTCCGTTTTTTCATCAACGGCCGCCGGGACGCCGCGGATTGGCCGCGACATGCAGAGAGCCGGCGCAGAGACGTTCCACGCCGGCTGGTATGACGATCATCGAGGCCGGGGCGCTAATTCGGCTATCCGCGCAGAACGGCTAGCGAGCGGCGTTCGGTGACGGTGGTGTCATCGGCGTGGGAACGGTCGCCGGCGAGGGCAACTGGCCGGGCGACGGAATCGCACCCGGCGTCGGCGCGGGCATTCCGGATGCCGAAGGCGAGGGCATCTGCATCGGCATCATCGTAGCCGCCGGGCTGGGCATCGTTTGTTGAGCGGACGCGACGGCCGTGCCGGCGCCCATGCCGATCGCCACGGCGACCGAAAGAATTGTCAAGGCTTTGTTCATCATAGCTCGTGCTACCCAATTGCACGCTCGTCTACTCAGCGGGTGTCACGCGAAGCACGATCTTCGCGCCCGCGCGACCGGCCGATAGATCGTCGAGAATCTCCGGCGCCTCCTCCAATGGCCGTTCGGAATACTGGACTTTTATCGTCCCGTCGGCGACGAATCGGGCGACGGTTTCCAGTCCCTGCGGCGACGATTGCGGCGTTTGCGCCATCGCGATATTCGATGCGACCCGGTCGCGCGCCGCAAACCACTCGACGTCGGCATCGTGAATGGTGGTAACCAAAGAGCCGCCGGGGCGCAGCACCGTGTTATATTCCTTGAGCGTTTCGCCGTCACTGACCAAATCTAAAACGGCGTCGTACTTTTCATCGCCGAGCCCTGCGATGCCGGAGGATTCGTCGACGGCACGCGATGCACCCAACGCGCGAACCCGTTCGATTTGACTGGCTTTCACGATCGCCGTTATCTCGGCGCCGCGAGCCCGCGCCATCTGCAGCGCAGCCGAACCGACGGAACCGGCCGCACCCGCGATGATCAAGCGCGTACCGCGGCCCACGTTCAACATTTCCAACGCACCTAATGCCGTCAACAAGGGAGTCGGTAATGCGGCAGCCGTCGCGTCGTCGACGCCATCGGGGATACGCGCGAACGGCGACGCCGCGACATGTTCGCGCAGCATCGTTCGCTCGACGTAACTACCCGAACCGCGCGCTACGCCGAAGACGCGGTCGCCCGCTGCGACGCTTCGAACATCGCTGCCCGCCGATTCGACGACGCCGGCGAAATCTTGACCCAACACGAACGGGAACCGCTCGATTTGGCCGGCAAGCCCGTCGCGCACTTTCCAATCGATCGGGTTGACTCCGGCGTACGTAACGCGGACGATCGCATCGCCTGGACCGGGCGCCGGAGCCGGAATATCTGCGAGACGGCCGTGCTCGCCGGCGCGATCGATGACGATGGCTTTCATAGGGACGTCGTTACCCGCGCCGCCTGCAAACGACCCAACAATAAGTGAAAGTACAAGAGGCCGCGACGGTCGCCCAGTTCGTGGAGCAACTCTGACAGATCGACCCCGGAATCGCCCGACAACGCGTGCACGGCGGCACGCACGCCGGAATCTCCCGGCGGGAAAGCGTCGAGCCGCCCGCATCCGCGCAGCAGCGCCACGTTAGCGCTCCAGACGCCGATACCCGGAAGCGCTCGCAATGCCACCACGGCGGCGTCCAGCGGGGCCGCGCGCAACGCGGCAACGTCGAACGCACCGTGTTCGCGTGCGATCGCACGAACGTAGGCCGCCTTCTGGCGGCTAAGTCCCAGGCCGCGCAGCTCTTCTTCCCCGGCGCCGGCAATCGACGCGGCTGCCGGAAACGGATACAGCTTCGTATCTCCAGCGCGCACCGGTGATGAAAATCGCAAGACGAGACGCTCCATGATTGCCGCCGCCGCAACCAGGCTGATCTGTTGAAAGACGACGGCGTTGCACAGCGCCTCCCACAACGACGGGTACCGTGGCGGCCGGAGGCCGCGCAGCCTGCGCGCTAATCGATACAGCCACGGAAACCGTCGCGTGCGCGATTCCCACGGTGCGACGACGACGCCGGTGCCGAGCATGACGGCGATTCGCTCCGGCGCGTCCGCAGGAGTTGCTCCGCGCATTCGAACCCGCACGGCGCCGGTATCGGGTTGGTCGACCGTCACCGACCACGCGCCGCTTGTGTCGTCGAAGGCGCGCAGATACCGGCCCCGCTCGTCGACCCGATCGACGGCATTTACCGACGTTCGCTGTAGTGCCGTCGCCGTGAGATCCAGGCGGTACGGAGGCCGTACCGCTATCGCGAACTCCCTATCCGAGATAGGCGATCGCCGTTTGTATCACGCCTTTGGTGTCTTCCGGATCGCGAACGGAAATGCAATCGGCTCCGGTCGAGCGCGCCGGATAATCGTTGCCGCCCGGAAACAGCGCGTCGCCGACGTACAACATTCGCTCGATCGGAATCTTCAGAACATCGCGCAATTTATAGATGCCGTAAGCTTTATCGATGCCGGGCTTGGTGACGTCGATCGACGTCTCCCCGCCCATCCGGACCGAGAAATCTTTGAGTGCCGGAGCGGCCAACTCCGCGATTTTCTTACGTTTGCTAAAATCGGGATCCCACGTTTTTTTTGCGTCCAGCGGCGCCTGCTGTCCCAGGGCGGAATACGTAATCTGGCTGCCCCGGTCTTCGATCGCGGGTCCCCACGTTTTCGCAACGCCGAATCCCGACTCGGCGACGGCGGCGTCGAGCGCGCTCTCGATCAACTTCTTTTGATCCGGCGTCAAGTCTTCAGAGTACAGCTTTTGCCAACCGTTGTCGTAACGGAAGAATTTAGTTCCGCATGTCGGCAGCAGCGTCAGTCGCGTCAAATCGCTGCCGGGCGCGAGACGGTCCACGACCTGCTTCTGAAATTGCGGAAAGTCGCCGCCCGAGATGATCGATACTTGGCTGCGCGCGAGCAAGTCGCGCAACAGTCCGGCCATCTCGTCGTCGATCGAAGATTTGCTCGGCGCTAGGGTGCCGTCTAAGTCGAAGACCATCAGTTGCTTCATTGGCCGATTGTCTCGGGGCGGCACCCTGTTGTCAATCGTCTAAGGGCGCCAGCCGGAGTTTTGGTGCCTAAGCCGTAATCCCAGAGAATCTAGAGCCTAACCCCGTTCGTTCTACGAACGAAGGAGAACCTATGAAATTTTTTACTATTCCTCTCGCCCTTGTGGCGGTCGTTCTCAGCTCGCATGTCGCGCTCGCACAAACGTCGGGATCGAGCATGCAATCCAGCAGCATGATGTCGAGCATGCCGAAATGCGCCTCCGGCGATTCGGTCGTCGCCGTCAACACCAGCACCAAGATGTACATGACCATGGCGCAAGTGAAGGCCGCCACGGCCAACATGACCCCGGCGCAAAAACAGGCCATGATGGCCAAGAATCACGCCAAAATGATGTGTACGTCGCAGGCGACCGCGATGGGCGCCAAACCGATGACCAAGCCCCCGATGTAAACCCACGTGACGGGCGGTCTCGGCGCAACCGAGCCGCCCGTTTCCGGTTCGAGCCAAAATAGTGGGTTCGCTCTTCCGCCGGCGCGAGCAAGCGCCAGTCGCCCTGATCACCATCACGGTCATGCTCGGCATGATCATGGCGATCATCGACACGACGATCGTCAATGTAGCGTTGAATACCATCGGTGGAAACCTCGGCGCAACGGTCGACGAGGTCGCATGGGTGGCGACCGGATACATCCTCGCCAGCGTGATCGTGATGCCGCTCAACGGCTGGCTCACGGCGCTTCTCGGCCGCAAAACGTTTTACGCTATTTCGCTCGGACTCTTCACCGTGGCGTCGCTCTTATGCGGCACCGCACATTCCATATGGATGTTGGTGTTCTATCGCGTGCTGCAAGGTTTCGGCGGCGGCGCGCTACAGCCGACCGCGCAAGCGATCATGTTCGAAACCTATCCACCAGCGCGACGTGGCGCAGCCATGGCGATCTTCGGTTTGGGCGCGATGGTTGGTCCGGCCATCGGTCCGGTGTTCGGCGGCTATATCGTCGATAACGCGAGCTGGCCGCTGATTTTCTACATCAATATTCCAATTGGAATCGTCGCCTTCTTGATGACGTTAGCGTTCATTCCGAATCCAAAATTTCTCGAGAAACCCAAGGGCGGTATCGACTGGACGGGGCTCGCTCTACTCAGTGCCGGTTTAGCCTGTCTGCAATACGTGCTGGAGCGCGGCGAACGCGACGACTGGTTCCAGTCCTCGACCATCACGATCTTGACCGTCGTGGCAGTGTTCTCGCTGATTTGGTTCGTCGTGAAGTCGTTGCGCGACAAGTATCCGATCGTCGAGTTGGATGTCTTCAAACACCGCTCGTTCTCAATCGGATCGATTTTGGCGGTCGTCATGGGATTCGGTCTCTACGGTACCGCGCTCATCTTGCCGTTGTTCTTCCAGTCGATCCTGAACTTCACGGCCTTCGACACCGGGATGGCGCTGCTGCCCGGCGCATTATCGACCGCCGTTTCGATGCTGATCATCGGACGGATGCTCAATCGCGTCGACCCGCGCTGGCCGATCGTAATCGGCATCCTCATCTTTGCCTATTCGACGTGGATGCTCGGCGCTTTGAATGCGCAGGCGGGATATTGGGACGTCTTCTGGCCGCGGCTGATCCAAGGATTCGGTCTGGGTTTCTTATTCGTGCCGCTCACGACGGTGTCGCTCAACGACGTTCCGATTCACGAGATGGCCGGTGCGACCGGCGTGTACACGCTCTTGCGGCAATTGGGCGGGAGTTTCGGCATCGCCATCCTCACGACGATGTTGACCCATCAAACCGCAGTCGCGTGGAACGTCCTGGCCTCGGGCGTAACGACACTGCACGGACAAAGTACCGGCGCGATAACGCAACTCGTCGCGCAACAGTCGAGCATGATCGCTTACGACTACCTGTTCCGCATTTGTGCGATCGTCTTCGTGTTGGTTACGCCGCTCGTGTTTTTCATCAAGAAGCCGAGGGCCGCCGGTGCGTCCGCGCCGATGGCGATGGCCGCAGCGGAATAACCGCTACCGCGATCGGGCCCATTCACGCCACGACGCTTGCATCTCAGGAACCAGCAGTTCGCTGGAACGCTCGTGCTCGAACATACGAATTCGCGCCGCATCCCTAATCGTCAAACGATGCGCGGGGCGCCAGATCACTTCGATCTCGTCGCCGGCAGCGATGCGCCCCTCCGTAACGATGGAAAGATACGGGCCGGGACGCAATGCCTGCGCGAACTGCTTTAGAAACCGCGGGTCGCCCATCTTCAGTCCGAGCTTGAAGCACGGCACCCTCGGGATGGTTATGCGGAGTACGGTCGAGCCAATACGCCATCGTTCGCCGACGAGCGCGTCGTTGACGTCGATTCCTTTGGTCGTTACGTTTTCGCCGAATTGCCCGGGCTCCATCGGACGGCCGAGCGTCTGCGACCACCACCCATAATCTTCAATCGCGTATGCGTAGACGGCTTGGTATGGACCGCCGTGAACGGAGCGATCGGCTTGATCGTCGCCGTCGAGATTGACGCCCCGCACGGCGACCGGGCCTTCAACCGGCTCTTTGAAAATAGCGGTCGTTATTTCTTCGCCAGCATATGAAACCGCGCGAATGGCGCCCACGTTCACAGAAGTTAGCGTCGCCATCGTCATGCAGCGAGCATGCGAGTTAGGGCCACGCCAGCCCTTGTACGCTGAGCGAAGGCTTCGCAACACTTTTATAAGGAGCCGGATACATGAGCTTTATCACGACCCGAGACGGGACCGAGATCTTCTATAAGGACTGGGGCACCGGAAGGCCGATCGTCTTTCATCACGGCTGGCCCTTGTCGGCTGACGACTGGGACGCCCAGATGATGTTTTTTGTGCTCAAAGGTTTTCGCGTCATCGCGCACGATCGCCGCGGTCACGGCCGGTCGAGCCAGACCGACACCGGCAACGAGATGGACACCTACGCGTCGGACGTCGACCAGCTCACCGCACACCTCAAGCTCAAAGACGCGGTGCATATCGGGCATTCGACCGGTGGTGGCGAGGTAGCGCGATACGTGGCACGCTACGGCGGGAACGGTCGCGTTGCGAAAGCCGTCCTGCTCGACGCCGTGCCGCCGATCATGGTCCAATCAGACAAAAACCCGGGCGGCCTTCCCATCGCGGTATTTGACAGCTTTCGAGCCGGTCTCACGGAAAATCGCCCGCAGTTTTATCTCGACATCGCGTCCGGCCCGTTCTACGGTTTCAACCGGCCCGGCGCGAAAGTGTCGCAAGGTCTCATCGATAACTGGTGGCGCCAGGGAATGGACGGCGGGGCCAAGGCGCATTACGACTGCATCAAAGCGTTCTCCGAGACCGACTTCACCGAAGATTTGAAAAACATCGACGTTCCGGTTCTCGTGATCCACGGTGACGACGATCAGATCGTCCCGTACGCCGACGCAGGTCCGTTGTCAGCCAAACTCCTCAAACACGGAACGCTCAAAACCTACAAGGGTACGCCGCACGGGGTGCACTCGACCAATCCGGACATGGTGAACGCAGATTTCTTAGCGTTCATCAACAGCTAGACTAACGAAGAAGGCTACGGGCGAGCGGGTCCAGCGCTCGTCCGCGCCAACGTAATTCGTAGTTGGCTGCGCGCGCGAGGTTGCGCAGCTTGACACTCACCGGCTGTTCCCGCACCACGCGCTCCGTGAGCGAGTGCCACGGCGCCAAAGCCGGGCGCAAACGTTGTAAGGTCGCGGCGGCTGCAGAAGGATGGCGGCCGTAAAAACGCAGCAACCGCGGATATTCCGGCGCGAAGTAGCGGCGCACGTCAAAATCGTCAAGCTGATCTTCACGTAACACGTCGCCCGGCGCGCCCAGCGACGAGTAGTGGCGACCCTTCTCCGCGTGCCGCCGAGGTGCAAGCGTGTGCCCGTAGTGCGCGTACACGTACGGTAACGCGATCCGCCGGCCCGGCACACCCTCCAACCGTTCGTGCACGTCTCCGGTCCAGCGCGCCTGCGGATCGAATCGAAAAAACGCCATGCGGCGTTCGATCGACGTAAAGTATTCGAACGACTGAAAGAAGTGCCACGTATAACCGTCGACGAAGCCGGCGCCGGCCGGAACTCCGGGCAGATGTGACGCGATACGTGCGGCTGCTTCAGCGTGCACCTCGTCGGCATCGACGAATGCGACCCACGGCGACGTGAGATTCGCGGCGTGCGCGCGTAGACAGGCGTTTCGCGCTTCGGCAAAACTGGTGAACGGCGTACGGTCGACGATCAGCCGGCCCTCGCGGCCGAAGCGACTCCGTTCGAGCACGCCGCTGTGTGGAGACTCGCCGGGCCCATTATCGTTGACGACGAGATTGCCTGCGACGGGCTCGATCGATGCGAGAAGAGCCTCCAGAAACGGCTCTTCGCGCGGGCCGAGGATCAAATGCGCGGCGACTAGTTCGTCGGCCCAGGCCATCGTAGCCCCGTTCGTGCGCGCGAACGGAGTTTCCGCCGCACGGACGAACTCGCCGACCGATGCGCCCTCTGCGGCTCGCGGTCGATGCCGGTGTGGTCGACGAAGATACGCGCGGCATCGGACGCTACGCGCGCGCGTTGCTGCGTCGCATTGCCGTCCGCGACGATGTGGAACTGCTATTGCTGCGACACGGGCCGCTCGCGTTTCGTCATCGAGCTCGCTTGGAAAAGGCCCTCGAGTCGGATCGCTTTCGCATTCGTTCCGACGCGCCGGCGCAGTGTGCCGATGTGGTGTGGCATCCGGCCAACGGCATGTTTTTCCGTACCACGATTCCGGCCGTGGCGACGATTCACGATGCGGTGCCGTTTCGCTTTCCCGACCCGGACGAGCGCCGGCGCCGGCACGCACAAGCACCGTTCTTGCGCTCGGTGCGAACGGCAAAGCACTTCATCGCGGTTTCGGAGTTCGGACGCAACGAACTTTCCGACGTATTCGACATCGCTCCCGAACGCGTCGACGTCATCTATCACGGCGTCGAAGCATCCTTTGCGCCGGGTCCGGCGCAGCCGCTGCCGGCGGGCGTGCCGGAAGGCCGCTACTTTCTGTTCGTCGGCGACCCGACGGCCGAACCGCGCAAAAATTTCCCGTTGCTGTACGACGCGTACCGGCGTGCGTTTTCGGCCGACCGCCGTCCCCCATCGTTAGTGGTCGCGGGTAGCGGCGCCCCGCAACTTCCGGGGGTTATCGACGCGGGACGAATCTCCGACGACTTGCACGCGCGCGCCAACGACGTGCTACGGGCGCTGTACCGCGGTGCGATCGCACTCGCACTCGCGTCGTACCATGAGACGTTCGGAATGCCGCTGGTCGAAGCGATGGCGTGTGGAACGCCGGCTATCGCATCCGATGCCGGATCGTTGCCCGAAGTCGGCGCGGATGCGGCGCTCTACGCCCCGCCCGGCGATGCCGATGCCTGGGGCACGGCTCTGCGGAGGGTGTACGACGACGCAGCGTTACGAGATCGCTTGCGCACGCTCGGGCTCGAGCGTGCAACGCATTTCGATTGGGACGAAAGCGTCGAACGGCATCTCGCCGTTTTCCGAGCGACCGCGGCAGCGTGAAGCTGCTCGTTCTATGCGAGCGCGTCGATAACGAGGGCGGAACCGAAACGTACCTGCGCGTGCTGCTTCCGGCTCTGGCGGCGCGCGGCTACGAGATCGTGGTTGCGGCACGCACCGTTGGCCGAAAGGCCAGTTACGGCGTGCCGGATTACGAGGTGCCGTGGAGCGACGAGCACGACCCGCCGTCGAGAGACGCCGCCAACCGGATTGCCGAAATCGTAACGGCGTTCGAACCCGACGTCGTGGCCGCGCATAACGTGATGGACGCCGGCGTCCTCGAGGCAGCGCGTTTCCAGACACGTCGCTTCGTGTATCACTTGCACGATCATCGTCCGTTCTGTCCGAACGGCGACCGGTTGTATCCGCGAAGTTCGGACATTTGCGGCCTCACCATGAGCGCCATTGTGTGCGGCTGGCATTCTGCGATCGACGGCTGCGCGTACGGGCCTCGTCCGCGAACGATGCAGTTAATCGGACTGCGCGAAACCCTCGCCGCCGGCGTTCGCGAAGCCGATTCCGTCATCGCCTTATCCGAATACGTTGCCGGCTTGGCACGGCGAAACGGCGTTGCAAACGTCCGAGTCGTTACGCCGCCGATCTCCGCTGACGCGTTCGCGTCAGCTCCCGCTCCGCGGCCGGAGGCTGACGCAGTGTTGTTTGCCGGACGGATCGTGCCGTCCAAAGGCGGCCGTTCGCTGGTTCGCGCGATCGCGCGGATCTCAGCAGAACGACGCCCGCTTCTGCGGGTCGCGGGCGACGGCCCCGATCTCGACGCGCTGTTGCTCCTGGCGAAACGTCTCGGCGTTCGCACCGAACCGTTGGGGCGGCTCGAGCCGAACCGGCTGCGTGGGGCGATCGACGCGTCGACGCTGGTAGCCGTTCCGTCGCTGTGGGGCGAACCATTTGGACTCGCCGGGATCGAAGCGTTTGCGCGCGGACGCCCGGTCGCGGCCTACGACTCCGGCGCGATCGGCGAGTGGCTCGATCCGGCTGCCGGCACGATCGTCGCGCGCGGCGACGAAGTGGCGCTTGCCATAGCCGTCGAGCGGCTGTGCGAGCCGGCCGTGTGGCCCGACCGTGCCGTTGGCGCGCTCGCCGCGGCGCAGCGCTACGCGCTCGAACCGCACGTCGAAGCGATCGCGCGGGAATACGAAATAGCGTGACGCACATTCACCTCGCGCAGGCCCTCATCGTTCATGACGACCGCGTTCTGTTGGTTGCTTCAAGTTACCCGAATCACCCCGAACCGCTGTGGAACTTGCCGGGCGGCCGGCAGCGTTTCGGCGAGCTGCTCAGCGAAACGGCCGAACGCGAGTTATTCGAGGAGACCGGACTGCGCGGCGTCGCCGGCGAGCTTGCGTATATCAACGAAAGCTACGATGGCGCACGGCATTTTATCGCCGCCGTTTTTCACACCAACGTTCGCGGCGGAACGCCACGAACGGCGCCAAACGATCACGTCGAACAGGTGGAGTGGGTGCCGCTGGATGCGATTGCCGGACGCATCGTTGCGGATGTCGTGCGAGCGCCGCTGCTCGCGTGTCTCAGCGGCGGCCAGCGTCGCCGTTACGCCGGACGGCTCGTCGCGGGCATCTCCGTCGAATGGCCCGACGAAGCGTGACCCCGCAGGGTCTCCCAGCGCTCGCGTTGGAGCAGATGCGCGACGACGTCGACCGCGCGTCCGGCGACCATCGCTCCGTTCGGTACCAATCCATCGTCCTCGAACCCGTTGCGGATCAATACTTCGCGAGAAGCGCGATTGTCCGGAACGCAATACGCACGCACGTTGCGCAGCTTGGCCGTTTCGAATCCCTCCGCGAGGATCGCCGCGACGGCTTCGGTCGCAACGCCTAGGCCGCGACGTTCGCGCACCAAGCTATACCCGATCTCGGCGCTCGTGGGCTCGCGGTCGGCGACTCGCAAGGAAACCCACCCCAGCGGATCCCGCTCGGCCGACCCGACAAGATAGATCAGCCATTCGAAACGTCCGACCGCCTCAGGCGTTAGCACCGGCGGCCGCGACGCGACGGTACGGCGAAATTGCGCGGCGTCGACGCTCGGCAGGTCCTGAAAGTCGCGCAGTCCGGGCTCCTGCAGGACGTGCCACAGCGCCGATGCGTTCTGCGGACGTACCGGAACGAGCAGCAACCGCTTCGTCCGGATGCGCTTCATAAGGCGCGACTGTTCGCTTCGGCCGCCGGGCGCTCTTGTCGCCACCGAGCCGAGCGTGAACGAGACATGCGATGAATTTGGTGAGCGCCTACGCGCAGCAGCAACCCGCGCGGGTCGATTTCACGGCCACGGTGACGTCGGCTCCGCATTTCTTCTACGGGTCGCGATCGCACGCGATGCACGAAGCATTAGACGCTAACACACCGGCCGGGCCGGTCGAGGTCGTCGACAACGTTTCGATCGCGCCTCGCTGTCCGGTGAACGTCGGCGATCGCATCGAGGTGCGCGGCGAGATGGTGCACGATCCCGGCCGCCCGCCGGTGGTGCACTGGACACATCACGACCCGTCCGGCCGTCACAACGGCGGGTTTATTCGCCTTCGCGGACGTGAGTACGCGTAGCCGCACCGGCGTCGGCTCGCAGCAGTTCCGGAATCGTCACGAAACGATAGCCGCGACGCTTGAGCGCGTCGACGATCATCCGGGTCGCCGCCACGTCGCTACTGCGATCGCAAACATGGGCCGGCACGCCATCGTGCCCGCAAACGATCCCGCGATTGCCATCGTGCAAGTCGATGATCGAGCCGTTGCCGACATAGCGCAACACACGACCGGCGATCGTCGCCGCCGGCGGATACTCCCAGTCGTGAGGCAGCGGAACCGACCACATGACAGGCGTGTATCCGAGTTTGCGCGCTTCGTCCAGCACCAGCCAGTCGCGTCCGCCGTAGGGCGGACGCATGATGCGCGGACGCGTCCCGGTCGCGGCAAAAATGGCAGCGTCGGTTCGTTGCAGCGTCTCTTGCAAACCCGCGGTGTCGTATAACACGAGATGTCCGTGATTCCACGTATGATTACCGATTGCGTCGCCGTCAAGGTACGCTCGGCGCACGACAGCGGGATACGTTGCCACGGCTCTTCCCACTACAAAAAATGTCGCGGGGACGTGTTCGCGTTCCAGCACGGTGAGAATCGCATCCGTGTATGGCGGGTTCGGGCCGTCGTCGTACGTGAGCGCAACGATCCGTTCGTTCTTTGGACCCGAAACGATCGTGCGTCCGAATAGCTGGCTCGATGGACTCTCCGCGATCTCGTACACTGCGAAGACGATCGTGGCCAACAACGTTACACCGAGTACGGATCGGATCAAGCGCCGCCGCGTCAGTGACACGCGTTCTCTTTGGCGCGAGTTTGCGCCGCGGCAACGTTACGCCGAAATTCATCCGGCCCAAAGGTGCGAAAGTCGTCGATGATCTTCAGGTAGCGCGGATCCGGACTCGGCGCCGACATCCGCAAGATGTTGTCGCCGTCACCTTTCGAGAGATCTAATTGGACTTCGCGGTGCGGCCCGTGGGTGGCCCAGTAATTCGGATCGGTGAAGACGACGGTGCGATCGCCTTGCTTGAAGTCGGCGACCTGCTTGACGTACACGGTGTAGGTTGCCGCTGCGTGCGGCAACGGTGCTTGATTCGTCAGCTGCCAGATGCCGTCTTGATCTAAACCGCCAAAGAAAAAGCTGACGTCGTACGTGTGCCCTTCCGGGGCTTGAATCGTGACCAACCGGCAGTTATAACCCCGAATCCGATAGTTGAAGGTCGACAGCCCGTCGATGTCTTGCATGGAGTATTGTTCTTGGAAAATCGGCGGGTGCGCGTAGTCGATGGTCAGCCTCGCGTACAAGCGGCTGGGCGCGTTTTTTGCGTGCCCGAGGCCGGGTACCGCATGAAATCCGCCAGAAAACCGCCAGGCGAGGATCACAAACACGATCGCCAGGCCGACGATGAACAGCTCGAGGGGCGAAGACCGTCGCATGTTCGCCGCCTACTCGGAGGCTCGCCGCGCCTCCTGGGCGCGAGCGGCTTCAGCGTCGAGAACTTGGTTGACCAATGCATCCGCCAGAGCATTCTGCTTACGCGGGACGTGACGGATTTCAACGCGCTCGAAGGCGCGACAAAGTTGGCTCGCCCGGCGATGCAGGGGCTGTAGATCCGGGTGCTTGACGCGGTATTCGCCGCTCATCTGCTTCACAACCAGCTCCGAATCCAGGCGTACGGCTAACCGGCGGATGCCCAAGCGGCTTGCCGCTTCCAAGCCCTGCACCAGCGCCGTCCACTCGGCGACGTTGTTGGTGGCGACGTTCAAAAAGGTACCGACCGTTTCGATCTGTACCCCGGCCGGATCGATCAGCACCGACCCGCTGGCAGCCGGCCCTGGATTACCGCGCGACCCGCCGTCAGCGAACAGCGTCGCCTCATACCCGCCCTCGTCAGCCACGGGCAGCCTGGTGCCGGCGCCAGGAGTTAAGTGTTTGCTTCTGGGGAATAACGTGCATATGAGATCTTTCTTTTCTGCCATAGCGGCCTCGGCCGTTTTCGCCTCGTTCGCGACCGTTCCGTACGTCGCTTCCGCGATGACCACCCAGACCTTCTACGGGATCGTCATACACGTTTCCACCAGTAACATCAAAGTACAGAATCCGAAGACGAAGCAGTCGTTGAGCTTTACGATCGTTCCGAAGTTCGATCAAGTCTTTTCCAGTAATGGCAAGACGACCATGCAGATGTCCGCCGTCAAGGCCGGACAGTACGTCGGAATCATCTTCGACCAAGCAGCGCTCGGAATGCGCCACGCCGACAAAATCTATCTGCTGAACAACGCCAACGAAAAGATCGGAACGCAGTAAGGAGCCTGGAGCTACCTTAAGGAGTGACTAAAACTCTGGCGCTGCGAGTTTCGTCGTGGGTTCGGTGGGTACTCAAAGAAGCATGAAATACCTACTGCAAACGACAATCGCGGCGCTCGCGTTCGGCGCGCTCGTTGGAACGTTCGGCTCGGCGCTCCCCGCCTCCGCGCAGGCGTATCCGTATCCGAATTACACCTCGTGGCAAAATGGCTGGGACACTCCTCAGTATGATAAGAAGCACGTCATGGTCGGCATCGTGCAAAACTTCAGTCCCTATCGGTTGACCGTTATGCGCAAAAATGGCGAAGAGCAAACAGTCGACCTGAAGAACGGAACGGTGATCTACCCGACCGGCGGAACTCCGCAACCGGGACAGCGCGTCGCGTTAGTCGGTCACTACAGCAACGGCGTCTTCGTCGTCGGCCGAGTCATCCTCCACTAAACAACCGCTCCTTCTCTAGCAGCACAGACCCCGCTATCACGCGGGGTTTGTGTTTTTCTTTACGCGTCTGCGACCAGAACCAGCCGGCGCGAACCCGAATCCCGTTGCCACGCCGATTCAACCTCTTCGAGCGGAGCCGTGACAATATCGATGGTGAGTCCGGCGCCGGTTGCTTCGCGCAACATCTCACCGATCGAAGCGATCAGCGTTTTGTTGGTGACGCTGCGCAAGCCGCTTCCCATGATCTCCACGCCCGACGAACGCAACGCGCTGCCCGGCAAGCGGATATCGGCTCCCGATGCTGCGCCGATTTGCACGAATCGAATGCGCGGCGCGGCGTCTCCCCCGGAGTTCCGGGCGATCGCAGCAACGAGCCGCTCGGCCGACGTGCCCCACAAATAGTCCAAGATAACGCCGACGCGATGCGTTCGTAGCGCTTGGTCGAATCGCGTTTCGAGCTCGGCCGGCTCCAACGACAACGGAATCGCTTCGTCGACGAGGTCGCGCAATGCCTCGAGTTGCGACTCGTTCCGTCCCGTGACGACGACCGCGCGCGCACCCAAATAGCGCGCGATTCGAACTGCCAAGCGGCCGGCAGAACCGGTCGCTCCGTTGATCAACACCGACTCGCCGCGCTCGAACTTCGCACGCTCGCGCAATGCGACCCACGACGACATGCCCGGATTGCCCAGCGCCGCGGCGGTTACGTCGTCGAGATCGTCGGGCACCAACGTGCAGTTATCCAGCGAAACGGGTGCGCGTTCGGCCATCGTGCCGAATGGTGCACGCGGAAACGCGAAAAATACTCGCCGTCCGTCGGGCGTTATTCCCACGCCGTCGACGCCGGCCACGAACGAATCGGCACCGGACGCGCTGTAATGCGTTCCCGAGGCGCGCCCGCGCGCCAGCGGACTCAGCGCCGCGGCGCGTACCGACACGACGATTTCCTTTGCCGCCGGTAACGGATCGGCGAACTCCAACCAGCGCGGCGGTTTGGTAACGTCGGTAACGACAGCTGCATGCATGGTGGGGCGATTCGAACTGCCGTCCGAAGGCCCATGCTATACTTGCAGTATGTTTACGACGACCGGCAGCGAGCTCGAGCAAGCCTGGAGACTCGATCTCTTCCGGCTCCTACACCCGCATCTCGGGTTTCCTAAGAAGGACGGTTCGAACGACCGCCGGCGCTTCTCGGAGTTTTGGGTGTCTTGCACGTTTTCGAACAATAAAGCTCTCATAGAGTTCGACGCGTTACCCAAGCCCGGGCGGCGTGAGTCGCCGAAGGACATACGCGAATACGATATCGCCACGTACAGCGCGGCCAAAGCGGTCGAAGACCTGCGCGCAGATCTCTTACCGCCGCTGCGACAGAGAATTGCCGCCGCCCAGCGCCGGCGCGCACGGCCTTTCTAACACAACGTATGTTTGCGTAGAGGCAAGTCAGGGGAAGGTTGCCAGCACAGGTGCCCGTTGGGTGCCAGACATTAGGAGATATTGAACTTTATGGCAGCTAAGAAAACGACGGCCAAGAAAACCGGTAAGAAATCGATCGCAAAGCGCGCCGGTGCTTCGATGAAAAAGACCGCTAAGAAAGTAACCTCTGCAGCATCTAGCGTCGCTCGCAAAACGAAACAGGTCGCGCAAGGAGCTCAGAAAGCCGGCAAAGTTATTGCCGCTATTGGCTCCGTTGTTGAGAGCGGCGGCAAAGTCGCCGAGGAGCTCACCGCAAAGGTTGGAAGCGCCGGCCGCGGAGCGTTAGCAAAAGCGAAGAAGTCGTCCACGAAGAAGACCTCCGTGAAAAAATCGTCCGCAAAAAAGTCGACCGCGAAGAAAAGCGCCCGAAAGAAGCGCTAGTCTTCCACCGAATCAAAAGGTGTTAGCGTCTGCCGAAGTGACGATGACGCCTTTCGCCGTTGCGCCATATTGCGTTACGATTCCGCGGATTGAGTCCTCGACCGCGTTCATACGGCGCTGAGCGGCGCCAAGGGTTTCGCCGCGCGCCCGAATCTCAACCGACACCCCAGTGGCGTCGCCAAGGTTATACTGCGGCGGAGGCCCAGTATGCGTGCCGAGAACCGAAATCGGAACGCCTCCGGCATCGAAGGTTACTGCTAGCATAACGACACCGCTTGCAGGCGCCGAAACTGACGCACTTCTTGGCGCAGGCATCGGCGCGAGTCGTCCGGCGCCGATATAGCCGGTGCCACCTAGGGTTGGCGCGACTTCATCGACGCTTCGCACGTTTCCGAGTCTAACTCGAGCATAAGTGGCGATCGCTTGGGCTTTAGCGCGAGCGTCGTCGAGCGCCGCAGTATAGACGTTCGCTTCGACGTTGGTAGAGCTTCGCATCGCGTATGTCGGATAAATCTGCAGCGCCACCGTTGCGTCATCGAGCGTTGCGCTGCCTTGTAACGCCCGTATCGCTTGGGGAACCAATGCCGGCGCTAAGCGCACGTTCAACGTCTCCCCAACGTTTGCGCGGAGGGGCGTTGCATTTGGTGCTCGATTCGTGCAAGCGCTCACGATAGCGACCGCGGCAATTACCAGCAAAAGCTGTTTGCGAAGTCTCAACCTTCGGCGTCAGTTCTTCTCAGGTGTGCCAAAGCAAGTTCCCTTCGGCGCCGGATCGTCGAGGTAGATGGGTCCTGCGTTCTCGACCGACAAACCGTCGTCGGGATTTAGCACGACCTGCACCTTACCGTTCGGCGTCAAATGATTCTCGCACCAAAACACGTCGTGCGGTATCGACGCCTTATCGCCGCCGATCCAAAGATCGAACCATAAGCCCGAGCAGCCGTTATGTCCGTGACCGCGATGCGGTCCCGAGTGGGCGCAGTCGTCTTCGCGAATAAAGTATTGCTCCAGAAATGGCACGTATATTTTAATGCCGTACGGAATCTGGTTGTCATTCTTTTTCTCGGTGGCGAATGTCGTAGGATTGCAATACGTTCCGTCGCCCGAGGCGACTTGGTGCAGCACGGGATGTGCGATCGCATTTCCTGGCGGGCTGTTGTCGGGCCAACCGTAGAACGTGATCGTCGCGTCCACCGTCGTGGGGTCGATTTTCGATACGTAACAGCCAGTGGGCAACGCGGACAGTCCCGCTCCGCCGGCGGGCTGCGAAGTCTGCCCGGGTGGGCCTCCGCACGATGCGAGCACCACTCCGACCACCAACAATATGCTAATTCTCGCCGCGTGCTTCATCGTTCGATATCCCCCGTTAAACCAAGTTCGGCGCTATGTTTGTTTGATCCCCGAAGAAGCTCGAGAGTCTGGGTACCCGCTCACGCTGTGCTACGATTGGCGGTTTAACAAGTCTTTTGAGCCCCCAATCATTTTCCGCAATGCTTCTGGTCAAGCCCCTCCTATTGTCTTTAAGCCTTCCAAAATGATAAAGTGACGGCAGTTACCCGAGCAATCTCGGGCACGCCTACCATTTCCGTTCGCATAAGACGCGGAAAAGGAGTGTATCGTGCGAACTCTATGTTTGTCGTTTGTCGGCCTATTCACCGCGGCCGCGATTCTCGCGCTGAATGCTTGCAGCAGCAACCAAATCGTTGCACCCTCAGCGCCGGGGCTCGCGTCGCCGACTCCTACGGCGACGCCTCTAACGCTGGATGGCGAAACGTTCGTTGGAACGTCAATAAAGTTTAGCTGCAGGGCGTCTGGAGGAAGGACGAAGCAGTTTGAAACGATTCGATTCCACGTTTCCGGCACAGCGCAAGGCCCGCTTCCCGGCACGTTTCAAGCAAAAGGCGTCGCGGTCTATGCACTCTATCTAAGCGCGCCTCCGGGATTTCTAACATTGAATGAGACCTTCTCCGTCACATCGGGCGCGAACGCGTTTGACGGCACTGCGACGGCCAATAATCTGAACTATTACGATACCGTGTGCTACCCAAAGGACGGCGGCATGAAGATACCGCACATTTCGTTCCTATTTGCACCCGTAAAGCAAAAGGGCGCGTCAACGCTGGACCTTAAGACGGCGACCTTTAGCCAAAAGTTCTATTCTTCTTGAATCGACGGGGATTCGTCTCGGTTCTGGCCCACTTCGCGGATCCTTGAGGTCGCTCAACACCGCGCCTCTCCCCGATACTTGGGTCTACCGCAACGACCGCTTCATCGCTTCGACGCGTCATCGCGCCCAACCGCAAGTCTTCAAGCGTGATGACTGCGGTGCCGCTCGGTACCTGCGTTGCTGCTTCGACTACGGCTTCAAGACGCTCGATTCACCTGGCACCTGGGGCAAAAGCTGCTCCGGGGAGCATGCAGCCGACGTCTCGGCTACGTACGATCGACTCTGTGGGCTGTACGTAAAATTGCACGGCTCTCCGATGACGTGAAACCACGGCGATGGGGCGGCGGCCAAATCGTGCTCGTTCTCCCGATCGATCCCTTGAGCATCGAATACGACCAAGGGAGGATCGGATGGTAGCTTGGGACTCGGTTGCTTCACAAAGCGCATGTATGACCACCGCTTCCTATAGGTCGGAACCGCGTGAATTAAATGCAGCCATCGAGCCTGCAGCGTTGTAAGTTGCGGAACTCCGGTCTTGCCGACGTCCAAAACGGAGTACGTTCCGAACCAGACGTGGACTGCGAGTAGAACCGCTAACATGTAGATGAAGCCATAATGCTAAATCTTACTCCTTTTGACCGAAGCTTGACACTCTTCTAACTGCGTCGCTGGAACGGCTAAGAGCGCGCCACAAACAAAAACGCCGATGGTTACGGCGTTTTATCTGGTCGGGCTGACTGGATTCGAACCAGCGACCTCTTGACCCCCAGTCAATTCCTGAGGCACTCCGCTACGGTGTTGTACGCATTCTAGCGCTCAAATATGCCTCCCACTGTCTCCCGGCGTCGCTGTTCGTCGCACTGATAGGTTGTAGATAGGCTGTACTTCTGGTACACTTTCTATCAGAAGGCCCCGCCGGTTAGAGCTCCGGCGAGGCCCGAGCCAAGGGAAGGGTAAGTTCCATTGACCACCTCTACCATACAGCATTACCCCGTGCCGGTTGCAAGTGCCGACAATCGCGCGACCCTCGCGCACACGATCGACCAGGCGCAGACCTACGCCGAAGCCAGCCACGCGAAAAACACGCTCCGCGGTTATGGGAGCGATCTTCGGCTGTTCGACGGCTGGTGCGCCCGCCGTGGCCTACGCGGGCAGCCGGCGGAGCCGCAAACGGTCGTTCTTTACATCACCGAGCTGGCGCAGACACTAAAACTCGCTACGATTCAGCACCACCTGGCGGCGATCGCTTTCAGACACCGAGAAACCGGCCTACATTCGCCCGTAGCGCATCCAATGGTGCGTCGGACACTTCGCGGCATCGCGCGCACAATAGGGGCAGCAAAGACCCGGAAATCGGCCCTCACGCTCGACGCGCTACGCGCGCTCCTCCTCGAGATCCGCGGCGACGGCTCCAAAGCCAAGCGCGACCGGGCGATTCTTCTTCTCGGCTTCGCGGCTGCGCTCCGACGCTCCGAGATCGCCGAGCTTATCGTTGGCGACGTAACCTTTTGCACTGAAGGACTTCGACTCCGCATCCGCCGGTCGAAAACCGATCAGATCGGCGAAGGCGTCGAACTCGCCGTTCCTAGCGTCGCAAACCGGTCGCTCTGTGCCGTCCGCGCCGTGCGGGAGTGGCTCGACGCCGCGGGACTCGACTGCGGCCCCCTATTTCGCGCGTACAGCCTCCAGGGCGCCGCGACAGACCATTCCATCGACGGCCGCGACGTCGCGAACCTCATCAAGAAACTCGCCGCACGTGCTCGGGTCGCCGGCGATTTCTCGGGACACAGTCTTAGAGCCGGCTTCGCGACGGTTGCAGCATCAGCCAAAGTGTCGCTCGACACGATCGCGCGCACTACACGTCACAAATCATTGGCCGTATTAATGACCTACGTACGACCCGCGCAAGCGTTTGACGACGTCGCTCTCTCGACGATGATCGCTTAACCTCTTCCGCAACGTTACCGACATTGAACTTTGTTGACTCGTCTATTTCTCCACTCACACCGTTCTCGAAAGGATTCCATCGTGGATAAGCCATCACTCTTGAGAGCCTGCTTCGCGTTCGCTTCCGTCAAGAGCGATCGCACTAAGCTCGCAAACTGCGCTGTATGCGACAACCCGCGTGATGCGCATGACGCCGCCGAACCCGAACGAATTGTAAGCGCTGCTCAAGCCTTCCACTCACGTCGAGGAATGCTCCAGCATGCGCTCGGAACATTAACGGAGAATAAGCCAAACGTCGTCGAGCAGACATTCTCGCCAAACGATGCATTACGCGCAGCAAATGCGATAATCGCGCGCCTTGGCAACGATGTCGAGATCGATTGGAGTCGCGACCCTCTTTCCGAGCGCGAACGTGAGCTGCGCGCCGCGATGATACGGCGCGCAGAAATCGATGGCACAACCGGATCAAGCCTGACTGGCCCGCAGTGGGTACTTTTAAACCTCTCTTGCCTGGCCCACGGGTCTCGCGTACGAATCAATGGCGACTTGTGGCGAGCACATAAAAAGTGGTCCGCCCTCGATGCAGATGATACCGCTGACAGGCGACGCGCGCAAATAGAGCAGGCGAAGCGCGATGTGGAAAACGGATGGATTGAAGGCGAACGGCTGTAATGAAGAACGTTATTAGCCTCGACGTTTTTCGCGCGCGTCGTCGGCCGACCGAAGCTGACCAAATTAAGGAGTTCAACCTTGCTCGCGCCGCTGTGACGAAGTTGCTTGCCGATCCGGCGGCAGTCAGCGCCGAAGATGCGATGAAGATTGCGGCAAAGGTGGTCGACCCCTTGGAAGCAGCCGAAGTATATGCTGCAATCGTTCGAGCAGAGATTGAACGGGCAAAGCAATGAGTGAAAATGCTCCGCTTAGCGAATTTGCGCAGTTGTGTTTTGTCCTAGGGCAGCTCGACGTTCGTTTAAAGTCTCTCGAGGGGCGCACCGCTTCGACCCGATTCAGGCGTCCCCGACCGCGACGCAAAGCGTCATTGCTCGATCAGACGAAAGGACAAGTTATTCCGTTTCGCGCCAGAAAGTGAGTGACCGATAACTTTGCGTCGCGGTCGGGGACCGGGCGCGGTCCTCGGCTCCCTTTAACGCAGCGCCGGCCGCGTTCAGCAGCCTTTTTTCGGCAAAGGCTCGGCGCTAGGATCGATCCGGCCGTGATCATCGACCCATCGGAGGATCCATCGTCGGAGATACGCTCGATCGGCGTCCTTGCAGACCAGAAGAGCATTTCGAACGGCTTGAAACTCGTTCGATGTATATCCGTCGGCCATGCCGGCCGTGACCGCGTTACGGCTCGATAGGATGCAGTTTGATCCGCCAACGAGCTCGGGGCGACCGAAAAGGCTCCGATCGACCCGAGCATGAACCCGTCTTCTCAACGAATCTGGATGCTTTGCTCATTGCTTTATTGAGTGGAGGTTTAACGTGACGTCGAAACATCTCGCGGTCTCTTTTGCTATCGTTTTGAGCCTCTTTATTTCGGGCTGCGGTAACCACCACGCTTCAACTGATGACTCGCAGTCGGCGGACAATTTATCGACCACCACACAGGATGCATCTAGCTCGCAGGATACGCCGCTATCAAAAGCAGACGAAGTGGCGCAGGTGAATCATGGCGCAACGGCGTCGAAGGTTTACGGAAATCCAGACAAATGGACGGGAACATACGTCAGGTTTCCCTGCAAAATCTCAAACGTCGTCGATGCCGGAGACGGCACTAAAGAAGCAAACGCGATCTGCGGAGAGTCCGTCACCGTAAACTTCACATCGGGGCTTTCGAACACTTCGGACGTCGACTATTCCGATCCCGACGCAGTTGCAAAAGCCCAGGCGCGCCAACAGAACGAGATGAATGTGCAAATGAAAAAAGCCAGTGACTCGGCGCTTCTCTTGCTGACGGGAGACAAGGTCGGGGATTTCGACGGCGGCCAAGTAGTCACGATCATCGGTAAAGTTACGGGCACTACGGAAGGCCAGAATACCATGGGCGCGTCTACCCAGTTCCCAACCATCCGCGTCGACTACGCGCGGTAACGATAGCACAAGACCGACCGATGCCTTGGCGGATCGTACAACCTCGGAACGTGCAAGCAGCATAGCAAAGAGCTACGCTGAGCTTTCGCCGGTTGCAACCGTTACCGATAAGAAACCTTGTCGAAGAAGCTCTGACTCAGATTTAGCGGGCGCCTTTTAGGGAGACCGAATGACAAATAATAAGCATCAGCGTTACGCGCGACTTGCCGAGCGGCTCTATAAAGCCTATACGCGCATTGAGGAAGAGGTCGCCCGCGAGGCGCAACATCCGAATCCTCTTAGAATCCCCGATCCAGATTGGTTCATCTACTCTCTCGGGGAGTGGCGCGTTATTTTCCAACGACCCGAGACTAGGAAAGCTTTGCGGGACCTAATAAGTGCATTGGAAGAAGGCACCAAAAAGGACTGGCTTAGTAAATGGTCGGCTGAACACATAAACAAGCGCTTCCTATCAGCAATCGGTTACATCCATTACAAGAAGCCCGAACAAAAGGACGCGATCGAGCTTTTGCGCGGAGTTGCAGAGGAATTTGATGTGGCACCAATGACGTGGAAATCCTATCATTCGTTGGGCGGTGTTTTCTTTGAAGGGGAGTTTAGCTTCGGCGATGTGCGGTGCTTCCGAATGATTGATTCGGAATATGATGCCTTTCTGGAGAGTCTCAAAACCGGATTAAGCGAAACGATAGACACTGAAGAAATGAGAGCCGCCCATTCTAAGATATGGACTGAAGAGCTCTCAAAATTTCAAGGTATGCCCTGCGTTGAGGTCAAGATTGCCGGCGCTGACGACGATGAATTTCTCGGCACATTAGCGAGTCGAAAGCTAGAGGTCGCCGTCGACTTCTTACAGCTCATGGTGGATGTAACCACGAAAGGACCGGCAACTGTAATTGTGGCCGACGTCCTACCTTATGATGTCCCGTCGCGAGTCATTTTCAGCGATCACGGCGGACTTGGCAAACTCAACAAGAGTTTCAAGCATACGCATCGCGCGACGCTAAGCGCTGGGTCACTCGATAGAATGAGGGAACTTGGTTTTCAACCTCTCATTGAAAAACTCCACTGCGACGCCTCTAGGCTGTCCGATCTTGAAGAGACATTTATGCGGTCCATGCACTGGGTGGCGGACTCCCGACGGCAGGGTAATCCAGAAAATAGTGTCACGAGCGCCATGACATCGATCGAGATGTTCTTTTCGAAGGAGCAGGAAGCTCCCATAACTCGCGACGTCTCGGAAGGCGTCGCCATGCTGTTGGGTAAGGACCTGGCGCAGCGTAGGTATCTGAGGAAGACGGTTGGACGGCTATATGGTTTCCGCTCAAAAGTATCACATACAGGATCACGTAATGTCTCTGATGAGGACGTCATAGAGGCGCGCAACATCGCGGTCAATCTCTTGGAGCGCATCTGTCAGCTTAGCACTAAGTTGCAAACTCGAGTTCAGGTCAGTGAACTATTGGCCGACAATCGAATGGAAGGGCCAACGATCGACGCGGCGACCATCTGAAGCTTTTTCGCTCGTTGCCGACAACCGATATTGTTACGCTTCGATGACGTTTACGGACCGCTGACTACCGGCATCCGCGCCTATGACTTGTGTGTCGGGCATTCGTCGTTGATCTCATCGACGGAGCATGTGCAGGCCGCATCAAGCTTTGTCCCCTCCGAGTCCGAGATTTGCTGGATGCTGACAATCTCACTCGCCAGGGTCATGGAGTGGTTTTGCGAGCCGTCCTTTTCGGTCCTGAGCACCTCGTAGAAACCGGGGACCTTATCTGACTTCTGGAAGTGGCCGTGGCTCGATGGCCCGAACGTTCGCGTGATACGAACCTTCTTTCCAAGGTGCTGCTCAATCTCTCGTAACTCCATTCGTGATATCTCCTTCATGTGAAAGTAAATCGTAGAGGCGCGCCTCTAAACCCCTGACGGCAGTGTGTGATTGACCGTGTCGATCTCCCACTGCCACCCGGACTTCGGAGATAAACGTTCAATGATTTGACGTGGCCAAACCTGCGTGTTGAACAAGGCCATGGGAAGTCCGCTTATCTCTAAGAGAGCTGTTACGTCCATGGCGGCTAGGTTTTTCAGAGTCACGGGCACATCGATCTTCAGCGCGTACTCGTGCATCGAGATCTGTCGCCATATTTTCTGCGCTTGATCTTGACACATAGCTCGCGTCGCGTTCTTCAATGGTATGAGATAGTGCTCGATGTTGGAATCACCCTCTACCCCGGTGCTTCCGCTTGCTGCGCCACCACTTACCGTTTGCAATGATGTGGTAACGTCCCCATTTTTACCGATCGATGTTACGAGACTGGACGTGGTGCCAAAGATTGGCGCAGAAGTGACCCGCCGGCTGTACGCGGAGACATCCGTCCCGCCATCCGCGTTAGTCGTGACCCGCGAAATGGAAGCCGTTCTTGTCCGCTTCGTGTACGATCGAACAGTGACGCGTACCGTTTTTGAAAACTGTGGGGCGTGCGTGCCGTCTATGGCGTGAATGTCTTCGCCCCACACGAGCGGAATTTTCGTTCGCTTGACGCGCGAGGCAGCCTCGTAACGTAACGTGCCGGTGCGGTCGACCCAAACGTCGACGTCGTCGGTTTGAGCGCACTGGAGGATAACGTCCCAGATGTACCAGTCCTGGACGCCTGAGATGAACTCCGCGCCGAACACATCGATCATTAGAACCGGATCGCCCACAAGATTCGGGGGAGCCATACGGATCCCAAATCGTTTACACTGCTGCTGGATGAATGCGACCGTCGTTACCGAGTTCTCACGCGGGAACGGGAATACGATCTTGTTCGTGGTCAGCGGATATGCCATCGAACGGCAGCTAAACGTCGTCTTATTGTCATCGAACTGAACAGAATATAAATCGACGATCCCACTGAACCGCTTCGTTAGCCCGGCGAGGTTGGTCGCGCGGAATGCGCTAGGGTTGACTGGTTCGCCCGCCCAAATCTCAATCAGCACTGGCGTGCCGGCGTTCTTCTCGGTACGCTTAATACTGAGCGTCCAGTCCGGATAGAGAACAGCCTTGCCGTCCTTGACGGTGGGACTCATATTAGAGTTTCCCATAATCGGCATAACAACCGTCGCCGAGTCCGTTGCTCCGTGCGCGTTTATCGACGTTTCGAAGGATTCAGCAATGTACTGATGACCGTCGATCTTGACGACGAAGCGCGGCTGCATTGTTTCGTATTTCGGGCGCCACTGCGTCGGGGAGAGACGAGCTTTGATACCTGGTTGTGTAGGGGCTGTCACTGCGGTAACCTCTTCTTGTCGGCAAGAGTGATTGTTGGTACGGCTACCGCGGCGGAACGGTTTGCACCATCGGAATGCGCGCGTTTGTTCTATAGTTTCCGCTTCGCGCGTTAATAGAGCGTGGGTCGCTTTCGATCTGGCGCAGTACGTCTAGCGGCGACTTGCTGCTGTCATTGTTCTGAATCGTTATATGCTCAATATGGTAGACGACCGCTTGACCGTGAAGCCTGCGGCCGTCACGAATCTGTTGCGATACCGGGGCCTTCATGTATCGCTGCAGATTTGCCCGATCGTAGATCGGACGGCCGAAGATGTCGACCTGCTGGCCCGTATTGGGCGGGCTCATGCCGGAGTTTGATCCTGCGGCTGCCCAATTTAGTCTCGCACTGAGGGCCTTGGCGTGTGGCGAATCACCGGACGCTTCCCTTGCGTTCAGATATGCACCGAATAGCAGTGCCAGCGGCGCGATGGCGACGGCTCCAATACCCAGCGTACTGACGGACATGCCTGTAACGGCCATCGTTACGACATCCAGCACTGCCAGGGTTCGCGCTACCTTACCGAGCTGCACTGCCTCCTCCCCTTCACGCAGCGCGGTACCGGCAAAGGGTGCCACTCGCGAAATCACGCGACCGTCCGGGCCG
Source organism: Candidatus Tumulicola sp. (assembly GCA_036490475.1). Taxonomy (NCBI): domain Bacteria; kingdom Bacillati; phylum Vulcanimicrobiota; class Vulcanimicrobiia; order Vulcanimicrobiales; family Vulcanimicrobiaceae; genus Candidatus Tumulicola; species Candidatus Tumulicola sp. The sequence continues at coordinate 264,871 of DASXDT010000005.1, forward strand.
AGGATCGTGCCTCCTATCGATTCGCCGCGCAAGATCGCCGCATTAACCACGATGTTCTTAGTTAACACGTCGAGCGACGTCGCCATTGCGGTAACAGCGCCGGGCATCTTCCAAGCACTTGCGATGAACGACCCGACCCCGATCAGAGTTCGAGCGCCGAAAAGACCAGTGACAATCATGAAGCCATTGGCCCATTTTTTTGCCGCGTCCGGGTGCTCGGCCAGGTAGGAAACGAGATCGCCTAGGTCGCTACCGAGCTTTTCGACTATTTTAGCGTCGTTATCGAGCGTTGGCCAAAATGCGGCTTTCGCGACATTTTGCAGGTTCGTCGTAAAAATGCCCCACTCGTACAAGAAGTTGTGGCGATATTGATCCCACATCTTATCGACGCCACCGATTTCGTTCATCCGCTGAAAGTTTTCCTGGGATTTCTTGTAGACGGCCGGCAGTAATGCCGTTTCCTCGTATCGACCACCCTGCTTTAGAAACGCGTTTATGAGCAGATTACCAAAGTCGCTCATTCCGAACTTGCTGCGGATCGATTCTAAGTGATCTTCGATCTTTCCAAGCAATTGCTCGCCATGCGGCCCCAAAAAGGCTTTCTTGAGCATACCGTTGTTGTCGGTAAGCCCCAGGGTGTGCATCGCGCGATGCTGAGCCTTGCTTAAATGCCCGGTAACGCTGGCTGCACCGCTCAAGTACTCGATAACGTTCGCAAGGCCGGCGCCGCCACGACCGCGCAAGAAGCCGGTCTGGCCCATCGTCATGGCCTGTTTGAACAGGTCGTCTTCACTGACGCCGTGCCCCAAGCCCGTCGAGATGAACATACGGCCTTGAGTCACCAGTGCGCTCAGTGCCTCGGGTTGCACAAACATCATCTGAGCAGATCGGTCGATCATGTGCTGCAACGGCGCGCCCGAATAAACGCCGAACATGTGCGCAAGTTGTGACATGTCCTTAACGGCTTCGACTGGATCGATGTGCTTCGGACTCATCCAAAGAACATCGGCCGCCTTGGCAATCCGAGTGAAGGCGCTCTCAAGCTTCTTCGGGTCGTTAAGGCCGGATGTCGCGGCCATGGCCATCTCACTGGCGATCGTGCCAACATCTTGCGCGGTAATGCCAGACGTACGAAATGCGAGCTTCGCGTAACGGTTCATCGAGGCTTGCGACGACGAGTGCAGAGCAATACCAACGCCGGTTAATGAACGTTGCATCTCGGCTGCTCCACGCACGCCATAGGCCGTGATCGCGACACCCAGAGTGAACGCGCTACCGGAGAATGCTGTTCCAAGCTGCAGCGATTTGAGCCGGTACGCCTCGAGAGCCGCGGTGGCTTTACCGACTTTAGCAGTGTGCGCATCGAGCACCGTATTGGTTCGAGCCGTGGCTGCCGCCAACTGGCTCATCACATTGACCCCATTCGAACTAAACCGAATGACGGATTCGACGACCCAACCACCGATTGGCATCTTTTACTCTCCGATTAGCTGTGGCTGCTTCGGTAGCGGCGCTACCGACAATAAAGCTTGCTGCGTAGGAGCTACGGCCGAAAGCACACGACGAAGCGAGCGGATCACAATCCCGCTCGTCTCGTCAGCCCTACGTATCTTTGTAAATGAACTATTTCTCAGGCGGCTCGCGGAATTCGCCGGTGTTTTCGTCGTATTCGAGTCCCCGCGCCTCACGCAAATAGACAACCCAGTCCCACAACTCGATCTCGGTCATGCCGAGCGCAGTATCGAACGGGATGCCCTCCGCGACTGCTACTGCGACGAGTCGCTTGACGGGGGACTCAACTCGTTTTTTAGGATTTCTCCGCGAGTCGAGAACTTGTCGAGATAAACATAGCCAAGCTCGTCGACATCGAGTCCGGAGAGCCGGTCAATGCGTTCTTCCAGGTCTTTTGCCGACTGCGCAGGCTGAAACGTTTCCGTACCGAGACGCTCGACGGCCATAACCGTGCGGAAATATAGGAGTTTGGTCGTGTTGCCGTGCGCCCATGCGTCAGCGCACATCTGCTCGCGCGCCGAGATGGCGCGCAACTCGGCTTCACGATCGGACGAAAGCGGTACGACGTAGTTGCCGCTGATATCGAGTTGCGTAACGAGGGATTTGATAGCCAAGGACGGATCCTCGATCAGTTGCTCGGCCGTAAGGTCTTGATACGCCGCTTTCTGGATGACAGCCGTGAACGGAGAGAACTCCGTTCTGTAGGCAGACTCCATCTCGTCGATCTCAAAGCCCTTAAACTTGTCGATTATCGTGTCCAGATGAAGGCTGGAGCTCGCGATGATCTCCAGGACTCCGCTGCCCTTACCGGTGCCCACTTTGATGGGTGACTGGCCGTCGATTTTTGCGACGGCCATTGCAAGGCGATAGTAGTTGACCTTAGACTGCTCGCCGCCGGCCGAGATGTCGGCATTCATTTGCTCTTTTGCGGACAGACCGCGCAGCTCTACGACCTTGCCGGAAGAAAGCTTGACTTCAATGTTTTTCAACAGTATCGGGCTCCTTAGTCCCGTTTCCAATCGAGTTAATATTTCAGGGCGGCCAGATCAATGACAATCGGACCGCCCGGCGCCGCACGTTCCAAGCGGCTTTTCTCACGCGAGCGAGTCGTACGCGCGAGAACTCTTACAAACAAAAGAACCAAGGGGCGAGCGGGCTGACGTTCCCAACTCGCCCCAACGCCACCGAGGAGTGTCGGCGGCTTTTCTCGCGCGCTCTTGGACACGCGAGAACCCTTGCACACAACAACTAGCCGCGTCATGGAAAATCGATGTAGAAGCGGGCAGCCGTAGCCGCCCGCCCACGATCGCCGGCGTCACGCCGACGTTTTTCCGCGACGGTGCCGTTTGCATCATCGGAAAATCTAAAAGCTATTGTTTCTCAGCCAGTTTTATCGAGCCGGCTCTGCCAGAACGGTATTGGATCGCACCTTCGTCGCGCAGCACCTTGAGCCACCGGTGAACGGTCGCCGTCGAATAGATTCCGGCTGCCGCGCAGAGATCTCGGATAATCGGTGGAGGCCGTGCTCCGCCCAATACTGCTTGATCGCGTCGTAGACGCGTGCCTTATTCCCGCTAATCGCGACGGGTGCTCATCTTGTACTTGTGAATGGCCTCGCGACGCTGTCTGGGCGTCATTCCACGCAAATCAGCCAGTTCAACCGGTGTTCGATCGCGGAGGGAAGTTTTGTAGTCTTTCAACGCGGCACGCTTTTCTTTGTCCGACAGACCTTCTAGGTCGGGGGCATTTTCTGGCGGAGGGAAAGTCGGCGGTGGGTGACCGTGAGATACAAATGGCATTGGTTAGGCTCTCCTGAATGCTTAAGTGTTGGTCGAACGACGACGCCCATTCAACTTTAGCGCAGCCATGTATGGGCATCGGTGGCCGGCCGCTCATGTTGATTGTCGGTAACGCCTACACTACGTGACCGAGTTAAACTCTTCGGACGTATTATCGAGAGCATTTGACGCTGGCTGCGTGTCGGAAATGTAACCCGGAGCGGCAGGGCTTTCGCTAACCTGCCCAAGGTGCGAAGGGTAGAATATCCGACTACCTGAGCCGATTTTCGCAGCGGCCGCAGCAGCTAGTTGGTCTGGAGTCATCTCCAATGGGTCCATTTTTGAAGCCTCGACTTTCGTACGCTATGTCGTAACAGTGGTTTTTGAGGGAACGCACTCACGCGCTGCGACCGCGATCTCGTTGGCCTCTGCCTTGGTCAGCTCCGCGCCGCGAAGTATGTCCAAAATCTCGTCGCGGAAGCTGTACACAGACCGATGTCTATTCCGCAGCTTTACGCCATATTGGACACAAAGATCGTATTGCTTACGGCTGAGAATTTCTTGATCTCGAACGAACCTAATCGTCGAGTGTACTATCTGTATAACTTTCCACTGCTTTTCGTCGACGATCGCAAACACCACCGGGCGTTCCAGCCCGCGGGCCACGTGTGGCGGCAACGCACCGGCGGCGTTAACTGGTTTCGAATCAAGCATGACTTTTCTCCAAAGAAAAGAGGGCGTTGTTACTAGCCCCCTTTGAGCTTCTAGTTTTGGCTAATGGCCCGGCCGTACATATCGGTCGGCACAACCACCGGATCTAAGCGACGCATCACGATCTGCAACGGACCACGCTCTTCCGGTGCCGGCGCGACGTTCGGCCCGTAAATTGACGGGTAAAGTCTCTCCAACAGAAACATTATGCCCTTGGCATCACCCTTCGATGCCTTGAGTAATTTGGCGTGCAAATCGCAGACGGCCTTCGCTTGCGCGACTTCCACTGCTTTGACGAATGCCGCATACCGCCGATTACCCGCACGACCTTTTCGCATCCATTCGTAAGCGGTCGCGCTGCCGATACCGACCGCACCGCAGGCGTACTTGAACGGCACCGCTCTCTCGAGGTCGGCGCAGATTTGCTTGGTTAGCTCGGTGGTTAAATTAGTTTTACGACCGCTCACGGCCCTAATCTCCTGATGGAATACTGCCCCTCGCGCGTGCGCGCGAAAGGCTGGATATCCCGACTGCTAGGATAAAACTACTACAAACACGCGGTTTTGAGCGTAGCGTGGCGCTGGCCGCCTACGGGCGGGCCGCACTTCGGTGCGGCTTCGATGCCGAGCTGCGCAGTTTTTGCACGCTGTCCGTCCATTTTCGGTCAACTCTGTGGGCGAACCAACTGGCGCGGAACAGCATATCTTGTAGCGCGACCACGACGACCCCGGCTTGTTCAACCTCGGACAGAAGCGTTGCGATCGTCACCTAAGCCACCCCCTGAAGCCGTAGTTCCTCGAAGCGAGCCTTACGGCACTGATACGTCTGGCGTACGTCTGTTTTTCCGCGCAGTAAATCAAAGCGGATCACCTCGAAAGCCCTGTCCTCGGTAACGGTGAATCCACGAAAAAACTGGTCGACCCAAAGACTATTGGCACAGCACCAGTTTTCGTCGACATACTTCGCACATGCTTCGTCCGCGACTAGGCGATCGATGACTCGTTGCACGTTCTCCGATGCTGCATCGCGCCATGTCGGCTTGGGGCGCGGCATCGTGCTTACGAGCAGTTCACTCGACAACGCAGGTGCTGCCTCGTCTTGGAAAAGGTCGCGTGCCTCACGTTGCCGACGATCGTAGCCGGTCTCGCCCGGGACGGAGACGACGGGAACGTCGGGCATCTGACCCTCGGCGATCTGAGTATCAACGAAGCCACGGGGAGACCTTACCGAGCGATAACGGCCCTGCGTCCAGTCGATGGTCTTAATGGCGTCGGCCCATGCGAGGATTTGCGACGCCCGGCCTGCTTCGAGGGATCGCTTAACCTGTGATGGCATGAGGCCCCAGTCCGTGAGCGCGGTAATCGCTTGCCGTAACTCCTCAGTCATCTTTGAGTCCTTCTCGTCGTCGACGTTCTCTGTTACTAATTCTCTGTTAGGAATTACCTTATATGCACCACTGCAAATTGGAGGGGTAGTCGCCACCAAATCGGAGGGGTAGTCGTCTGGATTACCTCTCTCGTTGGGAAGGTAGTCGGCTTCCTCACTACCACTCTTTTTGGAGGGGTAGTCTTTAAACCGAAAGTGTCTTCTGGCTGATGACCGAGGGCCGGTTCGGACGATGTTCCAGTCGATGATCTCGAGGCGCTTTAGTCCTCTCAATGCGCGTTCGAGGTGACCTTCAGTGGTGTTGCAAACGTCGATAAGATCGCTCGTAAGCGGATTGCATTGGCCAGTCTTGCTGTTGCGGAACGCAAGAAGCGCTATATGGACGCGCGACTGAAGACTAGGGATGTTGGCGATATAATCTAAGGGCACGAGCGCGAACTCGGGCAGCTTTCTTTTCGCCGTCCGGCTACCATCGGTATCGCCTGCATGCCCACCACGGATCAAGCTGACAACCGACGCGCGATTGCACGCCGGTTCGCGAGGTCGCCGATCATTCGATCACAGATGCGAGCCTCTGCGGCCCATAAGGCTTTGAGCTTCTGCATTGATCGATCGATGGCTCGGTCAAGCTGACGATGCATGTGGCGAGGAGCACCGCGTCTCTGGGCGACGAGGTCGCGCAACTTGGCCTGCGTTTCGAGAATTGCTTCACCGTCACGCGTCAAAAACATAGCGCCTCCAACCAATACGTAGCCGCGTCACGGAAAATGGTTTTCCGGTCGGATTTGGGCTTCGCGCCACTCGGACGAACGACCGAACGCCTCGGACAGCACCTTATTCACGCCTGCGGCGCCGCTTTCAAGATAAACCTCGTGGAGTCGCGACCGCAGTTCTGGCCCCAGCGCGGACTCGAGTCCCCACCAAGGGTTAAAGCGCCGGAGCGCGGCGCGGAAGCCTTTGCGACCGCCGCGGACACGCGATGGTTGGCTGTCGAGGTCTTTCCACGGCAGCGCCGACCAATTCGCGCCCTGACGTTCTCTGCGCGCGATCCAAGCCGCGAGCGCTTCTTGGCATGCCCGTGAGTGAAACAGCTTCGGCCGGCCGCGCCCGCCGTTGTTTTGCTGGATCGGCTGAAGGCAATTAGGGTGCCGGCACAAGCGACCTAACAAACGATCGTGATCGCGCAAAAATTCTTCGGCGATCTGCACAATCGCAGCGTTGCTGCCACGGGCGGCCTCGTCACGCGCTGAGCGGAGGGCCATTGGATCGAACAGATTTTGCTGACGTCGTTTCGGCGCAAAGAGCGGGTCGCTGGAGAAGTGGCCGCGCTCCTCTTCCTGCCGTTCGAGAGCTTTTGCAATGGCGCGCTGAAGGCAGTCCTGATACCTCATTACCGGGCTACGCGCTTCCGAGTCGCGACTGAGGTCTTACGTTGCCGACAATAGTGGTGGTCGACGCAAATATCTGGTTAGGCAACGCTCGAGGTCGATCCACCAGTGAGGTACTCATTAATGGCGTGGACCGGAACTCTAATCTCTCCGCCAGCGAGTCTAGTAAATTTAAGCAATCCGGCTTCGATTAAACGATAAACGCTGTTCCGGTGGACCCCTAGGGCTCGTGCGGCCTCGCAGACGGTGTAGGCTAGTCGCGGGACGGCATCCGCGGGCTGTCTTGGGCTGAGTAGGTTCTTCTTGGGCCTTGCGGGACTTGGCATGTCTCTATGGTATCTTGCGGTAAACACCACAAGAAAGATGGAGAAATCTTGCGATCTAAGACCCGTTTCTCTGCGCTCGAGAAGTATGTTGATCCGTCTCCAGACCGGCATCCCCTCATGACGGAGGTGGCTCGGATTGCCGTTTTCCGAGGTTTATCGCAAGAAACTCTAGCTAAATTGTACGGTGAGGCCGTTGGAAGCCCCAGGCATAACGGCGGCAACATCGACAAACATTTCACCCGAAAAACTAGCCGGCCGCCTCAGGAGCATGTGCAAATCGGGTACGCTACGGCTCTCGATGTCCCGCGGCGCTATCTTAACTTGTTGGTGTATCCGTTTAAGCCTGAACCCGTGGGTGTCAAAGCATTTGCGCTTATCGATGCGCACCTACTTCCCGGAGACATGGAACCACTCTTCGAGGATAACGTCATAAGCGAGGCAGTGGAGTTGATGCTCGCGGATCCCATACTGCGGGATGAGTGTCTGCACGCTGGGTTTCTTGCGGAATACCGACAACGATATTTGACGAACTCTCGCTGGACTACGCGTCTACCTATAGCTCCGGACGCCATAGATTGCACCAACGCCAGCGCCGCGTACGTGGGCCGGTGGGCTGGCGTTTCAAACGTGCTGCGCGAACAACGTGGCTTTGATCTCGCATCAAGAGTGCGGCGGAAAGATGCGTGGCTTATTGAGCGGGAGGAGTTCTTAACGCAAACGTGGTTGTCGTTGCAAACGGTTCTGGGTGACTATACGGAGCCTGTCGAGCTTCTACGCATTGATGAGTGGAAAGCGCTTGAATCGATTTTCATGATGATCTTCAACAGACGGAACTATGCCACTGATAAGATGCTCGACCGTTTACGCAAACATCGAAATTGGGATTACTTTGAATCTGGAGAATGGACGGCGAGGCACAACGAACTCTTCCAACTGAAGTCGAAATGAGGAGCCGTCGACGCGCCAAGGGCGAGGGTTCGATCGTCCAGCACAAGAGCTCGGGCCTCTGGACCTACGCCATCGAGTTGCCAGCCGGTGCGGACGGAAAGCGTAAGCGACGCTTCGTCTACGCGAAAACGAAGGCCGAACTCATGCGCAAGATCACGGACCTTCGCGCCGCCGGCGGTGGGTCGATCGCGCCGCGCGCAATTGGGACCGTTGGCGAATGGATTGAGAAATGGCTCGAGGACGTGCGCCTGCAACGCCGCGAGAACACACACCTGGCCTATAAAAATGCGTGGACTCTTCACGCCAAGGACCGCATCGCGGGAATCCCTCTAGAGAAGTTTGACAACGATAGTGCGCGCGATCTGTTTTCGCACTTAGCTGCGAAGAAAGTAACGCAAGCGACAATCCAGAAGGTCGGCGTCGCAATGCGGCGCGCGTTCAACGTCGCGATCAAAGAGGGCCGCTATCGGCGCGCGAACCCGTTCGCGATGGTCGGGATCCCTCGACATACCGCAAAAGAAAAATCCGTAATGACTCCCGCTCAAGCTCGAGCGTTCGTCGCGGCCGCGCACGGTAATCGATACGAGGCCGCCTGGATCCTCATGCTGACCGCGGGAACGCGACTCGGCGAAACGTTCGGCCTCGAGTGGAAAGACGTCGACCTGCGACGACGCACCTTGACCGTTCGGCAGGCACTTGTCGAGGTGCGCGGTTACACGCAAATCACGGAACCCAAGACGAAAGGTTCGCGGCGCACCATCGATATCGGCAGCACAGCGGTCGACGCGTTAAGACGCCGTAAGAAAGATGCCGCCAAGGAAGAGCATGGGTCTTCGTTCGTGTTCGTAACGCCGGGCGGGACGCATCCACGTAGGAGCAACCTGCGGCGCGACAACCTCAATCCGATCGCCAAGAAGGCGAAGGTGGAGGGCGTTACGCCTCACGGACTTCGACATACCAGCGCCACCATGTCGCTCATCGCTGGCACGTCACCAAAAACGGTAGCCGCTCGCCTCGGTCATGCGGATCCGCAGATAACGCTGGGACTTTATTCCCACTACGTGCCCGAGCTCGGGCGCCAGGCTGCACGCGAGATCGATGCTCTCCTTACGCCCCCTTCGAAAGCCAAACGCTCCCGATAGGTTGTAGTTTAGGTTGTACGAGCTCGCCTGCCGATTCGGCCCACTAATAAAAAAGAGCCCTAAAATAAGGCTCTTTCACTCTCGGGCTGACTGGATTCGAACCAGCGACCTCTTGACCCCCAGTCAAGCGCGCTAACCAAACTGCGCCACAGCCCGATGCCGATTGCGCCGATTCGCCTACCGCGTCGGACGTTTTTGCGAAACGTTCTTGCGGCCGACCGAATCCTTCAGAGCTTTACCGGCGAGGAATGCCGGCGCTCTGTGCGCTGAGATCTCGATCTTCTCACCCGTCTTAGGATTTCTTCCTTCGCGCGCCTTACGATCGCGTACGACAAAACTCCCAAATGGCATCAATGCGACGCGATCGCCGCGACAAAGCGCCGCTTCGATCTCTTTTAGCACCACGTCGATGACCTGCGCGGCCTGGCGTTTCCGAAGCTCCGCCCGATCCGCCACAGCCTCGACTAAGTCGGCTTTGGTCATGGCGCTCTCCTACAGGCCGATTGAGCTTGCGCTTGCCTGCCCGGACGCTTGTTCACCGTCATTTCTCGTTTTCCGCTAGCGCCCGCAGAGCCACCGAGTAGCCCGCGGCACCCAGGCCGGCAATTGTGCCTTTGCACGCTGCAGCCGTGACGCTCCTTTGTCGAAACTCGTCGCGAGCGGCTACGTTCGACAGATGCACTTCGATCGCCGGAATGCCGATCGACGCGAGCGCGTCGGCGATCGCATACGAGTAGTGCGCGTAAGCCCCGGGATTGATCACGATTGCGTCATATTTTCCGCGCGCCGCGTGCAACGCATCGATGATACTGCCTTCGCCGTTATACTGCTCGCACTGCACGGTGACGTTCAATTCCAACGCGGTCGCGCGGATCCGTTGGTTGACCTCGTCGAGCGTCTGCGTACCGTACGTCGCCGGATCGCGAACGCCGAGCAAGTTCAAGTTCGGACCGTGCAGCACCAAAACGCGCATCGGCGCCCCTTCCGTACAGGAAAAGCGCGCGCCTTTCGAGAGAAAGCGCCGGATGCCCGACGCACTCCTCAGCGCGACCGCGACTGGCAGCGGCATCGCGGTCAGCGCCGTCGTCACGACCGACCTGGTTCGCGAAATCCGTGCTCGGCACGACCTCTCCCCCACGATCGCTGCGGCCCTAGGGCGGCTTACGACCGGCGCGGTGCTGTTTGGAGCAAGCCTCAAAGGCAGCGAGCGCATCTCGCTGCAGATTTCGGGGAACGGGCCGGCCGGTGCGATCACCGCCGAGTCGTGGTTACTCGACGCGGGAGCCGTCATCGGCGCGCGTGGATACGCGCGCAATCCGTTGGCCGAACTTCCCGTCGACCAGCGCGGCAAATTCGCGGTAGGAAGCGTCGTGGGCAACGGCGTGCTTCAAGTGACGAAGTCCTACGAAGTCGGACAGCCCTACGTCGGTGTCGTGCCGCTACAGACCGGTGAGATCGCCGAAGATCTCGCGTATTATCTTGCGAACTCGGAACAAATACCGAGCATCGTCGCGCTGGGCGTCCTGGCCGATCCGACCGGCATCGTGGCCGCCGGCGGCATTCTCGCACAGGCGTTGCCCGGCGCGCCCGACGACGCGCTCGAACGCATCGAGCGTCGAGCGCTCGCGATGCCGTCCGTCACGACGCTCGTTCGAGAAAACCCAACTGCCGAACATCTGCTGCACGCGCTGCTGGGCGATGTCGATCTTCGCGCCCACCGCGAAATGCCGGTGCGATTTGATTGTCGCTGCACGCGCGAAAAAGTGGAAACCGCACTGACCGGTTTGGGCGCCGACGGTCTGCGACGTCTGCGGGAAGAGCGCGACAGCGCCGAGGCGACCTGCGAATTCTGCGGGCGGCGCTACGAGCTAAGCGGCGCCGAACTCGATGCGCTCGCCGAACGCGTCGAGCGAGCGAAGTCCTAAGGAGTCGCTAGCGCCGCTCGAAGAGCGTGCGCAGATTCGCGGGCGTGCGATACGGCTCGAGCCGTTGCTGATACGATTCCCGAATGCCCGCACCGTCGTTGTAATACCACCAGCCACACTCGCACCGAATCGGCCGATCGTTGGCCTCCGGGTAGGCATAGACTCGCTGGCAACGCTTGCACGTAAAGCGGCGTCCTTCGATCGGAGTGTCGGGGGTATACGTGATCGCTGCTGCCATTGCTATTCTTTCTGCGCGCGTACGCGCACGAACTTTCGCGAACCGACGGAGAGGACCGCCGAATCGGCCGTCCACACCCCTCGCGGATCGTTGACGACTATACCATCGATCTTCACGCCGTTCCCGGAGATTAGTCGCTCGGCCGCACGCTTGCTCTCGGCCAAGCCGGCGCGTACCAGCACGTCGCCGATCCGCGTTCCGTGCGGCACCTCGTATTCGGCGAGTTCCGTTTGCGGCAACTCCTTGCGCTGCACCGTCCGCTCGAAATGCTCCCGCGCCGCGCTCCCCGCGGCCGCGCCGTGATAGCGCGCAACGATGCTTTCGGCCACGTCTTTTTTCACGACCATCGGGTTGACCGAACCGCCGGAAATATCGGCGGCCATGCGATCGCATTCGGCCTGCGAACGAAACGCAGCCAGACGTGCGTACGTCGGCACCAGCGAATCGGCGATGCTCATCAGCTTCCCGAACTGTTGCTCGGGCGCTTCGTCGATCCCGACGTAGTTGCCCAAGCTCTTGCTCATCTTCTTCTCGCCATCCAAGCCGACCAGCAATGGAACGGTCGCACAAATTTGCGGCTGTTGACCGTATTCGCGCTGATAGTGACGCCCTAACAACAGATTGAACAGCTGATCGCTGCCACCCAGCTCGACGTCGGATTCGACCGCAATCGAGTCGTACGCTTGTGCGACCGGATATAAAAATTCGTGCAACGAGATCGCGGCGCCGCCGCGGTACCGATTGGAGAAATCGTTGCGTTCCAACATTTGCGCGACCGTCGTCTTGGACAAGAGTTTGATCAAATCGGCGAGATCCAACTTGTCGAGCCATTCGGAGTTGTAGCGCACGGAGATGCGCTCCAAATCTAGTACTTTTTCGGCTTGACGGCGGTAGGTGTTCATATTGGCGTCGATCGCTTCGGGCGTCAACTGTGGGCGGGTCGCGTTCTTCCCGCTCGGATCGCCGATGCGCGCGGTGAAATCGCCGATAATCCACGTTACGCGATGGCCTGCTTCCGCGAAACGTTGCAGTTTGGAAAGCACGACCATGAAGCCCAGATGCAGATCGGGGCTGGTCGGATCGATGCCGAGTTTGACGTTGAGCGGCCGTCCCGAGCGCAACCGCTCGCGAAAGTCGTTCACCGTTTCGACCGTTTCGAAGCCGTCGAGCAAATAGTCGACGTCGTCGAATCGTGCGTCGCGCGTCATTCGCGCAGGTCCACGATGGTCACGCCCGCAGAGCCCTCCTCTTCGTTACCGTAGCGCACGCTGCTAACCGCCGGGTGCGAACGTAGATACTCTTGCAGCCCGCGGCCTAACATTCCGGTACCTTTTCCGTGAATCAACCGCAAAGGCGAGTTGCCTGCCAGCATCGCCTCGTCGAGCCATTGCTCGACGATCGGCTCGGCGTCCACGAATCGCTTTCCTCGAACGTCCAACTCCGCCGAACTGCGCGTCGCTGCCTCCAGCCGCGGCGTCCCGCCGCCGGCTCGCAACGTTCGCGCCGGCGCGACTTGCCGTCGCACCACGTCGGTCTTGTCGACGACGGTCTTCATCGGCCCAATCGCGACCAGAACGTTTCTACCGTAATCCTCGACCACGCTGCCATCTTGGCGCAAGGACGTGATCCGCACCGGATCGCCGGACGCAAACGCGCCGTTGTCGAGGGTTCCAGGTGCTTCGGGCCGGATGCCGAGGTCTCGATGCATCGCATCGAGCGTCTGCGAGAGCAGTTGGGATTGTGCCGGCGTGGCCTTGGGTCGTCGCTGCTCGCGCTCTTCGGCTCGCTGTTGCAAATCGCGCACAAAATCGCGCAGCGCATCGCGCATTCGGTCCTCGGCGCGCAAGGCAAAACTTCTGCGCTCGGCGTCGAGCTGGTCGCGGTCGCCGCGTACCCGTTCGAGTTCGCGGCGCAGGTCGGCGCGCTCGCCTTCGAGCGCCCGAGTACGCTCGTGGAGTTCGGCCGAACGTTCCGACAATTCGGCCAATGCAGACTCATAATCTCGTTCTTTATTATCCAACAGCCGTTGCGCCGCGTCGACAATCGATTCGTCGATGCCCACAGCGCGCGCCAGCGGGAACGCCAGCGACTGCCCGGGTGCACCGATATCGAGATGAAAGGTCGGCGCGAACGTGCGCGCGTCGAAGCGGACGCTCGCATTGGCCACGCCTGCGGCCGCATGGGCGAACAGTTTGAGTTCGGTCGCATGCGTGGTCACCACCGCCCGCGACCCGGCCTCCAATAAGCGCTCGAGCATCGCTACCGCCAGTGCGGCACCGGCGTTCGGCTCGGTGCCGCCACCGATCTCGTCGACCAACACCAGCGTGCGCGGGCCGGCACCGGTCAGCGCATCGCGCATGCGATCGAGGTGGGCCGAAAAGGTCGACGCGTTGGCGACGATCGACTGTTCGTCGCCGATGTCCGCCACGACGCGGTCGAACCGTCCGACCGACGAGCCGTCGGATGCGGGTATCTGCATGCCGCAGTACGTCATGATGGTGAACAGCCCAACGAGTTTGAGCGCGACCGTCTTGCCGCCCATGTTGGGACCGCTGATCACGACGACGCGCGTCTCGTCGTCCACCGCGATCGATTGCGGCACCGCGCGCCCGCCAAGCAACGGATGCCGTCCGTTGCGTACGTCGATTGCGGCTTCGTCGCGCAACAGTGGCTGCACCGCGTCCATCGATTTTGCAACCTGCGCTTTCGCGACGATACCATCGAGGTCGGCCAGAATGTCGATATTGCCTTCGATCGCGCTCGCATCGGCCCCGACGCGTCGCGACAACTCGCCTAAGATGCGCTGAATCTCGCGCTCTTCTTCGAGTCGTAGCGTGCGCAAGCGATTGTTGGTTTCGAGCGCCGCTAGCGGCTCCACGAATAGCGTCTGGCCGCTCGAACTCGTATCGTGGACGATACCGGGAAACTCACCGGAAAACTCGGCCTTGATCGGCACGACGAACCGGCCTTCGCGAATCGTTACGACCTGATCTTGAATCGCATTAGCATACCGCGACGAACGCAAGATCGAGCCGACGCGATCGCGCGCATCCGACTGTGCTTGCACGAGCGAACGGCGAATGCGCCCCAGCGCCGGAGAGGCGCGATCCAGCACGACACCGCGTTCGTCGATGCCGTCGACGATAGCGCGCTGCAATTCTTTCACCGGCACGTACCCGACGGTGACCTCACGCAACACGGGATCGTGGCCGGCGACGTTATACGCCGCGGCTGCGGCCGCTAACGCATCGCCAACCGCGCGCAACTCGATGGCGCCGAGCGTGCGCCCGAGCGCCGCCGTCTTCGTTAACTCGCCGGTATCGATCGCCGCCATCACGTGGAAATCGGCGGAAGCCACTAAATCGCGCGCCGCAGCGGTGCGGCGCTGCTGCACCGCCACCAGATCGAACGCAAGCTCTGGAGACAGCGCCTCGGCCAGACCGCGGCCGCGCTGCGTGCGTGTCGCTCCGACGACGCGTTCGCGAATCCGTTCGAAGTCGAGCGCCTCGAGCGTCTTCTCGTCGGCGAGCATCTCGTTATTCCAGCTTGCGCTTCAGAACGGTGTTCACCAAGGCTGGATCGGCTTTTCCGCGCGACGCCTTCATGATTTGGCCAACCAAGAAACCAGCGACGTTGGTCTTGCCGGCGCGGTATTCCGCGACGATGTTCGGATTGGCCGCAAGCACGTCGTCGACGAACGTTTCGACCGCTCCCGGATCGCTCGTCTGCGACAGACCTTCGCGCTCGACGATCGCTTTGGGCGAGCCATCGCCCTTCCACATCCGTTCGACCAGCGTCTTGGCGATCTTCGAGTTGATCGTTTTCGCATCGACCATAGCGATCAGCTCGGCGACATCGTCAGGGGACGCCTTCGAATCGGCTACGGCCACGCCGCTCTCGTTTGCCAGGCGCGAAAGATCGCCTAACACGAAGTTGGTCGACTGCTGTGGATTCCGGCTCGCGGTGACGACACGATCGAAATACTCGGCCAGCCGCGCGTTGTCGATCAGTTGACCGGCTTGCTTGACGTTCAGCCCGTATTCGCCGGTGAGCCTTTGAAAGCGCTGCCACGGTAACTCCGCTAAGCTCGAGCGCAGCCGGTCGATATCGTCGCCCTGGAGTTCCATCGGAACCAGATCGGGATCGGGGAAATAGCGGTAATCGTGCGCTTCTTCTTTGCTTCGCATGGTGTGTGTTTCGCCACGCGCTTCGTCCCAGCCGCGCGTCTCTTGAACCACGCGGCCGCCGGCTTCGACCGTCTCAATCTGCCGCCGGATTTCGCTATCGATTGCCCGCTGAACCGAACGAAACGAGTTCATGTTTTTGATCTCGGTCTTCGTTCCGAGCTCGGTGGCCCCGACCGGCCGGATCGACACGTTGGCATCGCAGCGCAGCGAGCCTTCTTCCATCTTTACGTCGCTGACGTCGAGCTGCAGCAACGTCTCGCGCAGCGACGTAAGATACGCGACGGCGTCTTGCGAGCTACGAATCTCCGGTTCGGAGACGCACTCCATCAGCGGAACGCCCGCGCGGTTGAAGTCGACCAACGAATACTCGCTGCCGGCGATGCGACCGTCGCCCGAGCCGGCGTGCGACGACTTGCCGGTGTCCTCTTCCAAATGGATGCGCGTCAGGCGGCACGATTTCATCGTTCCGTCGTCGAGCCAATACTTCACCTCGCCGCCCGACGTCAACGGCATGTCGAACTGCGAGATCTGATAATCTTTCGGCATGTCCGGATAAAAATAATTCTTGCGGTCGAACTTCGAAAATGCCGGAATCTCCGCACCGAACGCGAGACCGGCTCGCACCATGTGCTCGATTGCGACGCGATTGGGCACGGGCAACGCGCCCGGCATTCCCAAACAAACCGGACAAACGTTGGTGTTGGGCTCGGCGCCGAACTCGTTCGGACAACCACAGAACATCTTCGTCTGCGTCTTCAACTCGACGTGGCACTCGATGCCGATCACCGCTTCCCAATTCACGGCGACACCGCCTCGACGCGCGGTGAATGCTGGGTAGCATGTTTGGTTGCACGCTCGTAGGCGTGAGCGGCGCCGAGCAACAACGGCTCGGCGAACAGCGGTGCACAGAGTTGTAAGCCGAGCGGCATCGGAGCGCTCCCACCCGGCGGCGTCACCCACCCGCACGGCACGGATAGCGCCGGAAGACCGGCGAGCGACATCGGAATCGTGTAGTAGTCCATCATATACATACTGTACGGATCGCTCTTCGCGTTGAATGCGAACGCCGGAGAACTCGCCGCCGGACACGCGATCAGATCGCAGCCCGCGAACGCTTTTTCGAAATCGTGCGCGATGAGCGTCCGCGCTTTTTGTGCGCGAACGTAGTATGCGTCGTAATAGCCGCTCGACAATGCGTGCGTTCCGATCAAGATGCGGCGCTTCACCTCGGGCCCGAAGCCCGCGGCACGCGTTTCCTCGTACATTGCTTGTACGTCTTTTGCCTCGACACGCAAGCCGTAGCGCACGCCGTCGAAGCGCGACAGGTTCGACGAGCATTCGGCCGGCGCGATCAAATAATAGGTCGCGAGGCCGTAGTCGGCCGTCGGTAGTGTGACCTCGACGATCTCGGCACCGCATGCGGCCAAGTCGTCGTACGCCTTCTTGTAGATGGCGTCGACGTCGGTGCCTAACAGCTTCGTGTCGAATTGGCGAACCAAACCGATGCGCAGGCCTCGTAAATCCTCGCGCAACGCAGTCGCCGACGGCTCGACCTCGCGGTCGAGCGACGTCGCGTCCATCGTGTCGAAGCCCGCCATCGCATCGTAGGTCAGCGCCGCATCCTCGACCGAACGCGTGAGCGGACCGATCTGGTCGAGGCTCGAGGCGAATGCGATTAAACCGTAGCGCGAAACGCGTCCGTACGTCGGTTTGAATCCGACCAGATTGCAGAACGCCGCCGGTTCGCGGATCGATCCACCGGTATCGCTACCCAGCGCGATGGTCGCTTCGAGCGCGGCGACGGCGGCGGCCGAACCGCCGCTGGATCCGCCGGGAACGCGTGACAAGTCGTACGGATTGCGCGTGACACCCAACGCCGAGTTTTCGCACGAACTGCCCATCGCAAATTCGTCGAGATTCGCCTTACCGATCGGAACGCAACCGGCATTCAGCAAACGCGCTACGGCGGTAGCCGTATACGGCGCGACCCAATGTTCCAAAATTTTACTGCCGGCGGTAGTCCGCGTTCCGGTCAGACACATGTTGTCTTTTACGGCTAACGGCACGCCCGCGAGTGGGAGCCGCTCACCGGCTCGGACGCGCGCGTCGACGTTCGCAGCGGTGCCGCGTGCGAGATCGTGCAACGGCGTTAAGTATGCTCCAACCGAACCATCGACCGCGTCGACGCGCGACAAGACGGCTTCGACGATGTCTGCCGCCGAAAGGGAACCTGCGGTAACGGCGCGCGCGATGTCGGCCGCGCCGCGTTCGATCGAGAAGTCGCTCACGTTATTCGGCGATAATCCGCGGGACGCGAAAGAAGTTGCCCTGCCTGCGCGGCGCTTGTTCGAGAACCGTCTCGCGATCCAACGACGGCCGGCGCTCGTCGGAGCGCGTGACGTTGCGCGACTCTACCACTTGCGCGGTCGCCGCGACGCTATTGGTGTCCAGTTCGGATAGCGCGTCGACGTGATGCAGCAAATCGCCGAGCTGCTCCGAAAAGCGGTCGACTTCTTCGTCGGTCAATGCGATGCGCGCCAGTCGTGCGACGTAGCGGACGTCGATGGAATCGGATTGCACGATAAACTCCGGTCGGTTAGGATTGTCGCTCGAGCGTGGCCAGCGCCTCAACGTGTCCCGTTTGCGGGAACATGTCGAACGGCTGCACGGTTCCGAGGCGATATCCTTTTGCCGTGAGGAACTTCAAATCCCGGGCTAACGTCGCCGGGTCGCACGAGAGATACCAGATCGATGGCACACCGGCCGCAGCCAAGGCGTCCAGCGCAGCCTCGTCACTGCCCTTGCGTGGGGGATCCAAAAACGCTAATTCGCATGCGGCTAACTCGTTTCGCCCACGTTCGTCGGCGGCGATGCGCTCCACGCGGCCCTTCGCGAATCGAACGCGCTTCGATAAGCCGTTGAGCTCCGCGTTCGCTCGAGCTTCCTCGATCGCTCCCGCGCTTTCTTCGATACCAAGCACGTCGGCGCCGCGGCGCGCAAAAAATAGCGAGAACGTGCCGACGCCGCAGTAGAGGTCCAGCACCCGCCCTACGCGCGGCGCGCGCGCATCGAGATACTCGAAGATGCGCGCTACGACATTCGTGTTTACCTGAAAGAATGACGACGACGAAACGCGATAGCGCAAGGCGTCGATGGTCTCCTCGATTTCCGCGTTGCCGGCCAACAGACGTTGCTTCTTTCCGAGGATCGCATTCGCGCTCCCAAGGTCGTAGGAGTTTGTGAGGCCCGAGGCGCCGGGCAAGGATGCCAACAGTCCGGTTGCTGCGCGCTCGGCCTCGTCCGACGGGCGGTCGGTCGTCAACGTCACGACTGCCGTTCCATCCAACGAAGCGCGCGCAACGATGTGCCGCGACGACGCAATCGCGCGCGCCGCATCCGGGCTAGGCGGATGCTGTAACGCCTCGACGTACCCGCTTAACTGCGGTAACACGATCGGACATGCATCGATCGGCACGACGTCGTGCGAGCGCTGGCGATAAAAGCCGAGTGGTGTGCGGTCACCCTCACGGGCAACCACGAGCGACATTTTGTTGCGATAATTTCGCGGGGCCGCCATGCCGGCGGTGTCGTTGACTTCGACGTCCCGAAAACCGCCGATGCGTTCGAGCGCGTTGACGACGACGCGCTTCTTCCAAGCGAGCTGTGCCGGATACGTCCAGTGCTGGATCTGGCAGCCCCCGCATTCTCCAAAGACCGGGCAAAACGGTTCGGCACGTTCCGGCGATTCGACCAGCAGTTGGATGAGCCCGGCGACGGCGTACTTCGGCTTGACGTCGGAAATTTGCACCAAAGCGCGTTCGCCGGGAAGCGGACCAAAACAAAACACCACCAAGCCGGCATGCCGGCCGACGGCCTGTCCGTTGGCGAGAAGATCGTGGAAATCGAGTTCGAGCTGGTCACCGGCCCGTGGCGCTCCGTCCGGCTTAGCCGCCGCGTTGATCGTCAAGAGTCTTAAGCAGCGTGTTCGCTTCGTCGATCAGCTGCTGAATGCGCTTGCTGGTCGGATCGTCCGGAAGCCGCCGTGCGCCGATGATCGCGCGCGCTACAGTAAAGGCGAGTGCGGCTCCGAGGCCGGCGACGCTGACGCCGACGCCGATCCAGACCAGCGACCGTTTCAAACCGCCGCCATGTGCGTCTTCGTGACCGAACGCCGCTTCCCCAGAACCCGAATCAGACGGTTGCACTGCGTTCCCCCTTTCCACGTTTCGCCGTTCGCGCTACAGGTCGAAGTCACCCGGTAGAAGTCACCCGGGACGGGGTGTGTCGAAACGTGCGACATGCTTTCCGGACGGCGCGGCGATCGCGAGCGGGGGCCACTGCTTTGGGCGTTCGTTGTCTCGCTCGCGTTGCACGCACTGCTTGTGCCGTTAGGCGCGTGGAATTGGATCGTACTCGCTCCACTCGTTCCGCCGCATACCGAACGCGTCGTTGCGTCCACCGCCGTTCGCATCGATCGGCACCCGATTCCGGTTCCGCGAACTCCCCCGGCCACTCGTCCCGTTCCACAGCCGCGGCCGCAAACGGCGCAACGCGCCGCGCAGCCGGTCGCTCCAGTCGCGCCGCGCCCTTCGGCCGCGCCCAAACACGAGTTGTCACGACAAGATGCCCGAGCCACGCCGCAACCGCAAACCACCGCTCCGCCGACGCCCGGCAAGCCCGCGGCCGAGGCGGCGGCACCATCGGTGAGCGAACAGATCGCACGGCAAGAGCAGAACTTCGCTCGCGTCGCCGCCCAGTTGCGAACGACCAACAACCCGCTGAGCTTAGCTACGGTAAAACGTCAAGCGCCGGCAGCGTTCCGGCGATCGTACTTCGATGCTCCCGGACACGTTCAAGAAAACGCCGTTCAGATGCAGTTGATTCCCTTGCGGCGTTGGTCGTCGGGGGCGACGATCTGCTATTACGCGCGCTACGTCGCACAGTTTGCCACGGGTGCGGGCGAGGACGGCACGATTCCCTGGCCCGTCTGCTATCCGGCGGGCGACGACAGGATTGCTAATCCGCCATACGTGCACGACGTACCGCTTCCACTTCCTCCGCTTGGGTACGTGCTGCCATCCGGGACGTACCTCACGCCGTTGTTGTCTCGGATCTACGCCGGCCGCGAGCCCCCGCGCTAACTCGCACTCCGAACGGAACGTTAGCGGTCAAAGGTCCGCGCGAAGCGTTCGGCGCGGAGCCAGTCGTCTTGCGTATCGATGTCGAGAAATGCGCCGGCATCGTCGCAAGGAATCGCGGCCGAGGTTAACAGGGCATGCCCGCGGAGTTCACGCAGCGTGTCGCCGTTCGGCAAATGGGCGACGTGCGCTCGGGCTCGACGCGACAGATACACGGGATGGCCCGGAACGCCGGTTGCCGACTGCGGATACACGATGTCGAGCGGCGACCACGACACGATCGATTCTAGTCGATCGAGCGTCTCTCTCGCCAGCAGCGGCTTGTCACCCAATAAAACTCCGATGCACTCGTGATCCGCGACAGATTCTAGCGACACGCGCAGCGATGACGTCATTCCGTCTTGCGGACGTTCGTTCACCAGCGCGATCGCATTCGGCATCAGTTGCTTGCACGTTTCCAAACGCGACGCCGTAGTAACGATCGCCACCGCTCGCCCGTTCAGCAACGCCGCGAGGCGTTCCAACGGCGACCTCCCCGAGAGCGGCGAGGTCAGCTTGTCGCGTCCCATTCGTCTCGACGATCCCGCGGCTAACACGACGTACGCAAAACGCATGGCGTTCGCTACGCGCTCGCGCCCGGCGTCTCCCGGCAAAAAATGGGAAAGAACTTCGATTACCTCATAGCGACCAATGCCGACATTTCGGATATCGAGGTGATCGCGATCGAAGGAGACGATTCTCGTATCAATTCGGCGCCCGCGAAGGCACCGTCGAAGTGGGTATCATCGAACGCGCCGGGCCATCACTGACCGCGTATTTCACGCGGCGGCGATGCGCATTCGCGAAGTACCGATCGTCCCGGATAGCTTATTTCGTAACGATAAGCAAGCGTAATACAAGTACCGCATTCTAAATCCAATGGGACTAAAGGCACGGATACGCAGTCGCAAGCTCCCTAAAAATACGGCGCTTATACCCGATAAACACAACAGGCCACGAGGTAAAAGAGAACGTAGATCGATGCAATACCTTCTGGAGGAATTCAAATGCGTACCATGTCCCCGCTCCTAACGCGTTTCGGCGGCGTCGCAGCCGCAGTTACATTCTTGTCCGCATGTTCGGGTAACATGCAATCGCAAGTTGCGCCATCGACGGCCACGTCGGCTGGCGTCACGTCGTATGCAACCAACGCTGCAAAAGGCGTTCTATCACCGTGGGCATTTCGCGGCCCGCTGCCGGCCGTCAAGCCGGATCGCAAGAAGTCGTGGATCTCGCCGGACGGTAAGAAAGCCGGAAACGCGAATTTGTACGTTTCCAATTTCGGCACCGCCGACGTCACGATCTATACGTACAAGAAGAACGGACTCAACACCGCGCTCACCGGAACGCTGACCGGTTTCACCGAGCCCGCCGTTCCGTGTGCGGACTCCGCCGGCAACGTGTTCATTCCGGATTACGGCACTGGTAAGATCTACGAGTACGCGTACGGCGCGACGACTCCCAGCCAGATCTTGACCGACCCGAACGGTGGTCCGGTCTCGTGTTCGGTCGATCCGTCGACCGGGAATCTCGCGGTTTCAGAGTTCGCGCCGTCCGCCGCTAACGGCACCGTCTCTTTCTACACCCACGCAACTGGATCGCCCACGACCGTTACGGTGAGCAACATTCCCCACCCGGCATTCGTCGGTTACACCCCGACGGGCGCGCTCTACGTGGATGGATTAGACAGTAGCTCGAGCTTCGCAATCGCGGTGGCGCCGAGCGGTTCGACCGCGTTCTCGCCCGTCACGGTTACGGACGGCGTTACGATGTATACGCCCGGCGCCATCGTATGGGGCGGCTCGTATCTGTTGGTCGGTGACCAGACGTACCAGAACAATCCGACGTCGGCTATCTATCAGCTCTGCACGTGTGGCACCGCGGCGACCCTCACATATAAGGGCCAGGCCCCGATTGCCGGCTCCAGCGACGTCATCGGATTCTGGAAGCGCGGCCAGCAGAAGGGCACCACTGCTCGCTTCATCGCGCCGGACTTTGGTAACGCTGCCAACGGCGTCATGATCGACAATCCGTTCACGCAACAAATCACCGCGAACATCACGGACTCCGTGTCGCAACCCGTCGGAGCGACGATCAGCCAAAAAGGCAACCTGTAACCCCTCGACACGCAAGGATGGGGGCGGCAACTGTTGCCTACCCCCCATCCTAACGAGCTGTAACGATCCTCTAACCGGCTCCAAGGATGCTTGGCCGCCAAACGGGGTATGTTGGTTCCTGAAGGAGCTTGAGGAACAGCAATGCGTGTAACAGGATTTTTAACTGCGGTCGCCTTCGCGGCGGCCCTTCCCCTAGCGACGGCTGCGCCGGCAAGCGCTCAGCTGTACGTCGGGATCGGCGCACCGCCGATCATGCCGGCATACCAGCAGCCGTATTTGGCCAACCCAAACTATCAGTGGATCCCTGGATACTGGGGATACGGGTCGGCCGGTTACTACTGGATCCCCGGCACCTGGATGGCGGCTCCGCAGTACGGAATGCTCTGGACCCCCGGATACTGGGGTTATCAAGCCGCGCAAAATAACTACGGATGGAACCAGGGGTATTGGGGCCGCACGGTCGGTTACTACGGCGGCGTCAACTACGGCGGCGGTTACTACGGTAACGGCTTCGTCGGTGGCGCTTGGTCGGGCAACCAGTTCCGCTATAACACCGCCGTGATGCGCGTCAATCCGCGGTACGTGCGGAACGTGTACGTCAATCGTACGGTCGTCGTGCACAACGTCAATCGCTATAGCTACTACGGTCCGGGCGGCTCGAGGGTCGTAGCCACCCCGGCTCAGATACAGTACGCTCGCCAGACGCACATCGGTTTGACGCCGTATCAGCGAAATCACATCAACACCGCGGCGGCGGATCGCAATATGTACGCCCGCGTCAATAACGGACACCCTGCCGAACTCGTATCGGCCAAACCGCTGAGTTCGACAAACCGTCCGCCGAACTTCAAGCCGGTAACTGCTGCAGATAAGGCTGCCGCTCCGAAGCCTCCCGCCAATGCTGCAAAGCCTCCCGCAAACAGCACCAAACCGGCACCGAAGCCGCCGGTCAACACCACTAAACCGGCGCCGAAGCCGCCGGTCAACACTGGCGTGGGAAAGCCTCCGATGAACAGCACGAAGCCGGCACCTAAACCGCCGGCAAACAGCACCAAACCGGCGCCGAAGCCGGCCTACAACACCAAGCCCGCGCCCAAGCCTCCGGCAAAACCGCCGACGCACGCGGCACCTCCGAAGCCTCCGCAAAATAGCGGAGCCAAACCGCCGCAAAACGGTGGAGCTAAACCGGCGCAAAACAGCAACGGCGGAAAGCCGCCCCGCTAACACCCTCGATCGCCGGCACGACTAACACCGTGCCGGCGATTTTCTTTTACTGCGTCAGGGAAGCCAACCGTCGGCAAATGGCGGAAACACTTCAACGAGCGTTGCGGGCGTCACGTCCGACGCGCGGTACACCACCATCGCTGCCAGTGGGTCGCGCGGCAACACCACATCGACATAGGTAAACTCGTTCGGCGCCAGCACGTGATCGTCGTTAGCGGAGAGCGCCGCGTCCGCGACCGCTTCGGCAACGAACGGCGTATCGGTTCGCGCTTCGATGTGCACGCTGTGCGGATGGGTCGTCTCGAACGACGGATAGTTAAGATAGAGGGAAACGACTCCGGGCGATACTTGATTACGAATCGGCTGATTGTCGAGGACGCTGCCCGAAACGCCGGCGATCGTACCACCCGTGTCGCGAAGAATCACGAGTGTGTCGTCGACCATTCCACCCATTCCATCGTAAATAGCGAACACAACCGTCGAGTTCGTCGCGTCCGAATGGGCGGCACTCCAAGTAGCGGTTTGCTGCGCCCAGCTCCGCGCCAACGTCGCGTACCCGGTCCCGTCGTGCACCGCGATCGCTTCTCGCAACGCGGTGTACGGTCGTTGGGTGGCGGTCGTAACGCCGTCGACGATGCCGAGCGTGCTGGCCGACACGATACTGGCCGGGTTCTTGAAGCCGTGGGCGATGTCGTCGAGCGCGCTGACTCCGTCCATGACGAGGCGCTGGGTATCGGGCGCGTTTTGACTGGTGTGCGAGTACCGCTCTTGGCCGAGTTCGATCACGAGGTGCGGCGCGGCTTGCGTCAACGTTTCGAGCCGGTACTCCGCGCCGGCTTCGCCCGGTACGTCGATCCAACGGTAGTTGAGATTCGCTCCGCTGATACGAACCGTTCCATCGGAACCGCTCTCGTGCGATTGCCAGGTCAAATGATTCTGCCAGAAGGTGTGATCGCTGCCACCCATGCTGAAGCAAACGTCTCGGCATATAACGGCTCTGCTGCATCGTTCCACGCATCGAGCCACTCGCGATTGAGTTGCAGCAGAAAGTCGCTGCCGTAGTCGAGATCTTCCAACACACGCTTACCGACCGACTGTCCTTGGGTCAACGTTCGAAAGAGATAAGCGAGTTCGGTACGCCCGAGCTGCGCCATCGTCGAACCGTGATTGGCGCCGGCGCACGAAACAAAGTGGCTCAGCGTTGCGGTCTCCGCCACGGCCTTTTTGGTCGCACGCCGGTTAAGGATCCATCGTCGAGCGACAAGAGCTCCGGTCGAATGCGCGACGAGCATTGTTCTTCCGAGATCGATCCCGTGTTCGGCGATCAGCGACGCGATACGCCGCTCCAACGCATCCGCTAAGTCGTCGCAGCCGAGATAATCGTCGAGCGACACGAATCCGGCAAGGTAGATAGAGGTCGCGGCGATCCCGTCGGCCTGTAAGAGGGCGGGAAGTTTGTTGAAACTGTTGAGGTCGCGCACGCTGTAGCCGTGCACGAAGATGACGGTGTCGATCGGTCCGGTGTGCATGCCCCCTGCTTCCAGAGGAGCCGAACGGCACCTCGCTTCGGTCGAGCAAGGCGAGCGAGCTAGCGCTTGACTTGCAGAGGCGCAAAGAGTAGCCTCTTCCAATGACGGGCGTACTCTCTCCGGCCAGCTTCCTTTTCACCAGGGTGGGGCCCCCGGAGCCGGCTGATCTCAAGATTCCGGGCTTCCGGTGCGCGTCATGAAGGGCACGTTCGTCGCGGTCGCATTAGGATGCGCCGTGCTATGCGGTTGCGAAAAACCGGTCGATACACAGCGAGTCCAAGAATATGCTAAAACCTTCGCCGCAGGCGCCGCCTCGTTCGACGACGTTGCCGCCGACTTCGCACAATCGTGCGTCCGCATTCGCGAATATTCCGACAACAGCGCCGCGTTTTTGCGTACGCGTCCCGTGGTGGAGATGACCCCTGCGCCGAACGGAGTCGCGCCCCCCACGTGCGCGCTAGCCGCAACCGTATCCGCGCAATGGAAACTGCGCAACGTTATTCTCGAACAGTACGTGCAGGGTCTAGCCGCGATCGCCGGCGTCGATACGAAGCCCGACGGGACGGATGCCTTGGGAAGCGCGTTGACCAGCACGTCGATCTTCTCCAGCACCCAAGCGACGGCGTTCGGCGACTTGGTAAGCACGATCGTTTCGATAAAAATGGAAAACGACCGCGACGCCGAGTTGCGGCGGGTGGTGCTGAAAGCGGATCCGTCGGTTGCGCAAGCCACCGAATCGCTCGCCTCGACTGCAGAAGGGCCGTATACCACGCTCCTCGACGATGAGGAAGTGGTCGTCGATCGCTTCTACCAGCGGTACCTGCGCAACGCCGTGCATCCGAATGGCGATCGATTAACGATTTTGCACGTTCGCCAAGAGTGGCTGGCTCGCAGAAACGACGTGGAGACACGCAAACAGAAAGCGTTGGCTTATGCCGCATCGATGCGCGATCTCGCGAAGACCGATGCCGCCCTCGCGAAGGCGGCCCAGTCGCAGGCAAGCCTGTCTGAAATGATCGATGTCGTCAACGATAACGTGGTGCCGTTGGTCAAAGACGTTTCGGCGCTCGCGTCGAGTGGAGGATAATCCGTGCCGAAGCTGTCTGCCGATCAACTGGAAACGCTAGCCAAACGCTATACGCAATTTGCGACGAGCATCAACACTTTTCTCGATGACAACGACGTCGCAGACCAAACGTCGTACGATCAACTTTCCAGCGACGCGATGCACGCCGCTAACGCGGGTGCCACGCTCGCCGTGCAAGCCGCGGCCACGACGTTCGACGACGCAGCCGGCGCCTTCGTCAAACTCGACGCCGCGACGATGCAAGCCAATGCTGCCGCCGCGACGTTAAAAAACGAAGTCGCGAGCATCAGCCGCGGAATCAAAATTGCGGCTGGGATGCTGTCGTTAGCCGCAGCGCTCGCCACCGGAAACGTACCCAACGTCTTATCGAGCGTCACTGCAATACATAGTGCCTTTATTTCTTAAGTGCCTCCAACAAGAAAGGGAGGATTGACGTCATGAATAGCACGCTAATGCGTGGAATCGGCTCAGTTATAATCGGTTTCGTTTTGATTGCCGTTGGATTCTACTTAGTCAGCGCCAAAGGCAAGTCGTCACCAACGGAGATAGCGTTCCGACCGGCTTTCATATTACTGGAAACCAACAGATTGTCGCACAGAAACATTGTATAGCGAATTGCGGCTTCGAGATTTTCGTTTTTACCTCCGAGAACAGCGCATCATCATCGCCGATCGTCGCCTGCACTGGTGTGACGACGTTTTGCCAACATCTGGCTTCTGTTGAAGCGGGCGCAACAACAGTAAACGATGGAATTCCGCAAGCGAACAGAGCTTACAGCATGAGCATCAAAGTTGTTACTGGATTGTCGAATTTTGACGCTCTGCCAAGAGCCAAGTAACTCCGTAGCGAGCTAGAGATAATCCCGAAGGGATCGCATGCGAGATATCGCCCCTTCGGGATCCGTATACCTAAACGAAGCACAAAGTGCTGCGGCTCCCGAAAACTGTCCGTTGCCGAGATCCGCAGCCAGGTAAGTTTCGACCAGCTTTTGGGCTAGACCGCGCCGGTTGCCGATTTTCATTTTAACTGAGAAGTCACGCGCCAGCCTATAACACGCTGCAGATGCCTTAACTTGATTTTGCAACGCATTGGCGCCTGCCAAGCCGTATAACGAGTCCGATACAAAACTTCGAGCCTCGAGCCGATGTGCCTCGCGCAGCGCGGTTTCGAATTCGGCCATCGCATTGGCAGCGTCGCTGTCGAGAAGCGCCGCGGTCGCTACACCTAAGCGGGCCTGACAAATACCATGCAGATCTCTCTGCGTCAGCTTTTCCTCAAGCGCTTCTTGAAACAGACGTCTACCATCTTCGGTCCGGTGCTCGGACAATGCAAGCCAGCCCTGTTCGATGAGTAGCTGCGCAGAAACGTTCGGGCTATGCAGTTCGGCCGCGAATTCAGCAGCTTCGTTTAGAAGAGAGTGGGCGGACTGAAGATCCTCTCGCTCGCGCGCCAAAAGTCCTAGATTGATCAAACACGTCGTCGTGCCAAGCAAATGGCGCGCGGTACGCAAATGCACCAATGCCTCTCCGTACAGGTGCTCGGCGTCTTCCCAACGCCCTTGTCTGTGGGCGATTTCACCCAGTGTGTGCTGCACTTTTCCAACCCCAAGCTCATCGTTCGCGTTCTTGTAGGCTACAAGCGCTTCTTCCGCCAGCGATGTGGCTGTGTTGTAGTCGTCCTGCATGGCTGCGAAGGCGGCGGCCTGGCGCGTAAGCTCCGGCGAACCCCGCGTCGACACTTTACGAGCGCGCTCCAACCATAGGCGCGCTTCCGTAAACCAGCTCCGCGCACGCCAATACGATGTCATGGCCAAAATGAAGGCGCTCGCTCCAGATTGGGGCGCGCTTGGTCGAAGCGACCAATCCAGGGCCGCACGTACGTTGTCAATGTCGGCCGCAATCCGCGCAAACCGATCGTCGGCGACCCCTCCAGCGTCGCCCGCGACGTTCGAGAAATAGTCGCAATGCCGCTGCTCGAGATGTCCCGCCTCAAACTGCGTGTCACAATGTCCGGCTGCATACTCTCGCGTTGGGTCGGAAAAACGATAACGCGGCTCACCGTCACCACCCGGCGTTTCGTGCAACAGCGACTTGTCGAGCAGCGATTCTAAGGTATCGTCGGCGTCAGCATCGAGGACATACGCTAGAGCGGCGACGGTGCAGCCTCCCCGAAAGACCGACATTGCGAGGAACGCCCGTTTTTCGTCATCATTGAGGAGCTCGAAACTCCAGTCAATAGCTTTTGCCAGCGTGCGATGGCGCTCGACGACGGTCGGATCTCTGTTGACCAATAGATGCGCATCGAGCCGCTCCGCAAGGCGCCGCAGTGGGATCGTCGCTGTTCGCGATGCGGCGATCTCGATCGCGAGCGGAATCCCATCGAGGCGCCGGCAGATCGAAACGATCGCCTCAACGTCGCCCGGCGCGCCGGCAACGGCGCCACCGCTCGCCCGTGCCCGCTCGAGAAAGAGCTTGCAGCCGTCACTCGTTTCGAGCTCCGATGCGTCGATGCGATCCGGCAACGACAGCGCGGCTAATCGCTCGACCCTTTCGCCGGTTAGGTGCAGCGGCTCGCGGCTCGTCACAAGAACCATCAGAGCGTTGCAACGCAACGCTAACGCTTTAACCATAGCAGCCACGTCGTTCAAAAGATGCTCGGAGTTATCGACGATGAGCAAAACGCTTTGCTCACCGATAAAGCGGGCGATAGTATCGATAGGAGCCTCGGCTGCATTCTCGCGAAGCCCGAGCGCGGCGACCACGACGTGCTGCAACAATGCGGCATTGGTTACACTCGCGAGCTCGATGAGGAAGACGCCGCCGGGGAATCGGTGCACGTTCTCGGATCCGAACTGCACTGCCAGGCGGGTCTTGCCAATTCCGCCGGGCCCGGCGACCGTGACGACGCGCGATTGCGTAAATGCCGTCCTCAAACGTTCCAGTTCTGCGCGCCGGCCCACGAAGGATGACAGTTGCGTGGGCAGATTATTCGGATGTTCGTCGAGGGTCCGTAAGGGCGGAAAAGATACAGATAAGCCTGCTGCGACGACTTGAAAGACGCGCTCTGGATATTCGAGATCTTTCAAACGTTTAACGCCGAGATCCCGAAATACAATCCCATCCGGCGGAGCGCCGATCACGGCGACCGTAGCACTGGACGCAAGAATTTGCCCGCCGTGGCCGCTCGACATCACTCGCGCCGTACGATTGAGTGCAGGACCGACGAAGTCGGTTTCGCTGCGAATCGCCGCGCCGGTGTTCAGACCGATTCGCACGCGTATCGGCCCGATGCTTTCGGGCCACGATTGTCGCGCGAGCTCCAACTGCGCTTCGACCGCAGCGTGTACGGCATCGGCAGCATCCTCGAACGCGCAGCAAAAGGCGTCGCCCATCGTTTTAAACGTTCGACCGTGCCATTTTTCCACTGCAGCTTTAAGCACTCGGTCGTGCAGCTCCAGGGAAGCATCCATGCCCGCTAGGTCAAGCTCCCACATCCGGCTGCTGCCTTCGATGTCGCTAAAAAGAAACGTGACCGTTACTGACTCGGTCATCGCGATTTGCCCGAAATCGAGCCCGAGAGCATAGCACGGGGCTTTTATACCTCGCTTCGCTTACCTGCGCGCTCCATACTTATTGGGCCTAAAGGCCTATTAGGCAGCGAAGAACGTTCGAAGGTTGGGGTTTCGCAATCCATGAACGAGTCGGGTCACCATGTACCGGTTTCAACCATGAAAAACGCGATAAACAAGCCGCCCGCGCGCGTCGCTTGGATGCGCATGATGAACGACGCCTTCGAAAGCGGGCGCGATTCCGAAGCAGTAGAAACGTTCGACGCGCACGTTCGCCGTGGCCAGGTTCCGCCGAACGTCGCGATCGTTCGCGCGCAAATCGCGTTGCGCACGCCAGGCCAATCGCAGAAGGCACTTCCGCTGCTCAAATCGATGCAAGCAGCGTCGAACGGCAGTGATTATGTTTGGCAGCAAATGCTGTTAGGCGAGGCGCACGCCGTGTCGGGCGATTACGTCGCAGCCGATGACCGGCTGCAGCGCGCGATGCAGACCGCAACGCACAAGGGTGACGCAGAATTGATCGCTGCGGTTGGATCCCGCATCGGTGGACGCTTCGTTTTGCAATCCGATCCGCAGCGTGCGCGCGAAGGCCTCGCGCTCGCCAAAGCCGGCCGTAGTACCGAAAGCAAACTCGCTGCACAACTCCTCGAAAGTCGCATATTAGAGTCGGAGTCGCGCACGCACGAACAGGCGCGCGTCCTGATACGACTGCTGGCGTCCATCGATCCGCGTTCGGAAAAGCACATGGTGCCGCGGGTGGCGGCGACCTATTCGCTGGCCGTATGCTCGCGCGAGAGTCACATACCCGATGCGGTTCGTTCGATCGAACGCCAGCTATCCGGAACCCCCTGGCCCGAGGACCTTTCCGGCCGCCGATTTATGGCTGCTCGTTCCCTGGCCTGGACCAGTGCGCTGGACGGCGACTACTTTAATGCGTTTCGCTATTTGCGCGAGCGCGCCGACGACGCACCCAACGACGCATGGCGCACGGTTGCGTATTGCGATCGCGCGTATCTTGCGCGAGCCCGCAACGAGCTGACGTGGTTTGCCCAGGAACTCTTCGAAGCGCAGCGGATCGCTGAATCCGTCGATTGGGACGCATTTGACGACGAGAGTACGCTCGCGTTACTGCTGCTCGCGGAGCTGACGGCCCCCATGGACGCGGCGCGTGCGGCGAAATATCTCAATCGATTCCAGCGCATAAAAGACGACCCGTCCCGCGTTCCGTTCTACCATCGCGAACGCCGCTTTCACGCGCTGCTCGATTACGTCAGCGGCGTCGTCGATCTGCATCACGGTGAGCGTAAGCGTGCCGCGAGCCACTTCGAGGGCGCGCGCGCAGTGTATCGAACGATTGCCTTCGAATGGCGAGCCGCACGATGCGATCTTCGGTTGTTCGACGCGACGCGAAAGACGGCGTTTCTTCAGGAAGCCCATCAGTGGCTTGGGAACTATCCCAAGAGCTGGCTGGCCGAAGAGTGGCGCGACCGTTTTACCAGCTCGCGACGGGGTTCCGGTCTGACGCCGATGCGCGACCGGACGTTCCGACTGCTGTGCGAAGGCAAGAGCAACTTAGAAATCGCTCAAGAACTCGATTTGAGCGTGGCCACCGTGGCCAATCATGCCAAGGCCGTGCTCAAGTTCTTTGGGGTCAGCAGCCGCCACGCGCTGCTGGCAGAAGCGAGACGCAGAAGGCTGACCTAACATGACGGCGGCCGCATGTGCGAAGCCGATCGTCGCGGGCCTGTTGGCGTTGGTTGCGTGCATCGCGCCGGCGAACGCGCTGCCGGGACAGACGCTGCCACAGTTCCAGGCATGGGCATCGACGCGAAAGTTGCTGGCGGGCATCGCCCGGCGCCGTGACGAGATGAGTGGCGATCCGGCCTTCGCGCTCGAAACGAGCGATCACGGAATCGCCTGGACGTTCTACGCCACCACCGATGGGTCGCACATTCGGCGCGAATCGCTGTCGGTCGGTAATCCCGGAAAACCGCCCGGATCGGCTGCCATCCATCACGATGGCAAGGGCTACGGCTACAGTTTCTTTGCCTCCCTCTACGGGCAAGCAGTGGCACACGATTTTCTTGCCGCTAAACGCGTCGCATCGATTCGCGATCGAAGCAACGGCGCGGTAGCCGAATTTTACCGAGGCAAGCGATACGGATATTCGATCAACGGCGGCATTGTCGTCGAGACGATCTCCGCGTTCGGAGTCGATCTCGCGCAAGCGCAGCTCTGCGCCAAATCGCCCGAGCAGTGTAGCGAATAGCCTCGGCCGCCACCAGCCAAGAAAAGGTGCGTAACCGCGCCACGATGGAACACAGCAGCGTGGGTGGCATTTCATCGAGTGCCGGCGTCGAACGAATCCTACTCGACGACTTTGCGGAAATTTTGTGGGTCGGCTCGTTCGATGGAAACGTGCACCGCTTCAACCGGCAATGGTTTGCGTATACTGGCCAACGCCTCGAAGACGGCCTCGATGCCGGCGAGCGGCTCCGGCTCGCCGTCCATCCGCGCGACGCCGAGACCGCGATCCAAGCCTGGACGCAAGGAATCGAACGCGGCGAACCGTTCTGGCTCGAGTTGCGGCTCCGCCGATTCGACGGTGATAACCGCTGGTTTCGCGCCAGCGTTTCGCCGCTTCGCTCGGGCAACGCAAACGGCAGCGAATGGCTGGCGGTGTGCACGGACGTCGACGACCACAAACGGCAAGGTGAGCGATTCGCGTTTCTTGCGCGGTCGAGCGAAGCGCTGTCCGAGTCGCTGGATCTGCAGACGACGCTGGAACGCATGCTGGCGATCGTCGTCCCGGAATTGGCCGACTGGGCCGCGATCGACTTATTCGACGAAACCGGCCGGCTGAAAACCGTCGCGGCAATCCATGCCTACCCGGAGAAGGCCGCGCTCGTGCAGCGGATCGTGGGCCGTTACAATCACGATCTCCAAGCCGAACCGCTGATAGAAGCCGAATTGCGGAAAAATCAGGCGATCGTTATCCCCAACATTCCTGACGAGTCGATCGAACGGTCGGCCTCGCACGATTTGATCGACGTCATTCGTGCACTCGCGCCGCACTCGACCGTCACGGTGCCGTTGAAATCGCGCGGCGGCACGATCGGTTCGCTGGTCGCTTTTTGGGCCGAGACGCCCCGCCGCTATTCTCACGACGATGTTCCATTGTTCAAAGAGCTGACGCGCCGGGCTGCCGTTGCGATCGAGAACGCGCGCTTATACGAGCGCGAGCGCGAGATCGCGACCGAATTCCAACGAGCCGCCTTGCCGAGCTCGCTTCCGAGCGTCCCCGGAATTCGTTTCGACGGAATCTACGTCCCGGCCAGCGATCGCGCGCTGCTGGGTGGCGACTGGTACGACGCGCTGCGTCTGAGCGACGGCCGAATCGTCGTTTCGATCGGCGACGTTGCAGGAAGCGGACTCAGCGCCGCGGTTATCATGGCGTCGATGCGGCAAGTCATTCGCGGCGTCGCGCAAGTCTATGCCGATCCGGTCGCGATGCTCGATGCGGCCGACCGTACGCTGAAAACCGAACATCCCAACATGTTTGTCACCGCGTTCGTCGGCGTGTTCGATCCGATTACGCGAACGCTCACCTACGCATCGGCCGGACATCCTCCGCCGCTCTTGCGCGATTCCGATGGCGGCGTGCGGGCGTTAAGTGGCGGTTCGCCGCCGATCGGTCTGCGTATGCGCGGCGACGAAGCGATGAGCATAACCCTTCCGGAAGATTGTCTGTTGGTGTTTTATACCGATGGCGTGATCGAGGTCGAGCGCGATGTGATCGCCGGCCAAGAACGCCTGCAGGCCGCGGTTGCGGCTGCAGACATCCCGTCGATGCCAAACTGTGCAGAAGCGCTGTATAAGCGCCTTCTAGAACGCGGCAGCAGCGACGACGTCGTCATTCTAACGTTACGTCTCGTGTCGCCGGGGCCGGCCGAACCGGCCTCGACACGACCCTCGATACGCTGGACGTTCGATACGAGCGATGCAGAAACGGCGCACCGTGCGCGGCACGCGTTCGTGCAGGCGTTGCGGGACGGCGGCATGTCCGAGGACGACACCGGCACGGCCGAGTTGATTTTCGGCGAACTGTTAGGCAACGTCGTCCGATACGCTCCAGGCCCGATCGACATCACCTTCGATTGGAACGACGAGATGCCGGTGTTGCACGTTCTCGATCGCGGTCCGGGCTTCACGCTCGTCCCGCGGCTTCCGACCGATCTGCTCAGCGAACGGGGACGTGGACTGTATATCGTTTGGAGTTTAGCCGAAGACTTCAACGTCACCGAGCGCTTCGACGGTGGGTCGCACGCGCGCGCCGTTCTCGGCCCTCGTTAGACGCGCTCAGGCGTCGGGCCAGGTCTCGGCGAGGAGCGCCGCGGCTCGCTCCGCGGCCGAAGCGTATTCGTCGTCCAGCGCGGATTCGAGCGGCTCGGTGCCGCTCCAAAACGGAAAACGCCCGGCACGCCGCAGCGGCCATGCATCTACCGACGGAACGTCGATCGGCGGACGAGATTGGGGAAGTGGCGCCGCATCCGGTGCGACCGATACCAAGCCGAACTCGCGCGCGCTGAGCGCTTGTACCACGCCCTCGCGATCCAGACCGCGTAACGCGAACAGCAAGAACGGATCGCGGTCGAACTCTTCGGCCAACAAATAGTAGACCGCCGCGACATGCTTGCACGGATTCGACCAATCCGGACACGTGCACGACGTTCGCAGATCCATCGCGGTGCGCGGAAAGAGCGCGCAGTGGACGGCAGTAAACGCTTCCTCGATGTCCTGCGGCATCGTACCGCTCAACAACGCGGCCGCAAATCGCGGCGTCTTAGCGATGCGATCGGTCACGTGCTGCCATTGACCGGGCGAGAG